>NZ_LT629791.1:6729125-7058250 GCF_900105925.1 Jiangella alkaliphila | reverse complement strand
GGCCTCATCGTCGGTCTCATCGCCGAGCCGGCGTTCGCGCAGGTCGTGCGGCCGCTGCTGGAGTCCGTCGGGCTGCCTGACAGCGCCGTGCCGGGCGTCTCCGTCGCCGTCGGGTTCGCCGTCGCGACGATCATCCAGATGGTGCTCGGCGAGCTGTTCCCGAAGAACCTCGCGCTGGCCACGCCGGAGCGGCTGGCCAAGCTGCTGGCGCCGTCGACGCACGTCTACCTGGCCGTCAGCGGCCCGGTGGTGCGGCTGTTCGACAACTCCGCCGCGTGGCTGCTGCGCAAGGTCGGCATCGAGCCGGTCGAGGAGCTGCACCACGGCGCCACGCTGGAGGAGCTGGGCCACGTCATCGGCGAGTCCGAGGCGGGCGGCTCGCTGTCGTCGCAGCTGTCGGGCATCCTCGGCCGCGCGCTCTATTTCTCCGAGCACACCGCAGGCGAGGCCATGGTGCCGCGGCCGGACGTGCGCAGCGTGCGGGTCGATGCCACGGCGGCCGCCGTCGTCGAACTGGTCGCCACCCACGGGCACTCGAACTACCCGGTCCGGGGCGAGGAGACCGACGAGGTCGTCGGCGTCGTCGGCGTGCGCGAGCTGATGTACGTCGCGCCCGGCGACGTCGACACCACGCTGGTCGGTGACATCGCCCGCCAGCCGCTGGTGGTCCCCGACAGCCTGCCGCTGCCGGCGCTGGTCGAGCGCATGCAGGACGCCGGCGACGAGTTCGCCTGCGTCGTCGACGAGTACGGCGGCCTGGCCGGCATCGTCACGCTCGAGGACGTCTCCGAGGAGCTGTTCGGCGACATCACCGACGAGACCGACCAGCAGGCCGTCCCGGTGACCCGCGACGGCGACTGGTGGCAGCTCGACGCCGGGCTGCGGGTCGACGAGGCGGCCGCGCAGACCGGCCTGCCGCTGCACGAATCCGACGACTACGACACCGTCGCCGGCCTCATCGTCGCCGAGCTCGGCCGGTTCGCCGAGCCCGGCGACCGGCTGATCGTCGGCACCGAGGTCGACGGCCGCGACCTGGTCGAGATCGAGGTCGTGACGGTCGCGCGGCACGTGCCGGAGCTGGTGCGGCTGCACCGCCTCGGCCTCGTGCGCACCGACGGGAACACGGAGGCCACCCAGTGAGCCCGGTCATCGCGATCCTCGTCACCGCCGGTCTGCTGATCGCCAGCGCGTTCTTCGTCGCAGCCGAGTTCGCGCTGGTCGCCGCCCGGCGGCACCGCATCGAGCGGGCGGTCGCCGCCGGCCGGCGCGGCGCCAAGGCGGCGCTGTCCGGCATCCGCGAGCTGTCGCTCATGCTCGCCGGCGCCCAGCTCGGCATCACGATGGTCGTGGTCGGCCTGGGCATGGTGTCCGAGCCGGCCTTCCACCACATCCTCGAGCGGCCGCTGCATGCCGTCGGCATGCCTGACGGCACCGCCGACGTCCTCGCGCTGGTCATCGCGCTGACCGGAGTGACGTTCCTGCACGTCGTGATCGGTGAGATGGCACCGAAGTCGTGGGCCATCGCGCATCCGGAGCAGTCGGCGATGATCCTGGCGCCGCTGTTCAGGGCGTACGCGTTCGGAGTCCGCTGGCTGCTGGTGCTGCTCAACGGCGCCTCGAACCTGCTGCTGCGGCTGGTCCGGGTGACGCCGCGGGACGAGATCGTCACGATGCGCAACCGCGAGCAGCTGCACCAGCTGGTGCGCGAGTCCAATCGCCTCGGGCTGATCGGCGCCGACGACTACGGCCTGCTCACCCGCGCGCTGATCGCGCCGGAGCAGCTGGTAGGGACGGTCATGGTGCCGGCGAAGCGGATCGAGTGGGTCCCGGCGGCGGCCGGGCCGCAGGACGTCATCGACGTCGGACGGGGCAGCGGACACACCCGGCTCGTGGTCCGCGACGACGCCGGGACGGTGGTCGGCGCCGTGCACGTGCGCGGCGCGCTGACCGCCCGGGCCGCCGGCACGCCGTGGACCGCGGGCGCCGCCGCCCTGCCCGTCCCGCTCATCCCGGACGGCGCCGACCTCGCCCAGGCCGCCGACGTGCTGCGCGGCGCGCGGTCGCAGCTGGGCATCGTCGTCGACGCCGGCGGCGCCGAGGCGGGGCTGGTGGCCATGGACGACGTCGTGACGGCGGTGCTAGTGAACCGATGACGGCTGCGTGGGTCGCGTTCCTGACCGACTACGGGCTGGCCGACGGCTACGTCGCCGCCTGCCACGGCGTGATCGCCCGCATCGCGCCGGCGGCCCGGGTCATCGACGTGACCCATGAAGTCCCAGCACAGGACGTCCGGCACGGCGCCGTCGTCCTGGCCGACACGCTGCCGTACCTGCCGCCGTCGGTGCTGCTGGCCGTCGTCGATCCCGAGGTGGGCACGCAGCGCCGCGCAGTCGCCGTCGTCGCCGGTGAGCACGTGCTGGTCGGGCCCGACAACGGGCTGCTGCCGTGGGCGGCCGACGCGGCCGGCGGCGCGGCCCGGGCGGTGGAGCTGACGGCGCCGGAGTTCCGGCTGGACACCGGCGCGACGACGTTCGACGGGCGCGACGTGTTCGCGCCGGCCGCCGCGCACCTGGCCGCGGGCGCCGACCTGTCGGTGCTCGGCCCGCCGGTGGACGTCGCGACGCTGGTCCGGCTGCCGGATCCGTGGCTGCGGGTCCGCCCCGAGACCATCGAGGCCGAGGTGCACGTCGTCGACCGGTTCGGCAACGTCGCGCTGGCGGCCGGCGCCGCCGAGCTGACCGCGGCGGACCTGGACGAGCACGCGCGGCTGCGGGTCACCGTCGGCGAGCGGTCGTCGTACCTGCCGCTGGCGGCGTCGTACGCGGCGGTGCCCGAGGGCGATCCGGTGCTGCTGGTCGACTCCGCCGGACGGCTCGCGCTGGCGGTCAACCGGGGCAGCGCGGCGGCGGAGCTCGGGCTGCGGCCCGGCGACCGCGTGACGATCAGCTCGTAGCGTTCCACGGGCGGCGCCGGCCCCACACGTCGCCGCGCCAGGTGCGGGTGTGGATGAGCCCGACGGCGAGCACGCCCAGCGCGGCGGCCGTCCAGCCCGGCCAGGGGTGTTCGGCGACGTCGGCGAAGTACCAGGCGAGCCCGGCGATCACCAGGCCGCCCCACCCGACGACGACGTTGACGACCGCGCCGTCGCCGAAGGGGCTGGGGTTGGTGGTGCGGCCGGTGCTGCCCTCGACGTAGTACGGCAGGCCGTTGCCGGCGAAGAAGCCCGCGACGAACGCGAGCAGGACGGTGAGGATCATGTCGTCGCTCCATGGACCAGGGGAAGGATGACGGCGTCGGCCAGCCGGTCGAGGAACGCGTCGTCGAGCGGCTCGCCGGTGACGAACAGCCGGGAGAACAGCAGCGCCGAGGCGACCTCGGCGATCAGCTCGTGGTCGGGGGTGGTCGTGATCTCGCCGCGCTCGGCCGCGCGGCGCAGCGCCGGTGCGAACGCGTCGCGCTTCACGCCGATCAGCCGGGCCCGGACCGCCGCCGCCAGCGCGGGGTCGTCGCGCATCGCGGTCAGCAGGCCGAGCACCAGCGCGGCGCTCTCGCCGGTCAGCCGGTCGCGCATCGACGTCAGCAGCGCGAGCAGTTCACCCCGCAACGTGCCGGTGTCGGGCGCCGGCTGGTCGGCGGTGGCGGTGTGCCGCTCGATCGCGGCGATCACCAGCTCCGCCTTGCCCGACCAACGCCGATAGATGGTCGCCTTGGACGCCTTGGCACGGGCCGCGACGGCGTCCATGGTGAGCGACCCGTAGCCGATCTCGGCCAGCAGCTCCAGCGCCGCCCGCAGGACGGCGTCCTCGCGCTGCTCTCCCCTTGGCGGTGTCATCGGCGGGCCTCTAAGTGAACGAAACGGTTTCGTACATATTAGATGGCGGCGCGGCGGCTGCGCAAGCGGCGGCGTGTCGGGGCAGGTCGGGAGGTCGGCTGGCCGCTTTTGCAATGAGCACCTATACGCACCGGTGCGTATAGGTGCTCATTGCAAAGAGCGCCGACCAGGTTGCCCACGGCCGCGATGTCGAATCCGGGGCGGCGGCTCCGACGTACCGGTGAGAGCACTGGAGGCGAGCCGATGAAGTACCTGATCCTCATCTACCGCGACCAGCCCACGGGCGAGCCCTGCCACGAGGCGCATGCGGCGCTGACCAGCGACCTGGCCGTCGGCGGCGAGCTGATCGTGGCCGAGACGCTGGCCGACCCGTCGCAGACGAAGCGGGTGGACGCCGGCACGGTGGTCGACGGGCCGCTGCCGGGCGCCGGTGTGCAGCCGGCCGCGTTCTACCTGGTCGAGTGCGAGACCCTGGACTGCGCGATCCGGCACGCCGCGCGGACGCCGGAGGCCGCGGCCGGCCGGGTCGAGGTGCGCCCGGTCCTGGGCCGCGGCGGCCTGGAGATGTGACGTCACGCCACCTCGATCACCCGCTTGCCGCGGGCGTGCCCGGTCTCGACGGCGCGATGGGCGGCGGCGATCTCGTCCAGCGGGTAGCGACGGTGGACGACGGGGCGCAGCGCGCCGTCGTCGGCGTACCGGGTCAGTTCGACGAGGTCGGCGCGGCGCGCCTTGACCTGCACCACGCGGATCTGCGGCCCCGGCAGCAGTGCCGACGCGAGGGCGAACGGGACCGCCCGGGTCGCCGTCGTGGCCATCCGGCCGCCGCGGGCCAGCAGCCGCCGGTAGTCGCGGGCCTGCGCGCCGTGCAGGTCGGCGACGGCGTCGAAGGCGAGGTCCGCGCGTGGCAGAGGCGCGCTGTGGTCCAGGACGTCGGAAGCGCCCAGCTCGCGGCAGAGGCCGGCGTTGCCCGGCCCGGCCACCGCCGTGACCGCCGCGCCCATCGCCACCCCCAGCTGTACCGCCGCCGAGCCGACCCCGCCGGACGCGCCGACGATCAGCACCCGGTCGCCCGGCCCGACCCGCAGCCGGCCGGACCGGAACAGTGCGTCGCTCGGGTTCACACTCGCGCCGTGTACCCGGATCAGCACCTCCCGCGGGCCCGGCCGCGGCACGTCGACGGTGTCGACCCGCAGCACGTCCGGGTCGCCGTAGCGATGGTGCCGGGCCGCGCGCATCGTCGCCGGGATCACGCCGCCACCTCCGACGACGGTGCCGCCGCGGCCGCGGCCGCACGCTGCGCCCGCCGGACACCCAGCGCGAAGAGCGCGACCCCGCCGGCCAGCCAGCAGGCCAGCACCAGCAGCGGCCCGGCCGCGCCGGCGCCGTCGAAGTACGCGACCGAGCGCAGCAGGCTCCCGGTCGCGCCCGGCGGCAGCAGCTGGCCGAGCGTCCCCCAGCCGGCCGGCAACAGCTCCGGCGCGCTGGCCAGCCCGGACAGCGGGTTGCCGAGCAGGATCAGCGCCACGGCGCCGACCGCCAGTCCGGCGTTGCCGATCGCCGTCCGCAGCCCGAGGATCGCCCACGCGGTCGCCGAGATGCCCAGCGCCGCCGCGGCCGCCGTCGCCCAGTAAGCGCCGTCGAAGGTGCCGAACCCGAACCGCAGCAGCGCGGTCAGCGCCAGCCCGGCGACGACGGCGAACCCGGCGGCGCCCGCCGCCTGCCGGGCCGCCCCCCGGACGGTCATGAGCAGCACGATGGCCGCGATCCAGCCGCCGAGGGCCAGCGGCAGCGCGCCCGCGGACAGTCCAGCACCGGTGGGGTCGTCGGCCGGGAACGGGCGGACGTCGGTGACGGCGTCGGCGCCCAGCTCGGCGCCCAGGGCGCGGAGCCCGGTCGCGACGGCGTTGCCGGCGGCGCTCGCGACCAGCAGCTCGGCCGGGCGGCCGGTCGCGTCGAGCACGAACGCGCCGTAGACCTCGCGGTCGAGGATCAGCGCGCGGGCCTCGTCGGCGTCGGCGGCCGCGGTGACGGCGTAGCCGCGGGCGTCCAGGTCGGCGGCGACCTCGGTGACGGCCGCGGCGTCACCGGGCGCTCCGGCGACCGCCACCGGGACGTCGTGCGGCTCGGAGTGCAGCGGCGGCAGCGCGAACGCCGACAGCAGCACGACCAGCAACGCCGTCAGGCCGGCGACCACCGCGGCGAGCTGTCGCCAGCCGGGCGGTGGCGGGGAAGGGGTCGGTTCGGGCATCTCGTCCTCCGATAAGAAACGGTGCGTATCTTATGATGCTTGGACTGTAAGCTACAGGCGATAAGAAACGCAACGTCTCTTGGAGGGTGCGGTGACGGAGACCCGCCGGCGCGGCGAGGCGCTCGAGGCGGCCATCGTCGACGCCGTCTGGGCCGAGCTGGCCGAGTCCGGGTACGCCGGGCTCACCGTGGGCGCCGTCGCCGAGCGGGCCCGGACCAGCAAGGCCGTCCTCTACCGGCGCTGGCCGGGCCGGGCGGCGCTGGTGCTGGCCGCGATGGCGCACCATGCGCCGACGGCCGAGGACGTGCCCGACACCGGCAGCCTGCGCGGCGACCTGCTCGCGCTGCTGCGCACCATCGCCGCCGGTGCGTCGGTCCGCAGCATCGACGCGCTCTGGGGGCTGCTCGCCGAGACCGCGCGCGACCCCGAGCTGGCCGCGCTCGTCCGCGAGCAGCTGGCCGAGCTGCAGCGCAGCGGCCCGGTCGTCGCCATCATGGAGCGGGCGGAACGCCGCGGAGAGGTCGACCTCGCCCGCGTCTCGCCCCGGCTGCTGCGACTGGCGCCCGACCTCATGCGCAGCGAGCTGCTGGTCTACGGCGAGATCACCGACGCCGCCATCGTCGAGATCGTCGACGACGTCGTCCTGCCGCTCGTCGGAGTGTGATCCGCGTCGCGCCTGTCACGTCCCGCGGGCGGCGCGTGTCTCGTGTGCGGATCTTTTGACGCGACGCACCTGAGGTGGAGACACGATGGCGAGGAGATTGGCGGAGTTCGTGACGCGCCGGCGGCGGGCGGTGCTGGTCGTGGCGGTGCTGCTCGCACTGCTCGGCGGGGCGACCAGCACGTCGCTGTTCGGCAAGCTGTCGGCCGGCGGCTTCGACGACCCGGGGTCGGAGTCCGGGCTGGCCGCCGACCAGCTCGAGGAGACGTTCGGCCAGTCGCCGCCCAACCTGGCGCTGCTGGTGACGGCGCCCGGCGGTGTGGACGGCGCGACCGCGGCCGAGGCCGGGGTCCGGTTGACCGAGGGGCTCGCGGCCGAGGACGACGTGCGCGACGTCGTCTCGTACTGGGCCTCCGGACAGCCGCAGCTGCGCAGCGAGGACGGTGAACGCGCGCTCGTCCTCGCGACCATCACCGGCGACGAGACCGCCGCCAACGAGCGGGTCGGCGAGCTGGCCGACACCTACGGCGGTGAGGTCGCCGACGGGGTCGACGTCGAGGTGGGCGGCTACGCGGCGTTCTCGCACGAGCTGACCGAGCAGAGCGAGCGCGACGTCGTCACCGGCGAGCTGATCGTCTTCCCCGTGACGCTGATCGCGCTGGTCCTGGTGTTCGGCGGGTTCGTCGCGGCGCTGCTGCCGCTGGCCGTCGCGGCGACGACGTCGCTGCTGGGCATGGGGCTGCTGTGGGCGCTGGCCGAGGTGACCGACCTGTCGGTGTTCGCGGCGAACGTCGTGACGCTGGCCGGGCTGGGCCTGGCGATCGACTACAGCCTGCTCATGGTCAACCGGTACCGGGAGGAGCTGGCCGGCGATCGCACGGTGCCGGAGGCGATCCGGGCCATGCTGGGCTCGGCCGGGCGGACCATCGTGTTCGCCTCACTGACGGTGTGCATCGCGCTGGCCACGCTGATCCTGGTGCCGCTGCCGGCGATCCGGTCGATCGGGTACGCGGGTGTGCTGACGGCGCTGCTGGCCGCGGCCGCGTCGCTGTTGGTGCTGCCGGCGCTGTTCGCGGTGCTGGGGAGGCGGGTGGGGACGCCGCGGCTGCGGCGGCGCTCGTCCGGGCCGGACGGTGCGGACGGGGCCGGCGGGTTCTGGCACCGGCTGGCGATGTTCGTGATGCGCCGACCGCTGCCGATCGCGACCGTCGTGACGGCGGTCCTGCTGCTGCTCGGCGCGCCGTTCCTCGGCATGAAGCTGGGCTACCTGGACGAGCGGGTGATGCCCGAGTCGTCCGAGGCCAGGCAGGTCGCGGCGGCGATCCAGGCCGACTTCCCTTCAGGTGAGCAGGACGCGCTGCAGGTGGTGGCGCCGTCCGGGCTGGCCCAGCCGGGCGCGTACGCCGAGCGGCTCTCGCAGCTGGACCACGTCGGCCGCGTCGACACCGTCACCGGCAGCTACGCCGAGGGCGCGCAGGTGGCGCCGGCGTCGCCGCTGCACGAGCGGTTCGCCGCCGGCGACGCCGTCTACCTGTCCGTCGTGCCCGAGCCCGGCACCGTCGAGCAGACCCGCGAGCTGGTCGGCGCCGTCCGCGCCGTCGACGCCCCGGCCGAGACGCTGGTCGGCGGGGTCGCCGCGGTGGCCGAGGACGCCGACGAGTCGCTGCTGGACATGCTGCCGTGGGCGCTCGGCGCGGTCGGCCTGGCCATGGTCGTGCTGCTGTTCCTGCTCACCGGCAGCGTCCTGCTGCCG
Source organism: Jiangella alkaliphila (assembly GCF_900105925.1). Taxonomy (NCBI): domain Bacteria; kingdom Bacillati; phylum Actinomycetota; class Actinomycetes; order Jiangellales; family Jiangellaceae; genus Jiangella; species Jiangella alkaliphila. The sequence continues at coordinate 7,049,753 of NZ_LT629791.1, read as the reverse complement.
TTCCTCGCGCTGGTGCTGAGCACGCTCAGCCTGACCGCGACGTTCGGCGCGATGGTCTGGATCTTCCAGGACGGCAACCTGTCCGGCCTGTTCGACTTCACCGTCACCGGCACGACCATCTCGACGGTGCCGGTGATGCTGTTCGCGCTGGCGTTCGGCCTGGCGATGGACTACCAGGTCTTCATGCTGTCGCGGATCCGCGAGGAGTACGACCGCGGCGCCTCGCCGGTGGCTGCAGTCGCGCTCGGCCTGGAGAAGGTCGGCCGCATCGTGACGGCGGCCGCCGTGCTGATCTCGATCGTCTTCCTCGCGTTCCTCGTCTCCGACATCACGCTGATGAAGGCCTTCGGCGTCGGGCTGCCGCTGGCCGTCCTCATCGACGCGACGCTCATCCGCGGGGCCCTACTGCCGGCGACGATGCGGCTGCTCGGCGGCGCGACCTGGTGGGCGCCGGCGTGGCTGCGCCGCGTCCACGCCCGGTTCGGCCTGCGCGAGTCGGCGGACGACACCGCGCTGACCGAGCCGGTCGCCTCGGCGAGGTGAGGTTTCTGCGGGGGATTTGCCGAGTTGGGGGAGTGTGGCGACGGTCCTCACTCGCGTGCGGAGTACCTCACTCGCGTGAGCGTCGGATGGCGGCTGGATCGGTGCCGGGTGCGGTCCTACGGCGGGTGAGGTGTGCCGGTGGCGGGTGAGGTCTCGCTGTCGTCGCCCGGGTCGAGGCCGGCTAGGAGAATTCCGGCGAACGGCGCAAATGGTCCGGGCTGTGCCCGGTTCTTCCCCGTCCCCAGCAGGGGGACGCCCAACTCGGCAAACCCATTACCCGATCACGATCGCTCCGCCAGGGCGGCGGCGACGCGGTCGCGCAGGGCGTTGACCTCCTCGCTGGCCAGGGTCCGGTCGACGGGGCGGAGGGTCAGGCGGAGCAGGACGTTCACCTGACCCGGCCGGATCCCGAGCCGCTCCCGCGCCGCCGGCGGCAGGTCCGCGTACGGCGTCGTCGAGAGGACGGCGACCTCCTCGACGAGGTCGGCGTCGGGGCCGAGGGCCTCGCGGACGCGGTCGCCGAGGGTCTCGGCGTCGGAGCCCGCGGCGACGGCGACGGAGAGGTCGCGGCGGGCCGGCGGCAGGGCCGACACCGGCTGGTATGGCGTCAGGTCCAGCAGCTGCCCCGCCACCCGCGGGTCGGCCGAGCGGAGCAGCCGGATGTCCGGGATGCCCTTGCGCAGCATCAGCGCGCGGTCCAGCCCCATGCCCAGCGCCAGCCCGGACCACTCGGACGGCGACAGGCCGGCGGCGGTCAGCACCTCCGGCGCCGCGAGCCCGCACTCGGCGATCTCGACCGGGTGACCGTTGTGGATGGCCTCGACCTCGCGGCCGCCGGTGGTGTACGGGTGCGACGTCGCCGTCCAGCGCCAGTGCGAGCCGGGCAGGACGGCGTCGACCAGGGTCGTCACCAGCTGCTGCAGGTCGTCGTGGTCGAGGCGACGGCCGCCGTGGCGCAGCAGCCAGAGGTCCAGCTGGTGCGGCGTGCCGGTGTGCAACCGGTCGATGGAGTCGCGGCGGTGGCAGATGCCCGGCAGCACCAGCAGCACGTCCCGCGACGGCGGCCCGGCGGCCGAGGCCGCCATCGCCCGCAGCGCCGGCGGCACCCCGGCCGACGTGTGGCTGCGCAGCATCGTGGTGTCGCTGACGTAGCGGGTGTAGCGGACGTCGCGCGAGACCGCGTCGCGCTGGTACCCGAGGCGGTCGTAGTTGTCCTCGACGGCGACGACCGGCCGCGAGCGGAGCAGCCGGACGTCGGCGTCCCACCGCTCACCCAGCGCGGACGCGGCGTCGGTGACGAGGAGCTGCAGGGCGTGTGGGCCCTGCGCGGGATCGGTGAGGTCGCGCAGCGAGAGCGCGTCGACCAGGGCGGGCAGCGACAGCGGCTGCGGACGGCTGCCGGAGGCGACGAGAGAAGTGGACATGACCAGGCCTTTCGCGGAGGGCGTGGGGAGCGGGATGAGAACTCCCCCGGCCGGTCGTCCGCGGAGGGGTCAGGCGTGCGCACCCTCCGGGCGGCGGACGTTCGCCGACCGGGGGCCGCTAAACCAGCGCTGACCTGGCATGTGATTCAGGTTAGCCGATCGCGAGGTGATCGGCCAGGCGCGAGAGGCTGTCGTGCCAGCCCTTGAGGTGGTCGTCGCGCTGCTCCTCGGTGGGGTTGTGGCTGTGCGTCACGACCACCTCGGTGCCGCCCTGCTCCGACGGGGCCAGCCGGACGGCCACGCGGCTGGCGGGCGCGTTGTCGCCGTCCCACGACCAGATGAACGTCACCAGGCGGGGCCGCCGGATCTCGCCGAACAGGCCGCGCACGGCGACGTTGTGCCCGGCGGACAGGCCGGTGGTGCGGAAGGTGAACCGGCCGCCGGCTCGGGCGTCGACCTCGTAGATCGCGGCGAACGCCGGGGGCCAGTACCAGCCCGCGAGCCGACGCGGCTCGGTGAACATCGGGAACACGTCGTCCGGGTCGGCGTCGACCACCACCGAGACGACGGCGGTGGCGGCATCAGGGGTGGATGACTCGACCATGGTTGCGCACTTTAGGCCATTTTCGTGCGTCCTGACGAGGGGGTGCCCACCGGCTCGTCGCCGTCCGGACGCCGACGTGTGCGGGGACGTGGTTGGCTGCCGTCCAGGTGGTCCCAGTACCGGTAGTACATCGACGTGCTGTAGGTGCCGGTCAGGATCGCCGCCCGGCTCGGCGCGCACAGAGCGTTCGTGCAGAACGCCGCGTCGAGCCGCATGCCCTCGGCGGCGATCCTGTCCAGCTGCGGCGTCGGCATCAACTCGCTGCCGTACGCCGAGATCGCGTGCGCCGCGTGGTCGTCGGTGAGGACGAGGACGACGTTCGGGCGCACGTCGGTCACGCGGTCGTCTCGACCCTGAGCGGCGCTGACGTGTGGACGTCGGCGTTCCCCGCGGCGTCGACGGCGACGGCGAGCGGGTGGCCGGCCACTCGCAGGCCCTCGACCCGCAGCGGGAACCAGGCGGCGAACGCCGGGTCGGGCGCCACTCGCAGCGTGCCGGCCGGCACGTCCGCCGTCAGCCCGAGGGCCGCCTGCAGCAGCGCGATGACCGTCGCCGCCGACCACGCCTGCGGCCGGCACGCCGCCGGGTAGGCGAGCACCGGCTCGCCGGCGCGGGCGTCGGTGCCGGCGAACAGCTCAGGCAGCCGGTACGCGAAGTCGGGGGCGACCCGCAGCAGCCCGGCCGCCAGCGACGCCGCGACGCCGGGGAAGCCGTCGGCGGTCAGCCCGCGCACCGCGATGGCGGTGTCGTGCGGCCAGATGCTGCCCGCGTGGTAGCCGAGCGGGTTGAACCCGGCCGCGTCGGCGCTCATGGTGCGCAGCCCGTAGCCGGCGTCGAGGTCGGGCCGGCCCAGCCGGTCGGCGACGACGGCGGCCTCGTCCGGCCCGAGCAGGCCGGTGCCGAGCAGGTGGCCGAGGTTCGACGTCACGGTGTCGACCGGCCGCTTGGACCCGTCGAGCGCGATGGCGGGGAACCGGCCCTTCTCGTCCGACACCCAGAACCGCGCGGCGAACCGCTCGCGCAGCGCGGCCGCCCACTCGCGCAGCGGCTCGGCGCCCGGGCGCTGGAACGCGTCGAGCAGGGCCGCGCCGGCGAGGGCGGCCTCGTGGGCGTAGGCCTGGGCCTCGCTCAGCGCGATCGGCGGCTCGGCGATCGTCCCGTCGGGGTACTGGATGGAGTCGCCGGAGTCCTTCCAGCCCTGGTTGGCCAGCCCGCGGCCGCTGGTGTCGACGTACTCCAGGAACCCGTCGCCGTCGGAGTCGGCGTCGGTCGTCAGCCAGCGCAGCGCCGCCTCGAGCGGGTCGAGCAGCTCGGCGACGTCGGCCGCCGGCAGCCCCCAGCGCCAGGCGTCGTGCAGCAGGCAGATCCACAGCGCGGTCGCGTCGACGGTGCCGAAGTAGACCGGCGGCAGCCAGGAGCCGGCGTCGGGGATGCGGACCTCGTGCAGGATCTTGCCCGGCGCCTCGGCGGTGGCGGGGTCGTGCCGGCGGCCCTGACGACGGGCCAGCGTGCGCAGCGTGCCGCGGGCGGCGCCGGTGCCCAGCGGCAGCGTGAACCGGGCGGCCCAGAGCGAGTCGCGGCCGAACAGGGTGAAGAACCACGGGCTGCCGGCGGCGAGGAACGTGTCGGACGGGTCCAGCGGGTCCGTCAGCGCGAGCGCGCTCAGGTCGTCGACACTGCGCTCGGTCAGCCGGGCGAGGTCGGAGCGCCCCGTGACGGCGACGGCGTCCCACCCGGCGCCGTCGGCCGGGCCGAACGCGTTGGCCGGCGGCCCGTCGGCGAAGGCGGTCGTGACGTCGACGTCGACGGTCCAGGACGATCGGGGCGCGAGCTCGACGGTCCAGCTGAGGGCGGCGCCGGTGTCGTGCGGCTCGACGGCGGCGCCCGGCGCGGTGAGTGCGGTGCGCAGCTCGCCGCCGTCCCACGCGACGACACCCGGCCCGGACGACGAGGGCGGGCGGCCGCCGCCCTGCGCGCCGTCCTGCTTGATCGCGTCGGCGGCGGCGAAGTCGGCGGCGACGTGCAGGCGCACCGTGGCCGCGATCGGCACCCGCGCGTTGTTCACCAGTTCCAGCCGTTCCGCAATGCCGTCGGCGCGGGCGAACCGCCGGCGCTCCAGCCGCACCGTCGGGTCGGCGCCGGGGTCGCCGAGGTGCCGGACGATGCCGGTGAAGTGGGCGTGACCGGCGCCGCGCAGGCCGTGGCCGGCCGGCTCGGGCTCGTGGCCGTCGACGTCGGCGCGCAGCTCGGACAGGACGCGACGGTCGTGGCTGAGCACGCCTTGCGCGCCCGCCGCCCGGATCTGCCCGTCGGCGCCGGACAGCGCCACCGTCGGCGCCTTGACGCAGCTGACGAGGTCGTGCAGGAACGGCTGCGGCACCGGGCCGGAGGCGGGTGGAGCGGTCACCACGGTGATCCTTCCGTGACTTGACAGAACAGTCGACGCGTTCTTAACTCTGAACCAGATCCCATCTTTGAACGATCAAACGCCACGCTATCAATCGGATTTTGATCGTTCAACACGTCAAGGAGGACGGCCGATGGCGACACCGGAGAGTGGTGCCACGCTCGAGAGCGTCGCGTCGGTGGCCGGCGTCTCGCGGCAGACGGTGTCGAACGTCCTCAACGCGCCCGACCGGGTGGCGCCGGAGACCCGATCGCGGGTCGAAGAGGCCATCCGCGAGCTGCGCTACCGCCCCAACCGGTCGGCCCGGTCGCTGCGTACCCGCATGAGCAACCTCATCGGCTACTGCGTCCAGCCGGCCGCCGCCGCCAACCTCAACCCGGTCCTCGACCGGTTCGTGCACGCCGTCACCGAGTCCGCCGCCGAGCAGGGCTTCCACGTCCTGCTGTTCACCGCACCCGCCGGCGAGGCCGGCCTGGACCGCTACGCCGAGCTGCTGGCGCAGCGCGCGGTCGACGGGTTCGTCCTCACCGACACCGTGGTGGCCGACCCGCGGCCCGGCTGGCTGACCGACCAGGGCGTCCCGTTCGCCGCGTTCGGCCGCAGCTGGTCCGGACCTGACCGCGGCCGCTGGGTCGACGTCGACGGCGCGGCCGGCATGACCGAGGCGGTCGAGCACCTGCACGCGCTCGGCCACCGCCGCATCGCGTTCATCGGCTGGCCCGAAGGATCCGGCGTCGGCGACGACCGCGTCGCCGGGTACGCCGCGGCCTGCCTGCGCCTTGGCCTGGACCCGCGGATCGTCCGGGCCGAAGGCGGCACCGGCACCGGCCGCGCGCTGGCCACCGCACTGCTCGACGGCGCCGAGCCGCCGACCGCGCTGGTCTGCGTCAGCGACGAGTCGGCGTACGGCGCGCTGCGGGCGCTCGCCGACCGCGGCCTGCGCCCAGGAGAGGACGTCGCCGTCGTCGGCTTCGACGACACCCCCGCCGCCCGGCTGCCCGGCGTCGACCTCACCAGCCTGTCCCAGCCGATCGACCAGATCGGCCGCGAAGTCGTCCAGATGTTGCTCGGCCTGCTCGGCGCCGTGGAGACCCCGCCCGGCCCCGAGCATCGCCTGCTGCGCCCCACGCTGGTCGTCCGGGCCAGCTCCCGTCCCGCCGGACCCGCGCCGGCCGCCCTCTCGGAGGCTTGATCATGCGACAGTTCGCCCGTACCCCACTCGCCGTGGCCACGGCCGTGGCGGCCGCCACCCTGCTCGCCGCCTGCGGCAGCGGCTTCGACGACGACGAAGGCGGTGACGACGCCAGCTCCGAGGCCACCGGCGCCACCGAGGGCGGCGGCTCGCTCACCGTCATGATCGGCTCGTCCGGCGAGGCCGAGACGGTCGCCGTCCAGGAGGCGACCGCCCGGTGGGCCGACGAGACCGGCAACGAGGTCGAGGTCATCCCCGCCCAGGACCTCGTGCAGCAGCTGCAGCAGGGCTTCGCCGGCGGCAACCCGCCGGACCTGTTCTATGTCAGCCCGGACCGCTTCCGGATGTTCGCCGAGGGCGGCTCGCTGTATCCGTACGGCGACCAGATCGAGGACGCCGACGACATCTACCAGTCGCTGCGCGACGCGTTCACCTACGAGGACGAGCTGTACTGCGCGCCCAAGGACGGCGGCGTGCACGCGCTGGTCATCGACACCGCGGCGTGGGCCGAGGCCGGGCTGACCGAGGCCGACTACCCGCAGGACTGGGACCAGCTGGCCGCCGTCGCCCAGACCCTCACCGCCGACGGCCGCGTGGGCCTGGCCTTCACCGGCGACTACAACCCCGTCGGCACGTTCATGCTGTCCGGCGGCGGGTTCTTCGTGAACGACGACCAGACCGAGGTCACCGCGGACACCCCGGAGAACCTCGCGACGCTGCAGTACATCCAGCAGAACATGGACGCCGGCACGTTCGCGTTCGCGCCCAACATCGACGCGGCGTGGGGCGGCGAGGCGCTGGGCAGCGGCAAGTCGGCCATGACCATCGAGGGCGCGTGGATCGTCGGCGCCCTGCAGAACGACTTCCCGGACCGCCAGTGGACCGCCGTCCCGATGCCGGCCGGTCCCGGCGGGCCGGCGTCGACCGCGTTCACCAACTGCTGGGGCATCGCCGCCGACAGCGAGAACCAGGCCGCCGCCGTCGACCTCGTCAACTACCTCATCAGCCCGGACGAGCAGGAGGCGTTCGCCGAGGCGTTCGGCCCGATCCCGTCGCGGGCCAGCCTCGCCGACTGGAACGCCGAGACGTTCCCGGAGAAGGCGGCCTTCGCCGAGGGCATGGAGAACGCGCGCAGCCAGGTGGCGGTGCCCGGCTTCGAGTCCGTCCTGGCCGACTTCAACACCCAGCTCGAGGGCATGGCCGCCGGCACCGTCACCCCGGAGCAGGCGCTGCAGGCGCTGCAGACCAACGGCGAAGCGCTCCTCTCCCAGGAGTGACATGACCGCGACGGTCACCCGGGAGACGTCGGCGGACCGGCACCGGCCGGTCCGCCGACGCCGGGCCTCCGGACACCTGCGCCAGGAACGTCGCGCCGGCTGGCTGTTCGTCGCGCCGGCCGTGATCGTGCTGGTGGTGTTCCTGTTCGCGCCGATCCTCATGGCGGCGTGGGTCAGCCTGCTGGACTGGAACGGGCAGTCCAGCCCGTTCTCCGGCGACGCCGACTTCGTCGGGCTGGACAACTACCGCAACCTGCTGACCGAGGCCGGGCTGCTGCGCAACGACTTCATGCTCAGCGTGCGCAACACGCTCTACTACGTGCTGTTCGGCGTCGCGGGCGTGGTCGTGCTGTCGTTCGTGCTGGCGATGGCGGTCAACTCCTACGTGCTGCGTGGCCGCTCCTTCTTTCGCACCATCTTCTACTTCCCGGCCATCACCAGCTCGGTCGCGATCAGCGTGCTGTTCCTCTTCCTGTTCCAGGGCGCCGGCGTCGTCAACGTGATGCTGTCGTGGGTGGGCGTCGACGGGCCGTCGTGGTTCACCGACCCGCGCGGCGTGCTGCACATCGTGTTCTCGTGGTTCGGGGTCGACGCGGCGCCGGGCGCGCTGGCGGACACGACGCTGGGCGGGCTGAGCCTGTGGGACTGGTTCTCCGGGCCGTCGGTGGCGATGTGCACGCTGATCATGCTCACGGTCTGGACGACGTCGGGCACGTACATGCTGTTCTTCCTGGTCGGGCTGCAGGACATCCCGGTCGAGCTGGAGGAGGCGACGGCGATCGACGGCGCCGGCGCTTGGCAGCGGTTCCGGTACCTGACGCTGCCGCTGATGCGCCGCAGCCTCGTGCTGGTGATCACGCTGGCGCTGATCGGCAGCTGGCAGGTGTTCGACCAGGTGTTCATCCTGTCGCAGGGCGCGCCGGCCAAGACGACGCTGACCCCGGCCTACATCTCCTACGTGCGCAGCTTCGGCGACGGCCAGTTCGGCGTCGGCGCGGCGGTCGCGTTCGTGCTGTTCGCGATCATCATCGTCCTCACGCTCGTGCAGCGGTGGGTCGGAAGGGAGCGGCGGGCATGAGCGGGCTGACGCTACGACGGCGGGCCAGCCGGCCGGCGCGCGACGCCGTCCCCGTCGTGCTGACCGACCGGTACTCCCCGCTGCCGCGCAAGGTTGTCGTGCGGGTGATCGGCTACGGGCTGCTGGCGCTCGGGACACTGCTCTACCTCGGGCCGTTCCTCGTGCAGGTGGCGACGTCGTTCAAGACCGACGCCGACGCGGTCGGGGACCCCGTCTCGCTGATCCCGTCGCCGGTGTCGATGGCGGCCTGGGAGATCGTCGCGGGGTCCAACCCGGCGTACTCCGTGCCGGTGTTCCGCTGGCTGGGCAACTCGTTCTTCGTGACGATCTCGGTGACGCTCGGGCGGCTGATCATCGACAGCCTCGCGGGCTACGCGCTGGCCCGGCTGCGGTTCCGCGGCCGGGCGGTGGTCTTCGCGGGCGTGCTCGCGGTGCTGGCCGTGCCCGGCGTCGTGCTGCTGATCCCGAAGTTCCTGGTGCTGAACGAGCTCGGCATGTTCGACAGCTACTCCGGGATGATCCTGCCGCTGTTCTGCGACGCGGTCGGGATCCTGCTGATGAAGACGGCGTTCGAGGCGGTGCCGACGGAGCTGGACGAGGCGGCCCGCATCGACGGCGCCGGTGTGCTTCGGACGTTCTGGAGCGTCATCCTGCCGCTGGTCCGCCCGGCGCTGGTGACCGTGACGATCCTGTCCTTCCAGGGCTCGTGGAACGAGTTCACCCACTTCCTGGTCGCGACGTCCGACCCCGACCTCGCGACGATGAACCTCGGCATCGCCCGGCTCACCGCGGGTGACCTGCAGGGATCGCAACAGTTCCCGCTGAAGCTGGCGCTGGCGACGCTCTCGACCATCCCCATCGCGATCGTCTACGTCTTCTTCTCGCGGTACTTCCTGCGCTCCGGCAACGCCACCGGCATGAAGTAGGGTCCCGGGCGGTTTGCGTTGGCCAGGGTGTTTGCAACGTTGGCCGTCCCCCTGCTGGCCATTGTCTTGGCCGCGCACCCGCGCCTCAAGCGGACTATGGGGCGCTTCGCGCCGGCGATGACCGCTTGACCCGCGCGCACGCGGCCAAGAACTGGCAGCTATCAGGGGGACGGGGGTAGTACGGGCACAGCCCGCCACAGCGGCGACCGTTTCTCATCGGCGATCGCTGGTGTCCTGGCACCGGTGATAGCCGATGATCATGGGGACTGGTCCGTCGTCACTCGGGGACGGTGCACCTCGCTCGTGTGTGGACCGGATGGTGGCCGGATCGGTGCGGGGTGCGGTCTTTCGGCGGGTGAGGTGTATCGGTGACGGGTGAGGTCACACCGTCGTGCTGGTGAAACTGGCGGATACTCGAATTTCCGGTGGATGCGGGCCTGATCTGGGCTCCACTCGCCGGAAATTCGAGTATCGGTCGGTTCTTTGAGTATCCGGCGGCCGAGACGACTGCTTACCGAGATCGAGGTGTGCCCGGTTCTTCCCCGTCCCCTGATAGCTGCCCGCACTTAGACCGCGGACCCGCGGGTCAAGCGGTCGTCGCCGGCGCGAAGCGCCCCATAGTCCGCTTGAGGCGCGGGTGCGCGGCTAAGAAAGTGGGCAGCAGGGGGACGGCGAACGTCCGCACGCCGCCGGCGCACGGCCAGGCTCGTCCGGGTGGGCGAAATCCCGGTGACGGGCGGGCGCGGGCCTGGCAGAGTGGCCGCCCGTGTCCAGCGTCTACCTGATCACCGGCATCATGGCGGCCGGCAAGTCGACCGTCGCCCAAGCTCTGGCCGAACGGCTGCCGAAGGCGGCGCACGTGCGCGGCGACACCTTCCGCCGGGCGATCGTGTCCGGCCGGGCCGAACCCGTCCCCGGTAGCGAGGAGGGGATGGCGCAGCTGCGGCTGCGCTACCGCATCGCGGCCGGCGTCGCCGACGAGTACGCGGCCGCCGGGTTCACCGCCGTCGTGCAGGACGTCGTGATCGGCCCGGTGCTCGCGGAGTACGTACAGCTGGTGCGCACCAGGCCGCTGCACGTCGTCGTGCTGGCGCCGAGCCCGGACGCCGTCGCGGCACGGGAGGCCGGCCGGGGCAAGACCGGCTACGGCGCCTGGACGGTGGCCGACCTCGACACGTCGCTGCGCACCGAGACGCCGCGCCTGGGCCTGTGGCTGGACACGTCGGACCTGACGCCGGAGCAGACGGTCGACGCGATCCTCGCCCGGCGCGACGAGGCCGCCGTGTGACGGTCGCTCAGCCGGCGTCGGCGAGCAGGCCGCGCTGGTGCGCGATCGAGACGGCCTCGGTGCGGCTGGCGGCGCCGAGCTTCGTCATGACCCGCGACAGGTGCACGCTGACCGTCTTCTCGCTGATGAACAGCTCTTCGCCGACCTTGCGGTTGGTGTAGCCGCGGGCCACCAGCTCGAGCACGGCCAGTTCGCGCGGCGTCAGTAGCCCGCTGGCCGGCAACGCGGCGCCGGGCAGCGCGAGGTGGGCGCGCCGGGCGAGGTCGCGGACGCCGGCGGCCAGCGGCTCGGCGCCCAGCCGGTCGGCGGTCTCGAGCGCGGCGGCCAGCTCGGCGGTGGCGGCGTCGCGGTCGCCGGTCGCGATGAGCGCCTCGGCCAGCCGCCAGCGGCCCAGCGCGACGGGGTAGACCTCGCCGTAGCCGAACGCCTCGACGACCGCGCGCCACGGAGCGGGGTCGGTGCCGCCGGCCAGCCGGGACTCCTCGGCGTCGAGGCGGGCCAGCCAGGCCAGGCCCTCGGGGCCGAGCTGGTCGGTGCGGGGGATGCCGCGCTGGGCGGTGAGCCGGGCGAGCTCGCCGAACCGCTGTCCTTCGGCGACGGCGGCCGCCTCGGCCTCGGCGTGGTGCTCGAGCCGGGCCCGGCGCGCGACGTCGGCCAGCGAGCCGAGCGCCAGCACCGCCAGCCGGATGCTGCCCAGTGGCCAGCGGTCGTCGTCGCCCTTGCGCATGGAGGCGATGGCCTCGTCGGCGAACCGGACGGCGTCGTCGTGGCGGCCCTGCCAGCCGGCCATCTCGATGCCCGCGACGCCGGACAGCTGGGCGATCTGGCTGTCGCGGTGCCACTCCTGCCGGATGCGCGCGAGGTCGCGCTGCGCCTCGGCGAACCGGCCCCGGCCGACCTTGATGATGGCCGCCGACGCCGCGAGCAGCGCGGTGATGGTGTCGGAGACCTGTTCGCCGGGCGGGCTGGCGCCCGCGAGCGCTTCGTCCCAGCTGCCGTGCGCGTAGTGGACCATGGCACCCAGCCAGCGCAGTTCCAGGCCGTACATGCTCCAGGTGACGCCCAGCTCGACGGCGCGTGCGACACCGGCGTCGGCGATGGCGACGGCGTCGTCGAGCAGCCCCTGCTCGTACCGGGTGGTGACGAGATTGAAGGAGGCCCGCAGCTCGACGTTGGCCGCACCGACCCGGATGGCGTTCTGCCTGGCCTGCTCGAACAGCGCGCAGGCGTCCTCGACGGCGCCGGAGCGAAGGTCGTCGAAGGCGAGCGTGATGAGTGCGTCGGACTCGGCGCTGACGCTGCCGCTGGCCCGGGCGTCGGCGATGGCCTGCTCGGCGGACGAGCGCGACAGCTCCGCCTCGGTGCCGACCCGGGTGCGGGCCCGCAGCGCCAGCACCCAGGCGCGGGTGCGGCTGGGCGGCTCGGGCTCGACCAGCGCCCAGGCGTCGTCGATGGTCTGCCCGGCCTCGGTCCAGCGGTTGGTGGCCAGCAGCGTCTCGGTGAGCTGGCGGCGGACGTCGGCGCGGGTGACGGGGTCGGGGTCGTGGTCGCCCAGGACGAGGGCCGCCTGGGCGTAGGCGAGCGCCCGCTCCGGGTGCCCGGCCGCGCCGGCGACGTAGGCCGCCTTGCGGGTGAGCGCCAGCTCGTCGATGCCGGCGTGGGCCTTGGCGTCGTCGACCGCGGGCCACAGCTCGAGTGCCTGCTCGACGTGGCGCAGCTCGGCCGCGAGCGCGCCCACGCGCATGGCGTCGTCGGCCGCCTTCACCGACGCGGCCAGCGCCGCGGGGAGGTCGTTGCTGCGCAGGCTGTGGTAGGCGAGCGCGCCGGACAGCTCGTCCTGCTTCAGCTCGACGATGCGGCGCGCGTAGGCGGCGTGCAGCCTGACCCGCTCACCCGGCAGCAGGTCGGCGTAGACGGCCTCGCGCAGCAGCGCGTGCCGGAACGTGTAGCCGCCCTGGTCGTCGGTGACGAGGATGTGGTGCTGCAGCGCCTCGCGCAGCGCGGCGTCGAGCTCGTCGTCGGGGAGGTCGACGACGGTGCGGACCGCGGCGTGCCGGACGTGGCGCCGCCCGGTGACGGAGATGGCGCCGGCGACGCGCTGCGCGGCCTGGCTGAGCGTCTCGACCCGCGCCAGCAGCACGTCGGCCAGCGCGGTGGGGATGCCGGCGGCCGAGCCGGTGGCGCTGGCCGCGACCAGCTCTTCGGCGAAGAACGCGTTGCCCTCGGACCGAGCCGCGACGTCGGCCAGCAGCTCGGCGTCGGTGCCGCCGTCGGCCAGCGACTCGACGAACGCGAGCGCGTCGGCCGGGGCGAAGGGGGCGAGGTCGAGCCGCTCGACGGCCGGCAGCCGGACCAGCTCGGCGAGCAGCGGCCGTAGCGGGTGCTGGCGGTGGAGGTCGTCGGAGCGGTACGTGGCGACCACCAGCAGCCGCTGGCCGGACAGCCGCGAGATCAGGAACGACAGCAGGTCGCGGCTGGACGCGTCGCTCCAGTGCAGGTCCTCGATGGCGAGCACCACCGGCGCGTCGTCGCTCAGCTCGGCCAGCACCGTGAACATGGCGTCGAACAGCTGCAACTGCCCGAGGTCGTTCTCCTCACCCGACCGCGACGCGGTGGAGGCGGTGCGCCCGATCAGGCCCGACAGCGCCGGCCGGGCGTCGACGAGGTCGGGGCGCAGCCGGCGCAGCTGCTCGACGACCTCCTTGAACGGCAGGTACGGCAGCCCGGCCTCGCCGACGCTGACGCAGCGGCCCAGCAGCACGTGGACGCCGGCGGCCTCGGCCTCGGCGGTGAACTCCGTCAGCAGCCGGCTCTTGCCCACGCCGGCGTCGCCGGAGACCAGCACCGCGGTGCCGGTGCCCCCGCGGGCGCGGTCGAGCGCCGTACGCAGCTGAGCGAACTCGGTGCTGCGTGCGGTGAACGGGACGCCGGTTCCGAGTCGGGGCACGAGACCGATGCTTGCATACCCCTCTGACAACGCGTTGAGCATTTCGCGCCTCGTCAGCGGACGCCGCTGTGCGCCCGCTGACGAGGGACGGCCGGCCGGGCCGGCTCGACCCGCCCTCCGGTGGACCGGCCGGAGCGACGCTCGTCGCCCCGGCGGCCTGCCGGGCGGTCCTCGGCCTTGTCTGTCGCGGTGTCGCCCCGGGCGCCCGCGACGTCGCGCCGCACCCGGTCCTGCCGGTAGTCGATCTCGGCGCGGATGCTGTCGATCATGATGGCCTCCCTCGGGTGGATCTCGTACTCCCGAGAGTCGTGCTGAGGGCGCACCCGCGGCATCGGGCGTCTGCGCACACCCGTGCGGCGGCGACCCCTTACCCCGTCGCCGCCCCGGAGTAAGGGTTGTTGGGGCAAGCCGCCCGCCCCTGCCCGGAGGGTGCGGAATCATCTACGGTGGTCCTGCTCACATCTCGCCAAGAAGGGTCACCGTGGTCAGCGTTCCGAGCGTCTCCTACTCGATCACCGTCCGGCTCGAGGTCCCCGCGGGCGGCACGTCGGTGGGTCAGCTCACCGCCGCCGTCGAGAAGGCCGGCGGGCTCGTCACCGCGCTCGACGTGACCGCCTCCGGCGCCGACCGCATCCAGGTCGACGTCACCTGCGCCGCGACGTCGTCGGCCCACGCCGGCGAGCTGGTCATGGCCCTGCGCTCGGTGCCCGGCGTCGTCATCGGCAAGGTCAGCGACCGGACCTTCCTGGTGCACCTGGGCGGCAAGATCGAGGTCGTGTCGAAGGTCCCGATCCGCAACCGCGACGATCTCTCGCTCATCTACACCCCCGGCGTCGCGCGGGTGTCGCAGGCGCTCGTGGACAACCCCGACGACGCCCGCCGCCTGACCATCAAGCGCAACACGGTCGCCGTCGTCACCGACGGGTCGGCCGTGCTGGGGCTGGGCAACATCGGCGCGACGGCGGCACTGCCGGTCATGGAGGGCAAGGCGGCGCTGTTCAAGAGGTTCGGCGGCATCGACGCGTTCCCCATCTGCCTCGACACCCAGGACGTCGACGAGATCATCCGCACCGTCCAGAACATCGCGCCGGTGTTCGCCGGCATCAACCTCGAGGACATCTCGGCGCCGCGCTGCTTCGAGATCGAGGCCCGGCTGCGCGACCTGCTCGACATCCCGGTCTTCCACGACGACCAGCACGGCACCGCGATCGTGGTGCTCGCCGCCCTGCACAACGCGCTCAAGGTCGTCGGCAAGGACCTCGGCTCCATCCGGGTCGCGATGTCCGGCGCCGGCGCGGCCGGGCACGCCATCGCCCAGCTGCTGGTGGCGGCCGGCGTCACCGACATCGTCGCCGCCGACATCAACGGCGTCATCCACCCCGGCCGGGCCGACCTCACCGGCGTGCCGACGTGGTACCTCGAGTACTGCAACCCGCGCGGCGTCACCGGCGACCTGCGCGACGCCGTCGTCGGCGCCGACCTGTTCATCGGGGTGTCGGCGCCGAACGTGCTCACCGCGGCCGACGTCGCGACCATGGCCGACAAGGCCATCGTGTTCGCGCTGGCCAACCCCGACCCCGAGATCGACCCGCGGGCTGCCGCCGAGTACGCCGCCGTCGTCGCGACCGGCCGGTCGGACTACCCGAACCAGATCAACAACGTGCTCGCCTTCCCCGGCGTCTTCCGCGGCCTGCTCGACGCCCACAGCCGCTCCGTCACGACGGAGATGATGCTGGCCGCCGCCCGGGCGCTGGCCGCCACCGTCAAGGACGACGAGCTCAACCCGTCGTACATCGTCCCCAGCGTGTTCCACTCCGGCGTCGCCGAAACGGTCGCCGAGGCCGTGCGCGGCAGCGTCGAGACCATCAGGCGCGTCGCCGAGGAGACCGGCGAGTTCCCGGCCATCCCGGTCTGATGCGCCGCCTCGGTGACGCGGGCGGGGCCGACCGGGCACGATGGAACACGTGGGCATGAACACTGTGGCGCTGACCGGGAAACTGCTCGTCGCGGCGCCCTCGCTGCGCGGCTCGACGTTCGACCGCGCCGTCATCCTCATGCTCTCGCACGACGGTGACGGCGCGCTCGGTGTCATGGTCAACAAGCCGACCGAGGTCATGGTGGGCGACGTCCTGCCCCGCTGGATGACCGTGGTGTCCGAGCCCGGCGTCGTGTTCCAGGGCGGCCCGGTCAGCCTCGACAGCGCGCTCGGGCTGGTCGCCGTCGGCGGCAACGACGAGCCGCTCGGCATTCGCCGGGTCCGCGGCCGCCTCGGCGTCGTCGACCTGGACACGCCGGCCGAGATCATCGAGCCCGCGGTGACGGCCATGCGGGTCTTCGCCGGGTACGCCGGCTGGGCGCCGGACCAGCTGGAGGGCGAGATCGAGGAGGGCTCCTGGTTCGTCGTCGACTCCGAGCCGGGCGACGCCTTCCGCACCGACGCCCAGGACCTCTGGCCCGTCGTCCTGCGCCGCCAGGGCGGCCGGCTGGCCCTGATGGCCACCTTCCCCGCCGACCCCTCGATGAACTGAGCAGCCTCTCGGTAGTCTGTCCGCCCCTCGTCAGTTGATCGCGCCGCGACGCCTGGAGGTCGTATGGATCCGGTGACCATCGCCGTCCTGTCCGAGCTGGCAGCGACGATCGTCGCCTCAGGCGCCGGCAAGGCTTGGGCCAGGCTGCGCCGCGACACCGATGCCGGTCGGCTGCGCGAGGTGGTCGAGAGGACCCTGGAACGCGGGATCGACGCCACGGTGCGGCCGGGCGCGACCATCGACCGTAAGCGGCTGGCCCGCGACCTCGCCGAGGCCTTCCGTGGCGACGCGGCGCGGATCCTGACCTCGTCGCTGGATTCGTTCGGTGACGAGCGTGCGCGGGCCGGCCTCGACGAGCACCTGCGCGCGGCGATCACCGCCGGCGACGCCGACCTCGACGCGCTCCGGGCCGACATCGACGTCGACCGCTTCGTCCAGATCCTCCCCGACGTCCTCGTCGACGAGGTCATGCGCGCCGCTGACCTGCAGAGCCGATTGACCATGCAGCTGCTGTCGGTACTGGTCACCAACACGCGGCCGGACCGATTGCCCGAGCTCTCAGGCGCCGAGCTGCGCGCCGACGTCGAGCGGTTGCTGCGCGGCATCGTCGCGGCGACTGAGGATCCGCAGGTCCTGCCCCGGCACCTCCACCGCCATCACGACGTCACCGAGCTGACCCGGCCGGTATCGGTCCGGACCCAGGTGCGGCGCGCCTCCGCCGTCCGGCGCCGGGCCGACGGCGAGAACACTGCTGTGGACGCGACCATGTACGAGCAGCCCGGTGACCACAATCTCGCGCCGACGCTGCCCTGGCCCGAGGTCGTGCACGCCGAGCCGCGCATCGTCGTCCTGGGCGATCCCGGCATGGGGAAGTCGTGGCTGATCCGCGCCGAGACGCGGCGCCTGGCGAACGCCGCCCTCGAGACCCTGACCGAGGCGGACGTGCCGGCCGATCTCGCGCTGCCGGTCATGGCCCGCTGCGACGAGCTGGCCCGGGCCGACGGCGATAGGATCGGGGAGGCGTTGGCCCAGGTGCTCGGCAGGCGGCACCGGCTGGCGCCGAGTCTGCGCCACTGGCTGGCCGACCAGGTCGACTCCGGCTCCGCCGTGATCCTGCTGGACTCCTGGGACGAGCTGCGGCAGGGCGACGACCAGAACCGGGTCCGCGACCTGCTCGCCGGGATGCTCGCTCCGGCCGCCGACGGAACGGGTGGCCAGCGCTGCGTGATCACGAGCAGGCTGGCCGGCTACGTCGCGCCGCCGCTGGCTCGGCCCCTGGCGGAGGTCGAGCTGCGGCCGTTCGACCCGGACGACGTCGAGGCGACGGTGGCCGGCTGGCGGTTGCCCGTGGAGGCGGAGGGTCGGCTGCGCGCGCGGCTGGCCCAGCCGGCCTCGGCGGAGATGGCCCGCAACCCGCTGCTGTTGTCGTTGCTGTGTGCGCTGGCCGCCGACGGCGAAGAGCTGCCGTCGGTGCGCTGGCAGCTCTTCGAGCGGATCACCGACCAGTACCTGCGCCGCGATCGAGCCAGGCCGGCGACCGGCGGCCGGGACGATCAGGAGGTGGAGCGCTACCAGCGGCTCAGCGGTGTCCTGGCCGTCCACTTCGCCACGCGAGACGGCGGCTGGGCCGACACGATGAGCGTTCGGGAGATGGAGGACGTGCTCGGCAGCCGGCCCGAGACCGCGGCCGACGCCGGTGCGGTCGTCCAGATGCTGGCAGTGGAGTCCGGCCTGCTGACCCGGGTCGGAGGTGAGGTCGACGCCGGTTCGCCCTACCGTTTCGTGCACCGGACCATCGGTGAGTACCTCGTGGCCCGTGAGCTGAAGGAGCGCGGCCAGGACGACTGGCTGGCCGCGGTCGATCGGCACCTTTGGTTCGATCGCGACTGGGTCGAGGTCATCCCGATGCTCGGCGGCCAGCTCCACGACGTCCGGCCGCTGCTGGACCACCTGCTCGGCCTGCCCGCCGACGCGTTGCACCTCGGCCTGCGCACGGCCGCCCGGATCGTGGCGGAGCGACCCGACGCCGCGGTCCCCGCGCTGGCCGGCCAGGTCGACGAGATCATCGCCCGGTTGCTGGCCGACCAGGTCAAGCCCGGACTCTCGGAGCCGGCGGTGGCAGCCCTGGGCGTGCTGGCCCCCGTTGTCAGCGAGGCCGCACTGAGGCCGGTCCTCGACCGGCTCGACTCGGCTCGCGTCGGCCAGAGCCATCTGGCTGTGGCGCTTGCGGGTGCCGCCCGGCGTGACTCCGTGCGCCGCGCCCTGCTGGCCGTGCTCGACGACACCGGCCGCTGGACCCCGTCGGACGTGATCGAGGCGCTGGGCGGTGTCGCCGATCACCCGGACGTGCGTGCGGCGCTGCTCACCGCCCTCGCGACCGACGACCAGATGTCGCGGGCCGAGATCGTGCGGGCCCTCGCGGGCGCGGTGGATCACGATGACGTCCGGGAAGCGCTGCTGCGGTGCCTGACCGACCGGGACCGCCTGGTCCGGGACGCCGCGATCGACGGTTTATCGCGGGCGTGCGATCAGCAGTCGGTGCGCCGCGCAATGGTGACTCAACTGGACGGCCACCCGGACGCGCCGACCCGGACAGCGGTGGCTCGAGCCATGGCGCCGGTAGCCGCAGGCCGTCCGGACCTGGTCGGCGCCCTCTGCCGGGCTGCGCGGAGCGATGTCGACCCGCTGGTCCGCGGAACCTCAGCCGGAGCGCTGGCGGGCGCGATCGACGACGAACTGGTGCGGCAGACGCTCATCGAGGTGGCGCGGACCGATGCGTCCGTGTGGCCGGTCGACGGCGCGCTGGCGGCGCTGGCCGGTGCGGTCGATCACGAGGACGTCCATGCGCTGTTCGTGGAGAAGCTGGCGGACACCGGAGCAATCGTGCGGGTGAGGGTCGACAGTGTGCTCGGCGACATTCTCGTCTCCGCCGAGGCGCAGGCCCGTCTGCTCGTCCTCCTCCACAGCGACGATCCAGAGGTCCGGTTCGTGGCGGTGCGAGCGCTCGGCCGAGTGGCGGAGCCCGCCGAGTACCAGGCGGCATTCGAGGAGCGGGTGCGAGACGACCCGGATCTCGATGTGCGGATGGCAGCGGCCCGGGCGCTCACCGGAACCTTGAACCTGGAGCCGCGACAGGAGCGGGTCCTGCTGATCCGGCTGCTCAGCGGCGGCGATGCGCGGGAGTGGCTGCCGGCCGCCCGGTTGATGGCCGAGGCGGGGTCGCTCTCCGTTGTTGGCGACGCCGTGGCGGCGTTGCTCGGCGCCGACGCGGACGCCAAGGTTCGCCGTCACGCCATGCGGCTGGCGACAGATGACCTGGAACGCGCCGACGTGCGGGCGAAGTACGTCGGCGCGCTCGACGACGAGGACCCACTCGTCCGCCGAGAGGCACTCGACGCGCTGACGGGTGTCGCCGAGTACGAGGACGTCCTGGCGGCGATGGCCGCACGGATCCGGAGTAGTCCGCACGACAACGTGCGGCGGGGCGCAGCCGAGGCACTGGCGGTCGCGGCGGACGCGTCGACGTGCCGGACGATGCTCGGGCTGTTGCGCGACCATCCGGCGAAAGACGTGCGCAGTGCGGCTCTGGTAGCACTGAGTGGGTGCCTGGACGACGACGAGTTCTGCGGCGTGCTGCTGGATCAGCTGACCCGCACCGAGCTGTCATGGGAGGCCGAGCGGATCCTGCGCGATCGGGACGGCTTCTGGTCCCCGGAGCAGCTGGGTGGCCGGCTGGCGGCGGTCTGCGCCGTGCTCGAGTCCGCACCCTTCGTCACCAAGGTCGCGGCCTTCGAGCCACTCGTCGACCTCACCACCAAGGCCTACGCTCATGTGCCTGCCGGGCAACGGGCCGACGTGCATCGTGTGCTGGCCGAGCTGACCGAAGCGGTCGGGACGGCGTCGTGACGTAGAGCGGCCGGTCACGGCGCGAGGCGTTCGAGGACGGCGACGGTGTGGTCGCCGGCGGCGCCGGGAGGGGCGTCGGGGGCGAGGTGGGGCGGTTGGCTGGTGCTCAGCACCCGCCAGCGGACCCCGCCGGCCATGAGGACGTTGCCGGGCGCGTACCAGGCGGCGGTCTCGTGGCCGCCGGGCTCGTCGACGCCGAGGCAGATGAGGGGTGCGTCGACCGCGAGGACGGTGACGGAGGCGGCGCCGGCCGGCACGGGGTAGCCGAGCCGGACCCGCACCGTCGCGGCGCCGGGGTCAGTCGTCGTCATCGGACTCGCACCAGTCGATGCGGGTGAACAGCTGGCAGAACACGTCGAGCGGGACCGGCCGCGGGTGGCGCCGGCCCCAGGGGTTGTGCAGCAGGACCTGGTCGTCGGGGTCGAGGCCGCGGACGGCGTAGGCGTGGGCGACCGGGGCGAGCTGGTACCGCAGCGCGGCGGCCACCCCGAACCGGTCGTCGTCGAGGGGACGGCTGCAGGCGACCGCCGGCTGCCCGGACTCGACCAGCCCGGCCACGATGTCGTCGCCGGCGTTCGCGACCCGCAGCAGGTAGCTCGGCCGCCCGGTGAGCCAGTACAGCGCCTCGACCGGCAGGCCGCCGCGGCCGAGCTGGGCGTAGCCGCCGCCGTAGACGGCGAACGCCTTCTCGACGTACGGCGCCAGCGTCGAGCCGTCGGGGGAGTGGGCGTACGCGAGCTCGCCGCTGCCGTCGTCGACCGGGAGCGTCGGGCGCAGCCGGTACCGCCGTCCCGGCACGTCGACCATCACAGTGCCGTCGCCGGCGGACACGGCCGGCAGCAGCCACGGCGCGCGGTCGGCCACCGTGGCCAGGGCCGCGACGAGGTGGCAGTCGCTGATGCCGCCCTGCCGGACGAACTCGGGGCCGACGGACGCCGGCAGCGTGAGCGGGTGCTCGGCGTAGTGGACGCCGTGGGTGAGCTCGGGCTCCGGCGCCGGCGCTGGGAGCAACGGCGCCGGAGCTGGGGCGGGACCACCGGCCACCGGTGGGGTGGGTGCGAGGAGTGGTGGCCGGCGGCCCGTCTGTGGGGTGTCGTGGAGCAACGCCAGCAGCCGGGCCACCTCGGCGTCGACCGCCCGGAGCGCCGACTCGGCCGCCTCGTCGACGACGGCCGCCATCGGCCGCGCGAGGTCCGCCAGCTCGGTCAGCGACCGCGCCACGGCCCGAACGGCCGCCACATTCGGCCCGGCCGGCCCGTTCGGCGCACCGGCAGCCGCCCGCCCGACGACGTCCACCCGTCCGGCCGTGGCCGCGCGCAGGTCGTCGAACTCCGCGCCGGCGGCGGCGCGGAGGGACGTCAGGGCCTGGACGGCCGCACGGATGGGCCGCTCAGGCACGGCCGGACCCGGACGCCGTCGTCGTTGTCGCTCTCACACCCCCTATGGGTGCTTCTGGCGACCCGAATGTGACAGGAGGGTCAGGATTTCTCGCCGCCGCCGGGCTTCATCGACTCCCAGATCTCCTTGCACTGCGGGCAGACCGGGTACTTCTGGGGGTCGCGACTGGGCACCCACACCTTGCCGCACAGGGCGATGACGGGGGTGCCGTTGATCATGGCTTCGGTGAGCTTGTCCTTGGGCACGTAGTGCGAGAACCGCTCGTGGTCGCCGTCGCCGCTGGTCGGCTGGGTGCGGCGGTCCTCGATGGTCTCGGTGCCGGGGGTCAGCTGAGTGCTCACGGCGCCCAGTCTACGGACTGGGCAGTCGATCAGACCATGTCGGCAGCGTCGCTATGATTCGCTCGTGACGGAGCGGTCGGGCGACGAGGCGGCACAGGGGATCCTCGGCCCGAGGTACCGGCGGCTGTCGGTCGGCATCGTCTCGGCGGTGGTGTTCGTCGCGTTCGAGTCGATGGCGGTCGCGACGGCGATGCCCACGGCGGTGCCCGAGCTCGACGGCATGGCCCTGTACGCGTTCGCGTTCTCGGCGTTCTTCACCACCAGCCTGTTCGCCATGGTCGTCTCGGGTGAGCTGTGCGACCGCACCGGTCCGCGGCTGCCACTGATTCTCGGCACGGCGTCGTTCACGGTGGGCCTGCTGCTGGCCGGGTCGGCGCAGTCGATGTGGCCGTTCCTGGCCGGACGGGCGATCCAGGGCCTCGGCGGCGGGCTGGTCATCGTCGCGTTGTACGTGGTGGTCGGGCGGGCCTATCCGGAGCGGCTGCGGCCGAAGATCTTCGCCGGCATGGCGGCCGCCTGGGTGGTCCCGTCGATCGTCGGGCCGCTGCTGGCGGGGCTGCTGACGGACGAGCTGTCGTGGCGGTGGGTGTTCCTGGGCATCGCGCCGCTGGTGCTGATCCCGGTCTTCCTGGCGCTGCCCTCGGCCAAGGCGGTCGACGGGCCGCCGCCGGGCGGTGCGCCGCGACGGGCCGGGCGGAAGCGGTTCGCCGCGGCCGCCGCCCTCGGCGTCGGCCTGCTGCAGTACGCCGGCTCGCGCGCCGACCTCCTCGGGCTGGGCGTCGCCGTCGTCGCGCTGGCGCTGATGGTGCGGAGCGTGCCGAGGCTGCTGCCGCCGGGCACCATCGCACTCCGCCGCGGGCTGCCCACCGTCGTCGCGCTGCGGGGCATCTACGCGGGCGCGTTCTTCGGCACCGAGACGTTCCTGCCGCTGCTGCTGGTCTCCGAGCGCGGGCTGTCGTCGACGCTGGCCGGGTTGTCGTTGACGGGCGGCGCGCTGGGCTGGGCGGCCGGCTCCTGGTACCAGGGCCGCACCCGCACCGTCGCGCCGCGCTACCTGCTGGTGCGCGCCGGCGGGCTGTTCGTCGCGATCGCCATCTGCAGCGTGTCGCTGGCGCTGATCGACGCCGTGCCGCCGTACGTCGTGATGATCGGCTGGGTGGTCGGCGCGTTCGGCATGGGCATCGGGACGGCCAGCATGAGCGTGCTGCTGTTCCAGCTGTCGCCGGTCGAGGAGCACGGCGCGAACTCGGCGGCGCTGCAGGTCAGCGACGCGCTGTTCACGGCGACGTTCGTGGGGCTGGCCGGCACGATCTTCGGCACCGGGCACGCGGAGTCGATCGCCGAGGCCACCGTCGAGGACTGGGTGTACCTGGTGATCATCGCGGTCATGGCCGGTCTGGCGCTGTTCGGCGCATGGGCGGCCGGCCGCATCCGCACGCCGTCCGACGCCGCCTCGACCGGCATGACCGCCGGCCCGCCGCCACCCGGCCCCGCGGCCGAGCCGACGGCGTGAGCGCGTCCGGCCGCGGGCTGTCGGTCCCGGAGGTTAGGGTCGATCCATGGGTGTCGGCAGTGCCGCCGGCGGACCGGAAGTCTGACGTCGACGTCACGGGAGATGTGTGAGCACTTCGGCCGCTGAGCACCTGCCACCTGCCTATCCCGATCGTGCCCCGTGGGGAACCGCGGGGCGCCTGCGCGCTTGGCAGGCAGCGGCGCTCGAGGACTACATGACGCGTGAGCCGCGCGACTACCTCGCCGTGGCCACGCCCGGCGCGGGCAAGACGACGTTCGCGCTGCGCATCGCCGCCGAGCTGCTGGCCCGCAAGGTCGTCCACCAGCTCACCATCGTCGCGCCCACCGAGCACCTGAAGCGGCAGTGGGCCGAGGCCGCCGACAAGGTCGGCATCACCGTCGACCCCGCGTTCAGCGGCCGCACGGCCCGCACCAGCCGCGACTTCACCGGCGTCGCCGTCACCTACGCCGGTGTGGCCGCGCACCCCATGCTGCACCGCGCCCGCTGCGAGAACCGCCGCAGCCTGGTCATCCTCGACGAGGTGCACCACGCCGGCGACTCCATGTCGTGGGGCGAGGCCACGCGCGAGGCGTTCGAGCCGGCCGCCCGGCGGCTGGCGCTGACCGGCACCCCGTTCCGCTCCGACATCAACCCGATCCCGTTCGTCACCTACGCGCCCGACGTCCAGGGCATCCCGCGCAGCGTCGCCGACCATTCCTACGGCTACGCCGAGGCGCTCAAGGACGGCGTCGTCCGGCCGGTGCTGTTCCTCGCCTACTCCGGCGAGATGCGCTGGCGGACGCGGGCCGGCGACGAGGTCGCGGCGCGGCTCGGCGACCCGCTGACCAAGGACATCACCGCGCAGGCCTGGCGCACGGCGCTCGACCCGCACGGCGACTGGATCCCGTCGGTGCTGCAGGCCGCCGACACCCGGCTCACCGAGGTGCGCCGGCACGTGCCCGACGCCGGCGGCCTGGTCATCTCCACCGACCAGGAGTCCGCCCGCGCGTACGCGTCGCTGCTCAAGCGCGTCTGCGGCGAGTCGCCCACCGTCGTGCTGTCCGACGAGCCCAAGGCGTCGAAGAAGATCGCCGAGTTCAGCGACGGCGACAGCCGCTGGATGGTCGCCGTCCGCATGGTCTCCGAGGGTGTCGACGTCCCCCGGCTGGCGGTCGGCGTCTACGCCACGGCCACCCAGACGCCGCTGTACTTCGCCCAGGCGATCGGCCGCTTCGTGCGCGTCCGCAAGCGCGGCGAGACCGCGTCGATCTTCTTGCCGACGGTGCCGTCGCTGCTCTCGTACGCGGGCGAGATGGAGGTCTCGCGCGACCACGTCCTCGGCAAGCCGCCCGGCGCCGACGACGACCCGCTCGCCGCCGAGGAAGCCCTCATGCAAGCGGCGCAGAAGAAGGAGACCGGCACCGACGACCTCGGCCCGTTCGAGGCGCTCGGCTCGGACGCCTCCTTCGACCGCGTCCTCTACGACGGCGGCGAGTTCGGCACCCAGGCCCGGGCCGGCTCCGCCGAGGAGGCCGACTACCTCGGCATCCCCGGCCTGCTCGAGCCCGACCAGGTCACCACGCTGCTGCGCCGCCGGCAGGCCGAGCAGCAAGCCGCCCGCGCCGCCACCCCGTCGAGCGAGGGTGACGGCACGCAGGCGGCCGGCGGGCGCGACCCCGCGATGTTCGAACAGATCTCGGTGCTCCGGCGCGAGCTTAACGGGCTGGTCGGCGCCTGGAACCACCGCACCGGCAAGCCGCACGGCGTCATCCACACCGAGCTGCGCAAGACCTGCGGCGGCCCGCCGGCGGCGCTCGCCACCGCGGCCGAGATCCAGGAGCGCATCGACACCATCCGCGCCTGGGCCATCGCCCGCGGCTGACGGCTCGGCACACGCTCATGATCATGTTCCCTCGCGGTCGCTGAGGCGCCGCGAGAGAACATGATCAAGGTGGAACGGCTAACGAGAGATGCGGACGGCGTCTGCCTCGATGGAGCCGGCCGTCGACGTCCAGCGGCTGACGCCGACCACCGGCCGGCTGCCGGCGGCCAGCGCGAACGTCCCGATGGAGACCCACAGGCCGCCGTTGCTGCGCTGGTCGACGTAGACCGTCTGGTTGCCGCTCGGGGTGGCGACGATGTACGGCGTGCGGGAGTTGTTCGCCGGGTCCTGCGGGTACCAGACCTCGACCAGGTAGTTGGCGGCCGACGGGATGTTCGCGCTGAACCAGGCCGCGTCGCTGGCCAGCACCGGCTGCACGTGCCGGTGGTTGCTGCCGTACTGGCCGGGCGCCGACGCCGTCACCCAGTTGGCGCTGGCGGTGAACGCGCCACCGTTGTCGACAATGACGCTGAACGACGGCGGGGTGCCGCCGTTGACGTAGCCCATGTACCGGTTCCAGTCCCAGTTCGGGCCGGGGTCGGTGTGTGTGGCGCCGGGGGCCTCGCTGTGCGCGATGATGTTGGTGCGGGTGCGCGGGATGCCGTAGCGGTCGCAGACGTGGCGGGTCAGCGCGGCCGACGAGCGGTACATGGCCTCGGTGTACCAGGCGGGGTCGTTGACCCAGCCCTCGTGCTCGATGCCGATGGACCGGTTGTTGGTGTTGCCGACGTGCCAGGCGACGTCCTTGTTGCGCACCATCTGCGTCACCTCGCCGTCGGACGAGCGGATGACGTAGTGGGCGGAGACGTTCGCGCTCGGGTTCTGGAACCACGAGATGCAGCCGGCGTACGAGCCCTGCACGGTGTGGATGACAACCCGATCGATCGCGTAGTCACTCGGCCGGTTGGCGACGCGGTAGTTGCCGGAGTTGGCGGCCACCCAGCGGGCCGGGCCGTAGTCGTCGCTCTTGACGGAGAACCGCTGGTCGAGCGTGGGGACGGTGGCGAACGAGCCGTGCTCGGGGGCGACCGGGCGGGCGGCGACGGTGTAGGTCTCGCCGTGCGACTGCAGCGCCAGGCCGCGCTCCAGCGTCTCGTAGACGGTGTCGGCCTCGAGCCGGGCGACCGAGGGGTCGGCGTACCCGGAGTAGCGGGCGACCGGCTCGTACCAGGCGTCGATGCGGCGGCGCCCGGCGGCGGTCAGCCCGGCCTCGTCGGCCAGCGAGCGCAGCAGGGCGGCGGCGCCGTCGACGTTGGCCGCGACGTCGGTCTTGAGTGCGTCCAGGCCGTGGCCGGTGAGTGCGGCGGCCGTGCCCAGCGTGTCGGTGGACGGGTTGCTGATCAGGTGCATGACGCCGTAGCCGCCGGCCTGGCTGGGTTGGCCGGCGTGGTCGTCGATGCGGGTGACGGTGTAGGAGAGCGCGACCAGCAGGTCGCGCGGGACGCTGTGCCGGCGGGCCGCCGCGGCGAACGCGCCGGCGAGGTTCGTGACCGGCCGGACGGGGCTGCCTGCGGCGTTGGCGGCGGTCGTGACCACGGGCGTCACGACGATGGCGGCGCCGAGCGCCAGGACGGCGCGTCGGCTGGGTTGACTCGTCACTGCGGATCCCCTCTGTCGCCCTGAACATTGTTCAAGAGTCGGGTCATGCAACGATCACGAGCTCTCTCCAGTCGACATCAGCCCTGGACCGAGGCCTCAGGGGGACCTTCGGCCCCCATCGCCCCTCGGTATTGCATGACCCTCCTCGGGCCGGTGGATCGCACCGGCCGAGTAACAGCAGAACCTACCGACAGTTTGTGGGTCTGTCACCAGATTCCGGAAGAATGTCCGGTTAATCGGATCCGGCTCCGGAGTGTCGCTCCAGGAAGGTGTAGACGTCGGTGTCGTCCACCCCCGGAAAGGTGCCTGGAGGCAATGCTGCCAGGAGGTGCGAGTGGACCCGCGCGCTGGGCCAGGCCCGGCTGCTCCAGCGGCCGGCCAGCGCGGCCGGCGGGCGGCGGCAGCAGGACGGGTCGGGGCAGCCCGACGTGGCCCGGACGGTGGTCTCGCGGCCCTGGAACCACTTCGAGTGGGCGTACGGCACGCCGACGTCGATGGCGAAGTCGCCCTCGGGCGTGCTCTCGACGTGCGTGGTGCACCAGTACGTGCCGCGGCCCATGTCGGTGTACTGGTGGTGGGTGGCGTAGCGGTCGGGCGCGGCGAACACCGCCCGCGACGCCCAGAACCGGCAGACCAGCTGGCCCTCGATGGCGCCGGTGACGTCGGCGGGGAACGTGACGTCGTCGTTCTCGTAGGCCTTGTAGATGACGCCGTCCTCGCCGACCCGCATGAAGTGCACCGGCAGCCCGAGGTGGTGGGTGGCGAGGTTGGTGAACCGGTGCGCGGCGGTCTCGTAGGAGACGGCGAACACGTCGCGCAGGTCGTCGATGGCCAGCTCGCGCCGGGCCTTCGCCCGCTGCAGGAAGTCGGCGGCGGCCGCCTCGGGCATCAGCAGCGCCGCGGCGAAGTAGTTGGTCTCGACCCGCTGGCGCAGGAAGTCGGCGTAGTCGGCCGGCTCGCGATGGCCCAGCGCGAAATGGCCGAGCGTCTGCAGCACGATGGTCCGCGGGTCGTGCCCGCCGCGCCCCGACGCGGGCAGGTAGATGCGCCGGTCCTCGAGGTCGGTGATGGAGCGGGTGGCGCGCGGCAGGTCGGCGACCCGATGCAGGGTGAAGCCGAGGTGCGTGGTCAGCTCGCCGACGCCGCGCTCGGTGAGCGGGCCGCCGTCGTGCCCGACCGCGCGGGAGATGCCGGCCGCGACCTGCTCGGTCTCGGCGAAGTAGTTGCCGCGGTCGCGCATCTGCCGGCGCAGCTCGGCGTTGGCCCGGCGGGCCTCCTCGGGGGTCGCGGCCTGCTCGGTGGCTCGACGGCGCAGCTCGCCGTGCAGCCCGACCAGCGACTCGAGCACCTCCGCCGGCATGGTGGGGCCGGCCGTCACGTGCGGCAGCCCGAGCGACGAGTACAACGGGTCGGCCTGCGCGTGCTCGAGCGCGATCTCCAACGCCGCGCGGTGCGACGGCGGCTCCGGCTTCATCAGGTCGGCGACGTCGACGCCCAGCGCCGTCGCGATGGCCTGCAGCAGCGTCAGCCGCGGCTCGCGCCGTCCGTTCTCGATCTGCGAGAGCAGCGACGGCGCGCGGTCGACGGCGGTCGCGAGCGCGCCGAGCGTGAGCCCGGCGGCCTTGCGGGCGTGCCGGATGCGGCGGCCCAGGGTGACGAGGTCGAGATCGGCCATGAAGTTCCTATTCAGTGAAATTCGGTGAATCTTCACCCACTCTAGCGGTGGATGGAGGTGGTGAGGCCGCCGCACGGTGGAGGACGTCAGCAATTCACCGAACACGGGAGTGAGCATGACGACGACCCTGGACCGCCGGACCACCGAGGCCGCCGCCCTCGCCGAACAGTGGGCGAGCGACCCCCGCTGGTCCGGCGTGCGCCGCACCTACTCCGCCGAGGACGTCGTGCGGCTGCGCGGCAGCGTCCGCGAGGAGCACACGCTGGCCCGCCGCGGCGCCGAGCGGCTGTGGGAGCTGCTGCACCAGCCCGAGCACGTGGCCGCGCTGGGCGCGATCACCGGCAACCAGGCGGTGCAGATGGTCCGGGCCGGACTCAAGGCGATCTACCTGTCCGGCTGGCAGGTCGCGGCCGACGGCAACACGTCCGGCAACACCTACCCGGACCAGAGCCTCTACCCGGTCAACTCGGTGCCGACCGTCGTCCGCCGCATCAACAACGCGCTGCTGCGCGCCGACGAGATCACCTACGCCGAGGGCGCCGACCCCGGGTTCGACTGGCTGGCGCCGATCGTCGCCGACGCCGAGGCCGGGTTCGGCGGGCCGTTGAACGCGTACGAGCTGGCCAAGGCGCTGATCGCGGCCGGCGCGGCGGGCGTCCACTACGAGGACCAGCTGGCCTCGGAGAAGAAGTGTGGCCACCTCGGCGGCAAGGTCCTGGTGCCGACGTCGCAGCACATCCGCACGCTCAACGCGGCCCGGCTCGCGGCCGACGTCGCCGGCGTCCCGACGATCATCGTCGCGCGCACCGACTCGCTGGCCGCGGAGCTGATCACCAGCGACGTCGACCCGATCGACCAGCCGTTCCTCACCGGCGAGCGGACCGCCGAGGGGTTCTACCGGACCCGCTCCGGCGTCGAGCCGGTGCTGGCCCGCGCGCTGGCCTACGCGCCGTACGCCGACCTGCTGTGGGTCGAGACCGGCACCCCGGACCTCGCCCTGGCCCGCAAGGTGGCCGAGACTGTGCGCGAGCAGTACCCGGACAAGATGCTGGCGTACAACTGCTCGCCGTCGTTCAACTGGAAGGCGCATCTCGACGACGCCGAGATCGAGACCTTCCAGCGCGACCTCGCCGACCTGGGCTACCGGTTCCAGTTCATCACGCTGGCCGGGTTCCACCAGCTCAACTACGGCATGTTCGACCTCGCCCGCCGCTACGCCGAGAGCGCGATGACCGCGTACGTCGACCTGCAGCAGCGCGAGTTCGCCGCCGAGCACCTGGGCTACACGGCGACGAAGCACCAGCGCGAGGTCGGCACCGGCTACTTCGACCTGGTGTCGACGGCGCTCAACCCCGACAGCGACACCCTGGCCCTCAAGGGGTCGACCGAGGAGGAGCAGTTCTGACCGATGGCTGCGGGTGGATCACCGGGGTTCTGGGGCCGCCGGTGATCCACCCGCCGTCTTGTGGTTACAGCTCGGACGTCGCCCTCGCGGCCGCGACGATGATGTCCTGCCGCTGCCGCCGGGTGTGCCGGCCGGCGTCGGCCCACTCCTGGGAGACGGCCTCCACCTGACGGACGAGGTCGCCGTGGTTCGCGAACGGCGCGGCGTCCCAGACGCGGTCGAGGAACGTCTCGCCCTGCTGGTCGCGGATCGCGTCGTTCGGCACGCCGGTCCGCTGCGACCGGAACACCACCTCGGGCTCGACCCGCTTCACGTACGGGTGGAAGCTGTTGAACTGGCCGGGTACCGCGTCGGCGACGTAGTACGGCGCCAGCAGCAGGCCGTGCGTCGTGAAGTGCATCGACGCGTCGGTCGGCTCGATCGCCGCCGCCAGGTCGCCGTCCAGCCCGAGCTGCGGGAAGAACGTCAGCTCGCGGTAGCTCGGCGTCGCGTCGCGCACGACCATCAGCGTCGGCCCATACATGATCGACTGCACCGACTTGTCGTTGAGCGCCTTGTCGACCCAGAAGCTCAGCGGCATGGTGATGTCGACGACGTCGCCGGCCTGCCAGTTGCGGCTGACGGTGACGTACGACGTCGGCGTCGCGTCGACGTGCTGGTCCCGGCCGTTGACGGCGACTGTGTAGCCCTGCTTCGCCCAGCCGGGGACGCGCAGCTTGAGGTCGAGCGGGCCGCTGCCGGCCTGGATGCGCAGACGGGTCGAGCCGGCCGCCGGGAACGCGGTCTCCTGTGCGATGACGAAGCCGCGCTCCGGCCAGGTCAGCGTGGCCTGGACGAACAGGTTCAGGTAGAGCGCGCCGGCGTCGGCGGAGCGGAAGAACACCGTCTCCTGGTACTTCGTGTGGCTCTCGACGCCGGTGCCGTTGCAGCAGCTGCCGTTGCCGCCGTACCGGCTGTACTCGACGGTGTTGCCGATGCGCCGCGACCGCCCAGGCCACATGTTCTGGTGGTACGTCACCTCAGTGGCGGTGACGCTGTCGACGTCGCGGCGCGAGCTGAGGATCTGGTTGTGCAGCGCCTTCTCGTAGAAGTCCATGAAGGCCGGCTCGGGCTCGTGGAAGAACAGGTTCCGCGTGAGGCGGAGCATGTTGTAGGCGCAGCAGGTCTCGGCGTGCCGCGGGTCGCTGCCCGACGTGAACCCGGACGTGATGTCGCCGCGGGCGCGGAAGTGCTCGCTGCGTCCGGCGCCGCCGTTGCTGAACGTGCGGTGCGGCACCACCATGCCCCAGAAGTTGCGGGCGGCCGTGTGGTACTGCTCCTCGCCGGTGTGCTCGAAGATGCGCAGGTAGCCGATGTTCGGCGCCATGTACTGGTTCGCGTGCCGCCCGTTCAGCTGGTCGTCCTGGTCGATCGTGGCGTTGAACAGGGTGCTGAAGGTGAACATCTTGGCGGTCTCGAGGAACCGCTCGCGCTGTGCGGAATCCGTCGTGTGCGACGCGAGCTCGGCCATGACCTCGTTCATCGACCCGGCCTCGCCCGCGCTGTAGGTGTTCCACATCCGGTCGCGGCCCTCGGGCGTGAGGTGGCCGAGCCGGTTGTGCACCCACTCGCCCATGCGGAACAGGATCGGCAGCGCGTCCTCGTTGCCGGTGAGGTCGTAGGCGTTGAGCAGGCCGCGCATGATCTTGTGATGGGTGTACCAGACCGCCCAGACGGCGTTCGGGCCGCTGTTCGGCTGCACCATCGGCGGCTCGATCCGGATGAACTGGCCCTCCGGGAACGCGGCCAGGTAGCCGGGGTAGCCGGTGCCGACGATGGTGGCGTGCCGGCCGTTCCCGGACGCGTCCGGCGCGCTCTCGCCCTCGTCGTCGAAGGTCCAGCGGGCCCGCAGCGCGGTGGCGTCGACGGATCCGGTCGTCAGCGCCTGGATCTCCGCGGGGGTCAGCGCGCGGCCGTGCAGCTGGACGTCGTCGACGGCGGCGTTGAGCAGGGCGTGGTCGTTGCTGGTGGAGCGGCCGATCCAGTTGCTCGTCGTCGCGCCGACGGCGGCGGGGGTGAGGGTGAGCCCGGTGTTGACGGCGGCCTCGGTACCGTTGACGTAGAGCCTCGCGGTGCCGCCCTGGAGGGTGACGGCGACGTGGTTCCAGGTGTTCAGGGCGAGCTGGACGGGCGAGTCGACGCGCTGCTCGGCGTTGGCCCCGTCGACCGTGATCGCGAACCGGGGGCCGACCTCGTTCGAGACGCGCGCGGTGAGGGCCAGGTAGGCGCGGCTGCTGGCAGCGAGGGTGAGGATGCGGGCGTTCGTCTGGTTCGCGGCCGGGTTCACCCATGCGGCGAACGTGGCGTCTGTGAGGCCGGCGTTCAGGTCGGGCGGGAGCGTGACGAACTGGTTCGGGTGCGGGTCGCTGAGCCTGACGGCCTTGCCGAACCGGCCGGCGACGCGGCCGAAGTCGCGCTGGTCGAGCGCGTCCTGGACCTTCGCCAGCTCCGCGACGAGGTAGTCCAGCTTCGTCAGGAAGAGCTCCTCGCCGGTGGCCGCCCAGCACTGCGCCAGCATCGTCATCCAGTGGCCGGAGAAGTGGCCGCGGAGCAGGTGGTTCGGCGTGTCCCAGCCGCCCGGCCAGGTACCCGGCGCGGGGAGGCCGGCGTTGGCCCGGAACAGGTGCAGCATCCGGTCCGGCCCCGCCAGGACGTCGCCGGTGCCCGGGTAGTTGCGGGCGTAGTCGAGCATCCGGTCGCGCTTCTCCTTGTAGACGCCGTCGCCCAGCGTGACCTGGTTCAGCGCGAACGGCTGGACCTCCCACGCGTCGGACGTCCAACCGGGCCGGGGTGCGCCGCCGGGGATGGCCGCGGTGGCCGGGCCGGCTGCGTGTGCTGGTGCGACCGCGGTGGCGACGGCCGATGCGGCGGCCGGCGCGGCCGCGGCCATCGCCCCCAGACGCAGCGCGTCCCGCCGGGAGAATCTCCTGCTCATTCGCCCTCCTCATTGTGAGCGTTAACAACAGGGTGCTGAGTCCGCCATGGACGGATGTGAACTGTGATGTGTGAAATAGTGCACCGCGGGCGGAGCGCCGGTCAAGAGTGACTCCGCCCCATGATCATCGACCTTTTGCGTCGTCAGGACAGCACAAAAGGTTGATGATCATGGGGCGGGGTGGTCAGAGCTTGCGCATCGACCAGGCCTGCTCGGCGGAGCTGACGACGGTGTCGAGGTCCTGGCCGGTGGAGGCGAGCACCGCCGCCGCCACCGCGCCCTCGGTGAACGGG
Source organism: Jiangella alkaliphila (assembly GCF_900105925.1). NCBI lineage: Bacteria > Bacillati > Actinomycetota > Actinomycetes > Jiangellales > Jiangellaceae > Jiangella > Jiangella alkaliphila. The sequence continues at coordinate 7,016,553 of NZ_LT629791.1, read as the reverse complement.
GCGTCGGCGAGCCGGACGACCGGGCCGCCGTCCTCGTCTTCCCAGTCCTCCAGCAGCGTCTTCGACGTCAGCACGGAACTGCCCATGTCCATGATCACGCAGACGCCGTCGCCGCTGTCGGCGGCGGAGACGGCGGCGGCGATCAGCTCGATGCTGGTGCCGAACCGGCCGTCGTCGGTGCCGCCCGCGGGCCGGATGGCGACCGAGGGCCCGGCCAGCTCCGACGCCAGTTCGGCGACGGAACCGGCGACCGCGGGACTGTGCGAGACCAGCACGATGCCGACCGTCACGCGGTGACCTCCGCGAGCGCCCGCAGGATCAGCGCCGTCGACGCGGCGCCGGGGTCCTCGTGGCCGATGCTGCGCGCGCCGAGGTAGCTGGCCCGGCCCTTGCGCGCCTGCATGGGGACGGTCGCGGCGAGCCCGGTCTCGGCGGCCTCGGCAGCGGCGGCGGCCGCCGCACCGACGGTCCCGCCGTCGGCGGCGACGGCCTGGAACGCGGCAACGGCCGGCGTGAGCGCGTCGACCATCGTCTTGTCGCCGTCGTTCGCGCCGCCCAGCTCCTTGATCGCCGTCAGCGCGGCCTCCAGCGCTTCACCCACCTCGGCGGCCTCGACGGAGGAAGCATCGCCCAGCGCCTTGCCGGCCCGGCGCAGCGCGGTGCCATATAGCGGGCCGGACGCGCCGCCGGTCTTGGCGACGATGCCGCGACCGGCCGTGACCAGCACGTCACCGGGGGTGGACGGTTGCTTGTCGGCGATGGCGACGACGGCGGCGGCCAGCCCGCGGGCGAGGTTGGCGCCGTGGTCGCCGTCGCCGATGGCGGCGTCGAGGTCGGTCAGCCGGGACTCGTTCGCCTTGACGGCGACCTCGGCCGCGCCGACCCAGGCCGTCGCCGTCTGTGCGTCGAACGCCATGCTCACCGTCCCCAGCGCAGCGCGGGCGTCTCGACGGGCGCGTCCCACAGCCGCACCAGCTCGTCGTCGAGCGACAGGACGGAGATGGAGAAGCCCTGCTGGTCGAGGCTGGTGATGTAGTTGCCGACCAGGCTGCGCGCGACCCGGGCGCCGTGGCCCTCGATCCAGGCGACGGCCTCGGCGAACGCGCCGTACAGCTCGATCAGCGGGCTGGCGCCCTGGCCGTTGAGCATGACCAGCACGTCGCCGGCGACCGGCCGGTCGGCGTGGATGACGTCGAGCGCGTAGCCGACGAGGTCGTGCACCGGCGCCATCGCGCCGCGCTCGCGGCCCGGCTCGCCGTGGATGCCGACGCCCAGCTCGACCTCGGTCTCGGCCAGCTCGAAGCCCGGCTTCCCGGCCGCCGGGACGGTGCCGGCGTGCAGCGCGATGGCGAACGACCGGGTCACCTCGTTGACGTGGGTGGCGATGCGCGCGACGGCGTCGAGGTCGGCGCCCTCCTCGGCGGCGGCGCCGGCGATCTTCTCGACGAACACGGTGCCGCCGACGCCGCGGCGGCCGGCGGTGTAGGTGGAGTCCTCGACGGCGGCGTCGTCGTTGGTGACGACGCTGACGACGCGGACGTCCTCGTCCTCGGCCAGCTCGGCCGCCATGCGGAAGTTGAGCACGTCGCCTGTGTAGTTCTTGACGATGTGCAGCACGCCCGAGCCGCTGTCGGCGGCCCGCGTGGCGGCGAGGATCTGGTCGGGCACGGGCGACGTGTAGACCTCGCCCGGAGCCGCGGCGTCGAGCATCCCGTAGCCGACGTAGCCGCCATGCAGCGGTTCGTGTCCGGAGCCCCCACCGGAGACCAGTCCCACCTTGCCCTGGGTCGCGCCGCTCGCCCGTGAGATGACCCGGTTCTCCAGGTCGACGGCGAGGGACGGATGGGCGGCGGCCATGCCGCGCAGCGCGTCGGCGATGACCGAGTCGGGGGAGTTGATCAGCTTCTTCATCGACGGACCGACCTTTCCGTGCTCACGCAGCGGGATTGTCATCTGCGTGACACAGTACGCGCGAAACCGCCCCCCGGACCTGGCTCCGGGGAACCTCTATGGTTGTCGCCGTGGTGGAGATCTCGCAGACGCTCGATCGCGGCCTTCGTCTGCTCGAGGTCCTGTCCGGATCGAGCGAGGGGCTCACCGTCGCCGAGGCGTCGAGCGTCCTGGGCGTCAACCGCACCATCGTCTACCGGCTGCTCGCGACGCTGGAGCAGCACGGCCTGGTGCGCCGGGTCGCCGGCGGCCGGTTCAGCGTCGGGTTCGGGGTATTGACGCTGGCCGGCAGCGTGCAGCCGTCGCTGCGTCAGGTGGCGCAGCCGGTGCTGCGGGCGCTGGCCGAGGACGTCGGCGCGACGGCCCACCTGACCATCGCCGACGGCGCCGAGGCGCTGGCCGTCGCCGTGGTCGAGCCGACCCGCACCGACTACCACGTCGCCTATCGCGTCGGCTCGCGTCACCCGCTGGAACGCGGCGCCGCCGGCCGGGCCGTCCTCGCCGGGCGGGAGGGTTCGCGCGACTTCGTCAGCACGACCGGCGAGCTGCAGACCGGCGCCAGCGGCATCGCCGCGCCCGTGCTCGGCGTGCCCGGCGTCGAGGCCAGCGTCGGCGTCATCGCGCTCGGGGCGCTGCCGGACGCCACCGTCGGGCCGCGGGTCGTCGCGGCGGCTGCCCAGCTGCGGGCTCGGCTCGGCTGACCCGGGAGACACACCCTAGCCCTCGACGATGACCTCGATCTCGTTCGAGACCATCTCCGCGTCGTCGACGTTGACGACGCGGAACAGGTTCGGGCCGGGCGCGTCGGTGGCGACGGAGCCGCTGAACGTGCCGTCGTCGCGGGTGGTCAGCGTGATGGGCCGGCTGGCCGGGTAGTCCTGCCACTCGCCGTCGCCGACCTTGTGCTGCAGTGACACCTCGATGCCACCCTCGACCGGCGCGAGCGAGCCGGCCAGCGCGATCAGGTCGTTCGGGGCGACCTCGACCGGGTCGGCGCTGAGCGTCAGGCCCTCCTCGGGGACCGGTTCGCCCGGCGCCGACGTGCCGGGGTCGGAGCTGCGCGCGTCGCCCGGCTCGCCGTCGTCGTCGGCGCGGGAGCCGAACCAGCCGCCCGCGGCGAACCCGATCACCGCGGCGACGACGAGGCAGGTCGCCAGCGCCCCGGCGGTCGCCTGGCCCGGCGGTGGTCCGCCGCCGGTGCGACGAGGCGCGGTGCGGGTGGTCGGGCGTCCGGTGCGGCCGGTCCGGTCCGTCCCGGGGCTCCGGTCCGCTTCGCGGTCGTCGATGTCGTCGTCGGCGGAGGTCGAAGGCGCGTGCCGGGCCTCGGGTGCCCCAGGGCCGAACGCGGCGGCGAAGCCGGGGCCGGGCTCGTAGACCGCGGTCTCGGGTGCTTTGGCGGTCGCGGCCGCGGCGGCCGTGGCGGGGCTGGGGTCGGACGCGGCCCGGCGGCTGCCGGCGCGACGGCCGCCGGCGGACCTCGATCCGCCCCGCGCCGACGGTTTGTTCGACGCGGCTTCGTCGGCCTCGTCCGGGTTGAAGTCGGCCCAGAACGCGGTGTGGGCGTCGGGGTCAGGGGTCGCAGCGGCGGCCGCACGGACGGTGGGGCCGGCGGGCTGATCCGGTTCGGGTCCGGCTCCGGCTCCGAGCGGGTCGTTCTCATCGATCCTGGCGTGCCCCGACGTCGGCCGTCGCCCCTGCCGTTGCCCGGCGTCGGGGCGGCCGGACGTGGACCCGCGGCCGTGTTGAGGCGCGGCCTCGGTCGCCGCATCGGGCGTCCGTGTGCCGCCGGGCTCGGGGACGTCGATGCGCCCGGTGCGGGACCGCCGGCCAGGCTGTGGCGCGGCACTCGGGGACGCACCGGCCTCGGGGGCGGCCGTCTCGACGGGACCGGAGCGGGACCGCCGGCCGGACTGCGGCGCGGCGCCCGCCGACTCGCCGGCCTCGGGGGCGGTGGTCCGGCTCGAGCCGGACCGGTGGCTGGGCTGCGGGGCGGCCTCGGTCGCCGCCTCGGGCGTCCGTGCGCCGGACTCGGGCACGTCGATGCGCCCGGTACGGGACCGCCGCCCCGGCTGTGGCGCGGCGCTCGGGGACGCACCGGCCTCTGCGGCGGCCGTCTCGACCGGACCGGAGCGGGACCGCCGGCCGGGCGGCGACGCAGCATCGGGCGGCGGAGCAATCGGGCGGCTGTGCTTGGAAGCGCGGCCGGACCCGGAACCGGATCCAGAACCGCGCCCAGCATCCCGGTCAGGCTCGGCGCCGGGCCAGAGCGGCCCGCCGAGGTCGTCGCCAGGAGCGGCCGAACCGCCGCCCAGCGGGGACAGCAGCGGCCCGGTCTCGTCGGGCGCGACGGTCGAAGACTCCAGCCAGGAGGCGATGCCGAGGTCGTCGTCAGCCGAGGCGCCGGCGCCGTCGTCCACCGAGTCGGACCGCCCGTCCGCGCCGTCGCCGGTACCGCGGCCCGCCGGGCGGCGGCCGCCGGCGGCGTGCTTGGCGGCACGCGCATCGCCTGAGGCTGGTCGGGACATCGTCGCCTATTGAAGCATCCGTCACCGACGCTCCGCCTCAGCCGACCGTGACCTGGACTTCGTTGGACACGACCGTGTCGTCGTCCTCACGGACGAGGCGGAACGTGTTGGTGCCCTCCTGGCCGGTGGAGGCGTAGGTGCTGAAGGCGCCGTCGGCGTTGGTGACGGGCTGGTTGTTGAGCGGGAACGTCTCCCATTCGCCGCCGTCGACGCTGCGTTCGAGCCGCAGCTGGACGCCCTCTTCGGGCGGGTCGATGGCGCCGCTGAGGTCGATCTGGCCGCCGGAGCTGACCTCGGTCTGCCCGGCGGTCAGCGTGAGCGCGCCGTCGCCGGCGGGGGTCTCGGACTCGGCCGGGCTCTCGCCGTCGCCCGGCGTCTCGCCGACGGGGGTGGTGCCGTCAGAGCCGGACGTCTCGGACCCGGACGGCGTGCTGCCGTCGGCTTGCGAGCCGAAGTAGGCCCCACCGCCGAAGCCGGCGATGGCGGCGATGATGAGGCAGGCGGCGAGCGCGCCGCCCGAAGCTCGACTGGACATCGGAGACATTCAACCCCGACACCCGGGGGGCAGGGCAAGTCGGCAGCGCCGCGACGTTCGATGTGACCAGGTGTGATGTCCAGTGTGACGACGCCGACAGGTACAGACCGCTTCCGGACGGGTACCGTGCCGACAGGCGGACCAGCCGGGAGGGATCGATGAGTCAGACGCCGGATGTCGTCGTGGTCGGTGGTGGGCCGGCCGGTCTGCTGCTCGCGGGCGACCTCGCCGCCGCTGGGATCTCCTGCACCCTGCTCGAACAGCGCACCGGCCGATCGCCGCTGACCCGCGCGTTCGCCGTCCACGCCCGCACCCTGGAGATGTTCGACGCGCGCGGCATCGCCGAGCGGGTCATCGAGACCGGACAGCGGGTGGCGGCGCTCAGCCTGTTCGGCACCATCGAGGTCGATCTGTCCGACCTCCCGACCCGCTTCCCGTTCGTCCTCGTCACGCCGCAGTACAACGTCGAGGACGTGCTGGCGGAGCGGGCCCGCGAGGCCGGCGCGACGCTCGTCGAGGGCGCCGAGGTCACCGGTCTGGTCCAGGACGGCGACGGCGTCACGGTGCGGGTGTCCGGCGACGGCGGACGGCGCGAGCTGCGCGCCGCCTACGCGGTCGGCGCCGACGGCGTGCGCAGCACGGTCCGCGAGGCGCTCGGGCTGCCGTTCCCCGGCGAGGCGGTCGTCGAGTCGGTGATGCTGGCCGACGTCCGGCTGACGGAGCCGCCCGACGAGGTGCTCGTGGCCAACGCCAACGACGACGGGTTCGCGTTCGTCGCCCCGTACGGCGACGGCTGGTTCCGCGTCATCGCGTGGGACCGCAAGCTGCAACGACCCGACGACGACCCCGTCGACCTCGACGAGGTCCGCGACGTCGCGAGCCGCGTGCTCGGCACCGACTTCGGCATGCACGACGCCCGCTGGCTGTCGCGGTTCCACAGCGACGAGCGGCTGGTCCCGAGCTACCGCGAGGGCCGGACGTTCCTGGCCGGCGACGCCGCGCACGTGCACTCGCCGGCCGGCGGCCAGGGCATGAACACCGGCCTGCAGGACTCCGCGAACCTCAGCTGGAAGCTCGCCGCACAGCTGCACGGCTGGGCGCCGCCCGGGCTCCTGGACAGCTACGACACCGAGCGCCGCGCCGTCGGGGCCAGCGTCGTGCAGGGGAGCGGGACGTTGCTGCGCATGGCGCTGACGGGGTCGGCGGCGCTGCGCGCGGTCCGCAACGTCGCCGGCGCGGTGGCCGCCAGCATCGGCCCGGTGCAGCGCAAGGCCGGCGAATTCGTGTCCGGGCTGGCCATCGGCTACGGCCGTTCCCGCGGCGACCACCCGCTGGTCGGCAAGCGCGTCCCCGACGTCGCCGTCATCACCGACTCCGGCACGAAGACCCGGCTCTACGAGACGCTGCGGGCCGGCCGGTTCGTCCTGCTCACCGGTCAGGACCACCACGGCCTGGTCGACCCGTGGGCCGGCCGCGTCGACCTCGTCACGACGGCGGACCGTTCGCACGGCCTCACGCTGGTCCGCCCCGACGGTTACGTCGCCTGGGCCACCGACGCCCGGCCGATGATCCGCCGCGACGCCGCACTGCGCGCCGCCCTCATCGCCTGGGCCGGCGACCCCGTCCCATGATCATGGCGTGACGGCGGACGCGACCAGCGGGAGGATCCGCGGCGCGACGACGGTCGAGAGCGCGATCAGCGTCGACGTCCGGACGATGTCGTCGTCGCCCACGAGGTCGTCGATGACCCGCTGCAGGTCGTCGTTGTCGCGGGCCACGATGCGGCAGAGCAGGTCGCCCTGGCCGGTGATGGTGTGCACCTCCAGGACCTCGGGGATCCGGCTCAGGTGCGCCGCGACGGACTCGCGGGCGCCCTGGCGGATGTCGAGCGAGGCGAACGCCGTCACCCGGAACCCGAGCGCTGCCGGGTCGACCGTCGGCGCGAAGGTGGCGATCACGCCGGTCTCGCGCAGCCGGTCCAGCCGCGCCTGCACCGTCCCGCGGGCCACCTGGAGCCGTCGCGACGCCTCCAGCACGCCGATGCGCGGCTCGCGGGTGAACAGCTCGAGGATGCGGGCGTCGAGGCCGTCGATCATGCGTCCTCCAGGCTGGACAATCTGCACAGCGAATCGTCGGTGACGGTGGCCACACCGTACACCGTGATCAGAGTGGCGCGGACCACTTGCTCACCGTGCGGCCGCCCCGGCAGAGTCCTGTCATGACGGCCACCGATCACACCCTGACGCCCGAAGAACGCGACGCCGACCTCGATCTCGAGCAGCTCAAGCAGCTCGTCGGACTGGTCGAGTACGACGAGAGCAAGGACCCGTTCCCGGTCACGGCGATGGACGCGGTGGTCTTCGTCGCGGGCAACGCCACGCAGGCGGCGCACTTCTACCAGTCGGCGTTCGGCATGCAGCTGGTCGCGTACTCCGGGCCCGAGACCGGCAACCGCGACCACAAGGCGTTCGTGCTGCGCAGCGGCTCGGCCCGGTTCGTCCTCAAGGGCGGTGTCGCGCCTGACAGCCCGCTGCTCGACCACCACCGCCGGCACGGCGACGGCGTCGTCGACCTCGCGCTGGAGGTGCCCGACGTCGACAAGTGCGTCGAGCACGCCCGGGCCCAGGGCGCCACCGTCCTGGAGGAGCCGCACGACGTCACCGACGAGCACGGCACCGTCCGCATGGCCGCCATCGCGACGTACGGCGAGACCCGCCACTCGCTGGTCGACCGGTCGCGCTACACCGGCCCCTACCTGCCCGGCTACGTCGCCCGCAGCTCTACCCACGTCAAGCGCGACGGCGCGCCGAAGCGGCTGTTCCAGGCCGTCGACCACTGCGTCGGCAACGTCGAGCTGGGCAAGATGGACTACTGGGTCGACTGGTACCGCAAGGTCATGGGCTTCGTGAACATGGCCGAGTTCGTCGGCGACGACATCGCCACCGAGTACTCCGCGCTGATGTCGAAGGTCGTCGCCAACGGCAACCACCGGGTGAAGTTCCCGCTCAACGAGCCGGCCGTCGCGAAGAAGAAGTCGCAGATCGACGAGTACCTGGAGTTCTACGGCGAGGCCGGCTGCCAGCACATCGCGCTGGCCACCAACGACATCCTGCGCACCGTCGACCTCATGCGCGCCGAGGGCGTCGAGTTCCTGGACACCCCCGACGCCTACTACGACGATCCCGAGCTGCGGGCCCGCATCGGCACCGTCCGCGTCCCCGTGGAGGAGCTGAAGAAGCGCGGCATCCTGGTCGACCGCGACGAGGACGGCTACCTGCTGCAGATCTTCACCAAGCCGATCGGCGACCGCCCGACGGTGTTCTACGAGATGATCGAGCGGCACGGCTCGCTGGGCTTCGGCAAGGGCAACTTCAAGGCGCTGTTCGAGTCGATCGAGCGCGAGCAGGAGCGCCGCGGGAACCTCTGATCTCGCTCGTCTGCACCAGCCCGTGCACGAAGCGGGCCAGTCGCGCCTGGCCGGTGGGCGTCGTGAACGCGACGTGCCACCGGCTCGGCGCGTCGCCCTCGAGGTGCTTCACGTCGGCATAGGTCCGCTCGACGTCGCCGATGACACACGACCACGGCTCGAGGTCGCCGTCGGCGGGTAGCTCGGGGACCGCGCCGCCCCGCTCGCGGGCCAGCCAGCCGTTGACGACACTGCCGGTGGCGCCGGCCAGCACCTCCCAGCGCAGCTCCGGCCAGAGCGGCAGGTACCAGTGGAACAGCCGGCACTTCACGTCGCCGATGGTCACGTCGCTCTCGCCGACCGGCGCGCCGAGCACGATGCGGTAGCGGTCCAGCCCACGCGGCGCCGTCCGGGACCGCTCCGTCCGCTGCCAGAACGCGTTCGCCGCCCGGGCCTCGGCCTGGGTGACGCCGAGCCGCTCCCAGGTCGCCTCGACCAGCTCGGGCTGGAAGTCCTGCATCCGCCGCAGAAGGACCAGCTGGAACTCGGTGACCCCGAACCCGCTCAAGCCTCCTGGCCTCATCGACTCAGTCTGTCAGCCGGGACCGACAGCCGGGCGCTCGTCGGGGTCGGGGCGGCCGAGCATGCGCTGGGTGATGCCGCGGAGGAAGCGTTCGAGCGGCGCGCCGAAGGGGTCGTCGCGGACGACGTAGGTCCAGGTCGCGGACGGACGGCCGAGGCCGAGCTCGGCGGCGTCGGTGAGGCCGGGGTGGGCGGCCAGGAACTCGTCGGCGTCGTCGTCGGCGCCGGAGAGCAACCCTTCGAACGCCTGGACGGCCTCGGCGTTGAACTCCACGACCGGCGCCTTGCCGGACAGCGAGCGCAGCGGCGTGGCGTCGCGCACCTGCGCCAGATGGGCCAGGTGGTCCGCCCACGCGCGGTCGAGGAAGTACAGCCGCACGCCGCGTTCGGGCTCGGGCTCGGCGAGCAGTTCCTCGCGGCGGGCCAGGACGTGTTCGCGCTGGCGGCGCGGCACGACGGCGTACTCCTGGGTGTTGGCGTAGATCCGCAGCGCCGTGCCCTCGGCCACCCGCTGCGCGTGCTCGGCCTGCGCGCGGCCGCCGGCGGTGGCGACGCGGCCGTCGGCGTCGGCGGAGGGGCGGATGCGGGCGTGCCGCGCGATCAGGTCGTCCTCGAGGCTGGCGAAGAACGCCGAGCCGCCGGGGTCGCCCTGGCGTCCGGCCCGCCCGCGCAGCTGGTCGTCCAGCCGCGCCGCCGCATGGGGCTCGGTCCCGATGACCAGCAGCCCGCCCAGCTCGGCGACGTCGGCCCGCGCGGCCCCGTCGGTGCCGCCCAGCCTGATGTCGACGCCGCGGCCGGCCAGCTGGGTCGAGACGGTGACCGCTCCGCGGCGCCCGGCCTCGGCGATGATCGGCGCCTCGGCCTCGTCGTTCTTCGCGTTCAGCACGACGCACGCGACGTCGGCCGCGGTGAGGAGGGCGGCCAGCTCCTCGCTATCGGCGACGCTGGGCGTGCCGGCGAGGACCGGCCGCCCGGCCGCGTGCGCGGCCGCGATGCGCTCGACGATCGCCCGCAGCTTGTCCGCACGCGTGGCGTAGAGGGCGAGCGGCTCGTCGGTACGGACGCACGGGACGTTCGGCGGGATCACCTCGACCCGGCGGCGGTACATCCGGTCGAACTGCTCGACCGCCGTCGCCGCCGTGCCGGTCATGCCGCAGAGCAGGCCGAACTCCTGCACCAGCTCCGGCGCCGTGATGGAGTCGAGGACCTCGCCGGCCTGGCTGGGCGTCAGCCCCTCCTTCGCCTCGACGGCCGCCTGCAGCCCGTCGGGCCACCGCTGCAGACTGGCGACCCGGCCCTTGGCGGCGTCGACGAGCTGGACGGCGCCGTCGCGGACCAGGTAGTCGACGTCGCGGGTCAGCAGCGCTTCGGCGTGGACGGCCAGGTTGGCCCGCGTGAGGGTGCCGCCGCCGTCGGACTCGGAGTACAGGTCGACGCCGAAGGTCCGCTCGATCAGCTCCTCGCCCGCCGGGGTGAAGGTGACGCCGTAGCCGTCGGCGCTCACCGCGTAGTGGGTGCCCGGCTTCATCGAGGCGACCAGCGCCGCCATCGTGGTGTCGGGCTCGGCGTCGTCGACGGCGCCGGCGAGGACGAGCGGCAGCCGGGCCTGGTCGATGAGCACCGAGTCGGCCTCGTCGACGATGACGACCTCGCGCCGGTCGCGGACCCGCTCGGCCTCGTCGTGGACCAGGCGGTCGCGCAGCGTGTCGAAGCCCAACTCGCTCGCCGCGACATAGGTGACGTCGGCGGCATAGGCGGCCCGCCGGTCCTCGGCGCCGGACGCGGCGTCGACCCAGGCCACGTCCACCCCGGCCGCGTCGTACAGCGGCCGCATCCAGGTGGCGTCGCGGCGGGCCAGGTAGTCGTTGGCGGCCAGGACGGTGACGTGCAGCCCGCGGGCGCTGGACAGCACGGCGGCGAGCGCGCCGACCAGCGTCTTGCCCTCACCGGTGTCGAGCTGCACGATCCGGCCGTCGAGCAGGCCCAGGACGGCGAGCAGCTGGTTGTCGTGGGCGCGCTCGCCGATCGCCCGCCGCCCGATCTCGCGCACGAGGGCGAGGCCTGCCGCGGGGTCGCCGTCGGCGCGCAGTCGCTCGGGCAGCTCGTCGTCGGGGACGGACGCCAACGCCGGCACGCCCTTCGCCGCGCGCGCCACCGTCCGCCGCGCTGCGCCGTCAGGAACGAGCGGCCGGACACCGAGGAACCCCGCGACACGCGCGCGCACACTCACGAACCCCCACCCTATGTCCTCGGCGGGGGCGTTCCCTTTTGCCCCGATGTCCGGCAGGCTGCGGTGATCACACGTCGTCCAGCCAGGGGGAGCGTCTTCGATGAGATCTCGTGTCAGGTCCGGCGTCGTCGCGGCGATCGCCGTAGGGCTGCTGGCAGCCGCCGTCGTCCCAGCGGGAGCGGCGCAGGGGCAGTCGTCCAGGCCGGCGCCGGGTGGGTCGGGCGCCGGCGACGCCTACTTCCCGTTCGCCGGGAACAGCGGCTATGACGCCGTGCACTACGACCTCGACGTGCGCTACCAGCCGCCGGCGCCGGCGCCCGCACCGCTGACCGGGCGGCTTGACGCCGTCGCGACCGTCACGATCGTGCCGACGCGGCATCTGACCAGCTTCAACCTGGACCTGCGCGGCCTCGACGTCGAGTCGGTCATCGTCAAGAACCGGCCGGCGGAGTTCACCCGCGAGGGCGACGAGCTGATCGTCACCCCGAAGACGATCCTGCCGCGCGGCAAGGCCGTGGACGTCGTCGTGACGTACGGGGGCGCGACCGGGCGGCCGGTCGACATCGAGGGAGCGCTCTACGGCTGGGTGACGACCCGCGACGGCGCCATGGTGGCGAGCGAGCCGGACGGCTCGATGACGTGGTTCCCGGTCAGCGACCACCCGACGGACAAGGCCACCTACGAGGTCGCCGTCGCCGTGCCGGCGGGGCTGGTCGCGGTCGGCAACGGCGACCTCGTCGGGTCCGCGACGGCGGGCGGCTGGACGACGTGGGAGTGGGCGTCGCGCGAGCCGATGGCCAGCTACCTGGTGACGGCGTCGGTCGGCAACTACGAGCTGCGCCAGACGACGACCCCGGGCGGGCTGCCGCTGATCGACGCGATCGACCGCGACCTCGCGCCGGCGGCGTCGGCCGGCCTCGCGCAGACCGCCGAGATGATCGCGCTCTTCGAGACCGAGTTCGGGCCGTACCCGTTCTCGTCGTACGGCGCCATCGTCGACGACGACAGCGTCGGCTACGCGCTGGAGACGCAGACCCGGCCGATCTACTCCCGGAACGCGTCGGAGGGCACCGTCGCGCACGAGCTGGCGCACCAGTGGCTCGGCAACTCCGTGAGTCCCGCTCGCTGGCAGGACATCTGGCTGAACGAGGGCTGGGCGAGCTACGCCGAGTGGCTGTGGTCCGAGCACGACGGCCGCACCACCGCGGCGGAGAACTTCGCCGACGTCATGGCGATACCCGCGACCAGCTCGTTCTGGCAGACGGTGATCGCCGATCCGGGTCCGCTCGGGCTGTTCGCCGGCGCCGTCTACGACCGGGGCGCGGCGACGCTGTACGCGCTGCGGCTGGAGATCGGCGAGGACGCGTTCGGCGCGCTCTCGCGGGAGTGGCCGGCTCGGTACAAGGACTCGGCGGCGACGACGGACGACTTCCAGGCGCTGGCCGAGGAGCTGTCCGGCCAGGACCTGGAGGAGTTCTTCGACGTCTGGGTGTGGACGGCGGGCAAGCCGGCTGTTCCCTGAGCGGTTCATCGGCGGTTTGCGTTATCATCGTCGTGTGACGATGAATAAGACGTCAGTCGACGCGGCGGCGGTGCGGCTGTTCCACAGCCTCGCCGACCCCGCGCGGCTGGAGATCGTGCGGTTGCTCGGCCACGGCGAGCGGCGGGTGGTGGACCTCACCGCCGAGCTCGGCCTGGCCCAGTCGACGGTCTCGGGTCACCTGGCCAGCCTGCGCACCGCCGGGCTGGTCGAGCCGCACCCGCACGGCCGGTCGACGTTCTACGCACTGGTCCGGCCCGAGCTGTGGGCGATGCTGGCCGCCGCTGAGGACGTCCTCGCGGCGGCCGGGTCGCCGTCGCGCTTGCGGCCGGACGGCGTGGCCGGCGGCACGGGGCACGGCCCGCACGCCGACGGGCACCGGGCCCGGCCCGACGCCGACGCGCCCGCGACCAGACCGGGGCAGGTGCACTGATGGGTGCCGGGCACGGGCACGGACTGCCGCAGGGCGCCACCGCGTCGTACGCGTACCGGCGGCGCATGCAATGGGTGCTGGTCATCATCGGCGTGGTGCTGGCGGTCGAGGTCGCCGGCGCGCTGTGGTCCGGGTCGCTGGCGCTGCTGGCCGACGCCGGGCACATGCTGGCCGACGGGCTGGGCGTCGCGCTGGCGCTGCTGGCCACCGCCATCGCGACCAAGCCGGCGAACACGGCGCGGACGTTCGGCTGGCAGCGGGCGGAGATCCTGGCGGCGCTGACCAACGGCGTCGTCGTCGGCGTGATCGGCGTGCTCGCGATCGTCGGAGGCGTCCGGCGGCTCGGCGACCCCGGCGAGATCGAGACCGGCATCATGCTGGCCGTCGCCGTCGTCGGCCTGCTCGCGAACGCCGGCGCGCTGCTGCTCCTGCGGTCCGGCCAGCGCGCGAGCCTGAACGTGCGCGGCGCTTACCTCGAGGTGGTCGGCGACACGCTGGGCTCGCTCGCCGTCGTCGTGGCGGCCGTGGTGATCATGACGACCGGCTGGGTCCGCGCCGACGCGGTGGCGTCGATGCTCATCGGCGTGCTGATCCTGCCGCGTGCATGGCTGCTGCTGCGCGACGTGCTCCACGTCCTCCTCGAGGCCACCCCCAAGGGCGTCGACCTCGAGGACGTCCGCCGCCACATCCTCGAGATTCCCGGCGTCGTCGACGTGCACGACCTGCACGCATGGACGATCACCAGCGGCGTGCCCGTGCTGTCCGCGCACGTCGTCATCGCGGAGGCTGCCGAGCCCGGCTGCGGCGCCGACTCCGTCCTCGACGGCCTGCACGCCTGCCTGGCCGGTCACTTCGACATCGAGCACAGCACGTTCCAGATCGAGCCGGAGGGCCACTCCGAACACGAGCACGCCGGCCACGCCTGACCCCGTCCCCCATGATCATCAAAGTTTCGGTGCGTCCTGGCGCAATGCCGTTAAGTTAGGGCGGTTTTGCTGGCCCGGCGAACTTTGATCTTGTGGGTGGCGTGGCTGGGTGGGCGGGTCTGGTCTCGTCGTTTGGCTTTGAAGGTGTTCCGGGGTGGTTTCTTGACGCGCTGCGTGACGCGGGCTCGTCGTGGCGGGTTGAGGTCGCTGCTGATGGCGGCGATGGCCAGGACGCGCGTGTTCTGGTCGAGTCGGCCGGCGGTGATGGTGTCTCGGGTGACGCGGATGGTGATGGTGAAGGAGATCCGGCGCGGGTCCACGCCGACGGTGTCCGCGGCGTCGGTTCTCAGGGTGCAGAGGGCTTGGTAGGTGACGAGCAGGGCGTAGATCTCCTGATCGACGAGGTCGGGTGACTTCGAGCGCAGGATGAACCCGGCGCCACGCAGTCGGGTCTTGAGTTCCTGGTAGCTGTTCTCCGATTCCCACCGCTGGTGGTAGGCCTCGGCGACGGCTCGGGCGGGCGCCTCGGCCGGGTCGAGCAGGGTGGTGACGAGCCTGATATCGCTGATGGTGACGGTATCGCCGACGTGGGTGGTGACTCGGTAGTCGACGATACGCACCGGGTGCCGGGCATCGGAGGCTCCGGCCAGCCCCGCCGGGCGGCGGTGCGCCAGCGCTTCTTGTAGCGTTGCGCGGTGATCACTGACAGGTAGGAGCCGTCGTCGAGGATCTTCATGGCGGGGAAGTCGGCGTTGCCCTTGATCCGCCAGATCAGGTCCGCGCCGGTGCTGGTGGCGATCTGGGCGAACAACCGGTGACCGAAGTTGCGGTCGGCGAGCACCAGCATCCCCGGACGCATCGCACCGATCAGCCGCTGGGTCAGTTCCTGCTCGCTGTGCCGGCACGCGTCGAACACCGCGTCGATGATCGCGTGGGTGGCGCATTCGATCAGCGCGACCAGCCGCACCTGTGCGAACCCCGAGGGCGTGCCGATGTGGCCGAACGCGGCCACGTTGGCCGCGGTGTCGGCCAGGTCCAGGGCGGTGCCGTCGAAGGCGACCAGCCGCCGCCCGAACAGCCACGCTCCCGCCGCGTCGGGCGCCGCGCGTGGGCCTCGGACCCGGTCGAACAGCAGCCGCAGCGGCGTGACGCCCAGGCGTTTGCGGGCCTGGCACAGCGCCGACGCGCTCGGCACGACCAGCCCCCGCAGGTACCCGAACGTGCTGGTCAGCCAGCACATCACCATGCGGTATCCCGGCGGGGAATGCGAGTCGGCGCCGCAGAACACGCATAACCCGAGCACGAAGACCATCACCGTCCGGGCCGGCAACAGCCGCCGCCGCTGCTCGCGCACACCGGCCTGCTCGATCACCTCGTCCAGCAGCTCCGGACAAAGATCACTTTCCAGTGCGCCCAGACTCACCTCGCCCGATCGCCACGTGGCAGACTCAGAACTCACAGGGCCCTCCGGCAGACGATGATCTTCGACAATCACCGTTCTAACGGAGGGCCCTGCCCACGAACCCCACCGACACGCCGCTGACCAGCACAAACCGCCCTAACTTAACGGCATTGCGTCCTGGCGCCCTGTTTCTTTGATGATCATGGGCACTGGGCAGGACGGACCGCAGGACCGGGGGCGTCCGGTCCAGCCGCGGGTTCGTAGGACGCGGGCGTGTTCGGCGGCGACGGTGCAGGGGTTGCCGAAGATGTCGGCGTGGCCGTAGCGGAGGGTGGCGTGGCCGTCGACGGTGGCGTGGTTGTCGCGGTGGTGGTCGCGGAAGCGGCCTTCGCCGGCGTGGCCGACCCGGCCGTCCAGCTCCACCCGCAGGTGGTGCTCGGGGTAGTCCACGTCGATCCAGATGACCCGGTGGCCGGCGCTGCGGCGTTGGCGGCGGCCGGTGGGCAGGCCGTGGGCGCGTTCGACCCGGCGCAGGTGGCGCAGTTCCAGTGGTGACTGGGCGCCGTCGGCGACGTCGGCGAGCATGGCTTCGATCATGGGTCGCCAGCGGATCTTCTTGCGCCGGCCGAGGGCGTCGGCGAGTCGTTCGGGGGTGGTGAGGCGGCGTTGGCAGGCGGCGGTGACCCAGGTCTCGGCGTCGCGTGGGTGGGTGGCGACGTCGACGAGGTCGAGGACGGTCTCGTCGACCCGGGTGCGTGGTGGTGTCGCGGCCGGGTGGCGGGTCCGCGGCAGCCGGTGGGCGTAGTGGACGCGGACGCCGTCGATCTTGCCGCCGACGTACCGGTCGGCCGGGATGGTCACGTGGATGACCGGGCCGGGGTCGTCGCACAGCCCGTCGAGGTGGGCGGCGGTGCGGTGGCTGGCGACGGCACCGGGGCCGGCGCGCAGGATCGCCGCCCACACCTGGGCCTCGTAAGGAACTGATCCGGTGAACGTCGCGAAGGTATGTGCGTGCACCTGTTGCCAGCGCAGGGACCGGACTAGCCACTTGATCCGATCGACCGTGAACCCCGCGGCCAGCGCCTGGGCACGGCTGACCACACCGCGCTGAGCGGCGAGGAGGTCGTCGAAGTCCACGCCGACCAGCCTGCGTCGGCCGCGGCTGTTTCGCCAGAGGCAGTTTGCTACCTGTGGATAACTCGGGTCATCCAGCGTTCGGGGCGTCCTGGAGCCTGTTGCTGAATGAGGCTCCGTCCAGGCGAGGTGGGGGGAACAACGCGAAAACGGGCTGAAAATAGGCCCAAGTGGAGGGCCCTTGATCAAATGGCGAAAGCCCACCTCGCTGACCAGCGCCTTTGCAGCGGCCAAGTTGCCCCGTGGATGAACATCGTTCTCATCTTTCAAAAAGCAACAGGCTCCCTGGCGCCCCGTTTCTTTGATGATCATGGGGCGGGGGGCGGGGTGATGGTGCCGGTCACCTCGCCCAGGCGTTGGCGGGTTCCGGCCGGGCCTGGCGCTGTCGCTCTGATGGTGACGGTGTCACCGTTCTCCAGGAAGGTGCGCTGGGTTCCGTCGGCCAACCGCACGGGGTCGGCGCCGTTCCAGGTCAGCTCCAGGAAGCAGCCGCTGGCGCCGGGACGGGGCCCGCTGATGGTGCCGGACGCGTAGAGGTCGCCGGTGCGCAGCGACGCGCCGTTGACCGTCAGGTGGGCCAGCTGCTGGGCCGGCGTCCAGTACAGGTCGCGCAGCGGCGGCCGCGAGACGACCGTCCCGTTCCACACCACCTCGAACTCGACGTCCAGGCCGCACGGCTCGCCGTCCTCCAGGTAGGACGCCACCGCAGGCGACCGCGGCGGCGGCGACACCCGGGCGGGCGCCAGCGCGGCCAGCGGCACCACCCACGGCGACACCGACGTCGCGAAGGACTTGCCCAGGAACGGGCCGAGCGGGACGTACTCGAAGGCCTGGATGTCGCGCGCCGACCAGTCGTTGACCAGCACCATCCCGAACACGTGGTCCTCGAAGGCGCCGACCGGCACGCGCGTCCCCAGGGCCGACGGCGTCCCGACGACGAAGCCGGCCTCGGCCTCGATGTCCAGCCGCGCCGACGGCCCGAACGTCACGGACGACCCCGGCCCGCCCGCCCGCCGCTGCCCGGACGGCCGCACGACCGGCGTCCCGGAGACGACGACGGTGCCGGCGCGGCCGTGGTACCCGATCGGCAGGTGCCGCCAGGCCGCCGGCAGGTCGGGGGAGTCGGGCCGGAACAGCTGACCGACGTTCTCGGCGTGGGTCTGCGAGGCGTAGAAGTCGACGTAGTCGGCGACGGTGAACGGCAGCCGCAGCTCGACGTCGCCCAGCGGCACGAGGTGCGGCTCGACCAGCTCGCGGTGCGCCTCCTCGGTGACCAGCTCCAGCACCCAGCCGCGCACCGCGTCCCACGCCCGCCGCCCGGCCGCGAGGAACGGGTTCAGCGTGCTCTGGGCGAACAGGTGCGCGCCGTCCAGCCCTTCGGCGGCGGCCAGCGGCGCGAGGTCGAGCACCCATGGGCCGACGGCGGCGCCCACCCGCGGCTCCTCGCCGGCGGCGGAGAAGGCGCCGTAGGGCAGCGTCCACGCGTCGAAGGGTGCGTCGTCGCCGAGGTCCAGCCAGGTCACCGCGCGACCCGCCCGGGTTCGGCGACCAGCCCGAGGGCGATCAGCTCGGCCAGCGGCTCGGCGATGCTGCACGACCCGTACGACGCGAACCAGCGCCGCACCGACGCGGCCGGCAGCTCGGCGACACCGGCCGCGAGCAGGGCGCCGTCGTCGATCGACAGGGTCGCGGCGACCTCCGCGGCCGGCGCGCCCGCCACGGCACGGCCCACCGCGAGCAGCAGGTTCAGGAAGCCGTGCTCGCCCGGCCGGCGGACGGCGTGGTGCAGCCCGGCGGTGAACTTGAACGGGATGCCGCGGTCGAGGCAGCCGACGACGAACGCCGCCACCTCGTCGTCGGACGGCAGGGCGTCGGCGGTGGCCCCGCCGGTGCGCAGCTTGGCCCGGTACCCGGCGTCGGCGATGACGTCCAGGGCGTCCTCCCACCCGGGCGACCGCGGCACCTCGACGTAGGCCGGCTCCTCGTCGTCGGGGCCGCCGAGCGCGGCGTCGAGCGCGGCCACCGTCCGCCGCGCGTTCTCACCCAGCGGCGACCCGCGCAGCGGCACCTCGACCCCGCGCAGCACCAGCTGCGACTCGTGTGCGACGGCGTCGGCGGCGGCCAGCACGCCGGCCGTCCCGGTGTCGACGACGACCGCCACTCCGACGGGCGTGGGCGACTCGCGCGTCAGCGACGCCAGCGACTCCAGCTCCGACGCCCGGCACAGCAGCGGCCCGACCAGTGCGGAGTACCACGCCGCCAGGTGCTCCGAGTGCGCCGGGACGGCCTCGGCCAGCGGCAGGGAGCCGGGCGGGAACACGGCGGCGTCGTCGACCAGCCGCTCGAACATCGGTGGAATCGTCATCGCCGACCTCGTCCTCCCTTGACACCCGTCGGAGCCATCCTCGACCCTGGTCGATATACGGGCAAGTCCGTCCGATATGCGAACAACGTCGAGAAGGTGACGGAGATGTTCTACCGCAGCATCGGTCAGGTCCCGCCGAAGCGGCACACCCAGTTCCGCCGGCCCGACGGCGGCCTCTACTACGAGGAGCTGATGGGCGAGGAGGGCTTCTCCTCCGACTCGTCGCTGCTGTACCACGAGGGCGTGCCGTCGGCGATCGTCGACTCCCGCATCTGGGAGCTGCCCGATGCGCGCACCGTCGCCAACCACCCGCTCAAGCCGATGCACCTCAAGCCGCACGACCTCTTCCCGGGCAAGGACTGGAAGGCGTTCGACGTCGTCACCGGCCGCCGGCTGCTGCTCGGCAACGGCGACGTCCGCATCGCCTACGTCGCGGCCGGCGAGTCGTCGCCGCTGTACCGCAACGCGATCGGCGACGAGTGCGTGTACGTCGAGGACGGCGAGGCGACGCTGGAGACGATGTTCGGCCTGCTGCACGTGCGCAAGGGCGACTACGCGATCATCCCGCGGGCGACGGTGCACCGCTGGGTCCCGACCGGCGACGGCCCGCTGCGCGCGTACGTCGTCGAGGCGAACTCGCACATCACGCCGCCGAAGCGGTACCTGTCGCGGTTCGGCCAGTTCCTCGAGCACGCGCCGTACTGCGAGCGCGACCTCACCGCGCCGGCCGAGCCGTTCGTCACCGAGGGTACCGACGTCGACGTGTACACGAAGCACCGCGGCCACGGCCCGTCCGGGCTGGTCGGCAGCATCGTGACCTATCCGACGCACCCGTTCGACGTGGTCGGCTGGGACGGCTGCCTGTACCCGTACACGTTCAACGTCGACGACTTCGAGCCGATCACCGGGCGCATCCACCAGCCGCCGCCGGTGCACCAGGTGTTCGAGGGCTACAACTTCGTCATCTGCAACTTCGTGCCGCGCAAGGTCGACTACCACCCGCTGGCCGTGCCGGTGCCGTACTTCCACTCCAACGTCGACTCCGACGAGGTCATGTTCTACTGCGGCGGCGACTACGAGGCGCGCAAGGGCTCCGGCATCGGGCAGGGCTCGATCACGCTGCACCCGGGCGGCCACTCGCACGGCCCGCAGCCGGCCGCGATCGAGCGGGCGCTGGGCAAGGACTACTTCGACGAGCTGGCGGTCATGGTCGACACCTTCCGGCCGCTGGAGATCGGCGAGGCCGGCCAGCAGAGCGACGACGGCGCGTACGCGTGGAGTTGGAGCGGCCGCGGCCCGACGGGTTGACGGTACGCCGCGGCGTCGCTCGGACTTCTGCCTCTTGACGATCAGCCTTTCGCAAGCCTATGGTCGGGAAAGCGCTTGCCGGAAAGCGTTTGCCAGGGGGACTGTCCGCAGTGTTGCGTACCTGGGAGGACGATCGTGGCACGGTATTTCGACCCGCGAATCCTGCTCACGACTAGGCCTTCCCGGCGACTCGCCGCGCTGGTCATGGCGTTGGCGCTGCTGCCGTTCCTGATGGCCGGACCGGCCCAGGCCGAACCGGCGCGGACGGCGCCGGCTCCGGAACCGGCCGACACGGCACGGTTCGACGTCCTGGTCTTCTCGGGCGTCTCGAACTTCTACCACGACTCGATCCCGGCCGGCATCGAGGCGGTGGAGGAACTCGGCGCGGAGCACGACTTCGACGTCACGGTCACCGACGACGCCGAGGTCTTCTCCGACAAGGGGCTCCGGCCGTTCGACGTCGTCATCTTCAACAACACGAACTCGACGCCCGAGCGGGGCAACCTGCTGGACGCCGATCAGCGGGCGGCGTTCCAGCGCTACGTCAACGGCGGCGGCGGCTTCGTCGGCTGGCACTCGGCCACCGGCACCGAGCGGGACTGGGACTGGTACGCCGGGCTGGTCGGCGCCAAGTTCCAGAACCACCCGGCACCGCGGCCCGGCCGCATCGAGGTACTCGACGGCGCCCACCCGTCCACGGCCGGGCTGCCGCAGCTGTGGGAGCGCAACGAGGAGTGGTACAACTGGCAGGCCTCGCCCAACGGTGACGTCCACGTCCTCACCGAGATCCGCACCACCGACAACCCCCAGGGCCTGACCGGGGGACCGGAGCACGCGCACTCCTGGTGCCAGGTCTACGACGGCGGGCGGTCCTGGTACACCGCCAGCGGCCACCACGCGGAGTCGTTCGACGAGCCGCTGTTCCTCGAGCACATCCTGGGCGGCATCGAATGGGCCGCCGGTGTCGCGCCGGGCGACTGCGGCGCGACGGAGTGGGACAGCTTCGACCGGGTCCAGCTCGAGGACGACACGAACCTGGCCGACCCGTACTCGATCGCGCCGCTCCCCGACGGCCGGGTCATGTACATCCAGCGCACCGGGCAGATCAAGCTGATCCACCAGGACGGTGACGACGCCACCACCACGCTGGCCGGCGACCTGCAGCTGAGCCTGCCGACCACGCGCACCGCCGACGGGCTCACCGGCGTCGCGATCGACGAGGACTTCGCCGCGAACGGCTGGGTGTACCTGCTGTACACGGTGCCGCCGGCCGAGCCGGTATATCGGCTGTCGCGGTTCACGCTCGTGGGCGACACGCTGGACATGGACAGCGAAGAGGTGGTCCTGGAGTTCCCGATCTGGCGCAACGAGCTGCTGGCGAACGTCCACATGGCCGGCTCGATGGACATGGACGCCGACGGCAACCTGTTCATCGCCACCGGTGACAACACCGACCCGTTCGCGCAGAACGGCTTCACGCCGATCGACGAGCGCGCGGGCCGGCGGGCCGCGGACGCCCAGGGGACGGCGGCGAACACGAACGACCTGCGTGGCAAGATCATCAGAATCCACCCGGAGGATGACGGCGGCTACACGATCCCCGAGGGCAACCTGTTCACCGGCGCGGAGGACGGCGGCGGGAAGACCCGCCCGGAGATCTACGCGATGGGCTTCCGCAACCCGTTCACCATCAGCTACGACGACGCCAACGACGCGCTGCTGGTGGCCGACTACGGTCCCGACGCGAGCACCCCGAATCCGCTGCGCGGCCCGGCCGGTCTGGTCGAGCAGAACCGCATCGTCGAAGCCGGCAACTACGGCTGGCCGTACTGCGTCGGCCCGAACACCCCGTTCATCGACTTCGACTTCGCCACCGGCGTGTCAGGTGCGGCGTTCGACTGCGCCAGCCCGGTCAACGACTCGCCGAACAACACCGGCCTCACGCAGTTGCCACCGGCCCAGGAGCCGCTGGTCTGGTACGGCAAGAGCGGTGAGCACTCCGCGCTGTTCCCGGAGATCTCCGGCGGCGGCGCACCGATGACCGGGCCGGTGTACGACTACGACGAGGACCTCGACTCCGACACGAAGTTCCCCGAGTACTACGACGACAAGTGGTTCGTCTTCGAGTACGGGGCGGAGTGGTACAAGACCATCAGCCTCATGGCGGAGGCGGCGCCCAGCGACCGGTTCACGCCCGCCGAGCCCGGCGACGTGCAGTCGATCAACTCGTTCCTGCCGGGCCTGACGTGGAACTCGCCGTTCGACGCCGAGTTCGGCCCGGACGGGTCGCTCTACACCATCGACTTCGGCGGCGGCTCGGGCGTCGGCCGCGGCGACCACAACGACGGCTCGGGCATCTACCGCATCGACTACGTCGGCGGCGAGGACGTGACCGAGCCCCGCGACCGTTGCTTCGGCGGCTACAGCACCGACGTCCCGGTCTGGTTCGGCGAGGGCTCGGACTCCGGCGTCCCCAACCGCGACTCCGGCGACGGCTGCACGATCATGGACCTGATCGAGCACGAGCAGCCGTTCACGAACCACGGCGACTTCGTCCGCACCGTCGAGGGCATCACGTCCGGCCTGGTCGGCGACGGCGTCCTCTCCCACCGCGAGCGGGCCTCCATCGTCCGGGCGGCGGCCGGCTCCGAGATCGGCAAGGCCGTCGAGCTCGACGGCGACCGCCAGGTGCCCGCCGACAAGATCGGTGTCGTCGGGTTCACCGTGCGGGCGACCATGCCGGCGCCCAACACCGAGGCGACGCTCGCGGCGCTGGCCACCTGCGGCTACCTGAACATGGAGCCCTCCGGCGGCCTTTACGGCTACACCGGCGCGCAGCTCGGCGCACTGATCGACGCGGCCGGAATGCAGGCGCCGTCCGTCGGCCTGGACCTGGGCCAGATCGAGAACGACATCGAAGGCGTGATCCAGACCGCGAAGGACCTGGGCGCGAGGTACGTGCGCATCTCCGGCTCGGCCGGCTGGGACGCCGAGGACTACTCCAGGGTCGCCGACGTCCTCAACGAGCAGGGTGCCCGGGCCAAGGAGGAGGGCATCACGCTCGCCTACCACAACCACGACTTCGAGTTCCGGTTCGAGGACGGGGTGCGCCTGTACGACGTGCTGGTCCGGGAGACCGACCCGAACCTCGTCGACATGGAGCTGGACCTCTACTGGGCCGTGGACGGCGGCGTCGACCCGGTCGGCCTCATCCAGCAGTACCCGGGCCGGTTCTCGCTGCTGCACGTGAAGGACCGGGCCGCCGACGGCTCGTTCGCCGACGTCGGTGAGGGCACGATCGACTTCGCCCGGATCTTCGCCCACAGCACGCTGGCCGGCGTCGACTACTACTTCACCGAGAACGACCAGCCCCGGCCGAACGGCATCTCGTCGGCCTGCGACAGCCGCGCCTACCTGGAGACCCTGCGCTACTGACGGATGTCCGGCGTTGGATTGTGGTGATGCTGGTTGTCACCGGCGGCCGCTAGAGTTCGGGACGATCAGCCCGAACCGTCCCGAGGAGTCGCTGTGCGCCGCATCACCGGCTGTCTGCCCCTGGCCGCCGTCCTGCTCGTCCTCGCCGGGTGCGGCGACGACTCCGGCGGCGGCTCGGCGGACGACACCGCCGCGCCGTCCGCCGCCGACTCGGGCGAGCCCGCCTCCGACGACTCGGGCGAGCCCGCCGACGAGCCGGCCGAGGAGCCGGCCGAGGAGCCGGTGTCCGACGTCGCCTGCACCGACGGCGCGCCGGAGGCCGTCGTCAGCGACCCCGGCGACGAGCCGCGGGCGCTGATGGAGCTGTCGCCCACGGCCGGCGACGCCGCCGCCGTCGACATGCGCATGGTCACGACCACCACGGCCAGCGTCGACGGCCAGGACTCGCCCACCATGCCGGCGCCGCCGATGATCATGGGCATGGTGGTGACCGTCGACGCCGTCACCGACGACGAGATCACCATGACGGTGGAGTACGACCGGGTCGAGGTCGAGGGCGGCGACGCGTCGATGCAGGCCATCCTCGACTCCATGATCGGCATCACCGGCACCGTCACCACCACGCGCAGCGGCGCCTTCGTCGAGGGGAAGATCGACACCGCCAGCGTCGACCCCACGATCGCCCCGACCATGCAGCAGTTCGAGAGCCAGCTGGCCAACCTCACCGTGCCGCTGCCCACCGAGCCGGTCGGCATCGGCGCCACCTGGGACGTCGCCACGGCGGTCGACTCGCAGGGCTTCACCTTCTGCAACACCTTCAGCTACACCCTCACGTCGTTCGACGGCGACGCCTACGAGCTGAGCGCCGACGTGGCGCAGCGGGCCGAGCCCACCACCATCGAGCAGGGCGGCGCCACGGCCGAGCTGATCGAGGCGAGCGGCACGGGCACCGGCACCAGCGCGGGCCGGCTGAGCTTCCCGGTCGCCATCTCCGGCAGCAGCGACACGAACACGTCCATCGAGATGGCGGTCGACGACGGCTCCACCGAGCAGACGCTGGAGATGGAGATGGCCATCGAGATGGAGATCAGCCCGCGCGAGTGACGGGGCTGACCTGCCGTGACGCATCCGTGAAAGTGAACAGAAAGTAGCGTCTGCCACGCTCTCCGGCGGTAAGGACCGACCGGAGGGGACGCCGTTGCTGCTCGGAGCGCTACTACCAGGTCTGCTGCTCACATCCGGACTGGCGCCGGCCGCGGCGCAGGCCTCGACGACGCCACCCGAGCCGCTGCCCGGCGAGGTCGTCCTGGTCGCCGGCACGGGGGAGATCGGCTACTCCGGTGACGGCGGACCGGCGACAGAAGCACGACTCCACCCCTCGCTGACGCTGTCCGTCGGGCCCGACGGGACGGTCTACCTCGCCGACCGGTACAGCGAGCGGCTGCGGTTCGTCGGCATTGACGGCGTCATCGACACCGTCGCCGGCGCCCGGGCCCAGCGCCCACCCGAGACCGACGGACCGGAGCCGCCGGGCGGGGGGTCTTCGAGCCTCAGCAGCACGCCGATCGCCAGCTCGGTCGGCCCCGACGGCAGCGTGTACCTGGCCGCCAACCAGGACGTCCGCCGCATCGCGCCCGACGGCGCCGTCACCGTGCTGGCCGGTGCCGGCGACGACACGATCGAGGCCGGCGACGCCGACGGGGGGCTCGCCGCCGACGCGGAGATCTTCGACCCCACGGACATCGCGGTCGACGCCGACGGCAACGTCTACCTGGCCGACACCATGAACGGCCGGATCCGACGCATCGGCACCGACGGCGTCATCACGACGGTCGCGGGCGGCGGCGAGGTGTTCGTTGGCGACGGGGCCGTCGGCGGACCGGCGACGGACGCGGCCATGGACACGCCGATCACCAGTATCGCCGTCGACACCGCCGGCACGGTGTTCTTCACGCTCGAGCCGTTCGGTGACGTGTACCACGTGGCTCCCGACGGGACCCTCGGCGTCATCGCCGACGCCGACCTCGCGCTGATCGACGCCGGGTCGGGGCTGGACGGCACGCCCGCCCGTGACGGCCGCCGGTTGGCAGCCGGCCCCGGCGGCGAGCTCTACGTCACCGACGAGGCCAACGGCCGCTTGCTCGTGCTACGCGAGGGCGCGATCGAGGTCGCCGGTCCGCTCCCGGCCAGTGTCGAGGACGTCGCCGCCGGGACCGACGGCGCGATCTACTACACGGCCGGCTCGCGGGTGTGGCGGCTCCCGGACGACGTCGCGGCGCGCGACGACCAGGTGCCACCGGCCGGGTCGCTCTGGGGCGACCGCGACCCCGGCGAGCTGGTGACGGTGGCCGGCGTGGCGGCCGACCCCGACATCGCCGCGCTGGAGGAGCTGGTGCCGCCGCCAGGCCCGGCGGCCGGCCCTTCGGGCGTCGCGGCCGGCCCTGACGGCGTCACCTATGTCGCCGACAGCCACCGCCACGTCGTCCACCGCGTCGACGCCGACGGCACCGTGACCGTCGCCGCGGGCACCGGCGAGGCCGGCCGCCGCGGCGACGGCGGACCGGCCGGCGAGGCGCAGCTGAACGGACCCGCCGGCCTGGACGTCGACGCCGAGGGCAACCTCTACATCGCCGACTCGTCGAACGCCACGATCCGCCGGGTCGGCACCGACGGCGTCATCACGACGGTCGCCGGCACCGCCCCCGACCAGAACGCCGACGACGAGCCGCCCCCGACGTGCGTGGGCGAGCCGGCCACCGAGACGGCGCTCGGCCTGCCTGCCGACGTGGCGATTGCCCCCGACGGCACCCTCTACCTGGCCGACCCCGGCCGAGACTTGATCTGCCGGGTCAGCCCGGACGGCCTGCTGACCCGGGTGGCCGGCGGCGGCGAACGCTACGCCGACGACCAGCCAGCCGTCGAAGCCAGCCTGGATGAGCCCGTCGCGGTCGAGGTCGACGCCGCCGGCAACGTCTACGTCGTCGAGAACGGCGTGCCGCGGGTGCGCATGGTCCGGCCCGACGGGACGCTGGTCGCGCTGGCCGGTGTCAGCTACTTCGGCTCCGGCGAAGGCGGCTTCGGCGGCGACGGCGGGCCGGCCGGGGCCGCGGAGCTGAACACGCCGCTCGACGTCGCTGCCGGCCCCGACGGGCTCTACATCGCCGACACCTTCAACAGCCGGATCCGCCGGGTCGGCGCCGACGGCGTCATCGCCACCGTCGCCGGCACCGGCTCGCCGCACGACACCGGCGACGGGGGCCCGGCCGCCGAGGCCGGTGTGAACGAGCCGGAGACGGTCGACGTCGCACCCGACGGCAGCCTGGTGCTCGGCGGCACCCGCGGCGACCTCGTCCGCCGCATCGGCGCCGACGGCATCATCGAGACGGTGGCCGACTTCCGCGACGTCGTGGCCGCGGAACCGGCCGACGCGGCGGATCTGACCGGCGACATGAGCGTCGCCGTCGCGCCGGATGGCACGCTCTTCGTCGCCGAGCCACAGGTCGGGCGGCTTCGGCGGCTCGAGGGCACCGAGCTGGCCGGTGCGCCGGCCGCCGACCCACGGCTGGACTCGATCCGGCGGCTGGCCACCGGCCCCGGCGGCGAGGTCTACGCGGCTCTCGGCGACTCCGTGGTGCGCATTTACCCCGACGGCCGGCTCGTCACCGTCGCCGGCGGGGCGTACAGCGAGCACCCGGTGGTCGACGGCGCGCTGGCGACCACCCAGTTGGTGCAGCCGCGCGACGTGGCCGTCGGGCCGGACGGCACGGTGTACCTGCTGGACATCGGGGAGCTGGTCTACCGCGTCGACTCCGATGGCCTGATCGCGGCGGTGCCGGGGTTCGACGCCGACACGCTCGCGCTCCCGTCCGCCCTCGCCGTCGGCGCGGACGGCACGGTGTACGTCGCCGACGAGGGGAGCGGGCAGGTCGTTGCCGCGGCCCCGGGCCAGGACGCCCGGACCTTCGCCGGCACCACCGACAGCGACGACGTCGTGGTCGACGACGACTACGGCGACGGCGGGCCGGCCACGCGGGCACAGCTGTGGGGCCTGGCCGACGTCGCCGTCGGCCCCGAGGGCGACGTCTACGTGGCCACGGGGGACGGCGTCCGTCGCATCGACGCCGAGGGCACCATCAGCACGGTGCTCGACACGGAGCTGGACGGCGACACGGAGCGCTCGATCACCGCCCTGGAGGTCGGCCCGGGTGGCGACCTCTACCTCGTCGACTCCGCGACCGACCAGGTGCTCGCCCTCGTCCGCCCCGCCGAGATCACCAGCGGCTCCTTCCCCTGGTGGCTCGTCGGCGCCGGCGCGGGCGTGCTGATCGCCGCCGCGGCGGCGGTGCTGCTGGTTCGGCGCCGCCGGGCGGCGCGTGCGGCGGCCGTCACGGCGAGCGAACCCGACCCCGCAACGGAAGGAACCACGACCGCATGACGCGCGACGACGACAACGGCCGGGTGTTCGACGGCTACGCCCGCCTCTACGGGCCCATCGCGGTGGCCGGCCTCGGCCTGATCTTCACGCCGATGTTCGACGACCTGGAGGTCGACCCGGAGACCGGCAGCGTGGCCAGCCGGCTCGGCAACCTGTGGGAGACCGCCTCGAACGCCAACGGCGACCCGGCCGTGCTCGGGATCATCCTGGCGCTGGTGCTCATGGCGCTGTGTCTCGTGGCGACGTTCCGGCCGCGGCCGCCGTCGTCCGCGCTGCCCATCGGCATCGGGGTGGTGAGCCTGCTGATCATCCTCATGCTCGCCACCAAACCCGGCGTCGGCGACCCGGCGCCGGACCTCAGCGCCGGTGGCGCCGGCTCGATGGCCCTCGCGTTGTTCACGCTGGCGCTGGCGGTCGTGCACGCGGTGCACCTCGCGCGCTGGAACCGGGAGCGGGCGGCCCCCGTCCGCCCGCTCCCCTAGGGTGTGTCTCCCGGGTCCATGGCCTACTGCGCGACGCCCAGGCGGCGCCTCGCTGCGTTCTCGTCAGTCGACGTAGAACCTCCCGCTATGACTCTTTCCTCGGCCTTGCGAGGCATCCACCTGGACGCCGCTCGCAACGGCCGAGACCCGGGAGACACACCCTGATGCGGCCGAGGTCACTTGACGGCGTGACCTCGGCCGCGGCTCGTCCTCAGCCGCACTCGGACTGGACGCTCTCGCCCAGCCGCTGGCTGATCGCGGTGAGGTCGCCGAGGTCTTCCAGCTGCTCGAGCGCCGCCGGGTCGGCCGGGTCGATGTCGGCCATCGCCTGCATGGCGTCGGCCATCGCGGTCCAGTCCGCGGCGACGTCGTCCGGCGCCGCGGCGGCGATCTCGCGGTAGGTCTCGACCAGCCCGGCGGCGGCGTCGGGGTCGGTGGCCGAGGAGCCGGCGAGGAGGTCGTCACCCATCGTCTCGAGCAGCCCGCAGTAGTCGCCGTCGCCGGAGGACTCCGGCTCGGTGTCCTCCTCGGCGTCCGCGGGCGGGTCGGTCATGGTCAGCTCGAGGTCGGACTCCGGCGCCGACGGCGGCGGCGGATCGTCGTCGGACCCGCAGGCGGCGGTCGCGAACAGCAGGGCTATGCCGGCCAACGGGACGAAGGCTCGGGATCGGATCGTCGAATTCACGCGCGCTATCTCCGGTACGTCAGTGTGGTCTGGTTCGGGCGAACCGGACGAGACGATCCCAGGTGCCGCTACACGCGCTCTACACGCCCACTGACCGGTGGTCAGGCCGGGTGGCGTGCGTCGCGGCCGCGGCGCAGGACGGCCGGCATCCGCGGGACCGGCGCGCCGAGCAGGTCGCCGGCCTCGTCGCTGGTCAGGCTGCGCATCTCGCGCAGCAGGTCGGTCGAGCGGCTCCAGCTGTGCCGGGCGTCGCCGTCGCGGCCGAGCAGCCGCAGGATGTCGCCGCGCAGCCACCTGGCCAGCGCCTCGTCGACGCTGGAGCCGCACGCCTGGAACGCCTCGATGGCCCGCTCGAAGCAGTCGAGGGCGCGCTCCGGCCGTCCGGCGTCGAGGTGTGCGTCGCCGAGCCGGAACCACGCGATGCCGGTGAGGTGCGGGCTGTCGTCCAGCCGCAGCGCCCGCTCCTGGCAGGCGATCGCCTCATCCAGCCGGCCGCTGCGATGGTGGCCGACGCCGAGCCGGGTGAGGGTGAGTGCCTGGCCCTTGGGGTCGGCGATCTCGCGCTGCAGCCGCAGCGCGCGGCGGTAGTGGACGAACGCCTCATCGGTGCGGTTCAGGTGGTGGAGGATGAAGCCGAGCGCGCTGCGGGCGTCGGCCTCGCCGTGGCGGTCGCCGCCCTCGTGCGAGGCCCGGACCGCCTCGAGTCCGTGGTGCTGCGCCTCCGGCAGGCGGTCCAGCATGAAGTAGCCGTCGCTGAGGCTCTGGTGCAGCTTGGAGCGCCAGCGGGCGTGGCCCGCGCCGTCGTCGGCCTCGTCGCCGAGGGTCGCGAGCGCGAGGCGGCCGATCGCGACGAGGTCGGTCCAGCGGTCCTGGCTGCGCAGCGGGTGCGCCATGGCCGCGGCCAGGCCGGCCAGGATGGCCGGGCCGTCGCCGTCGAGCGCCGCGGCGTGGATCGCGGCGGCGGCGATGTTGTCCGACTCCGCCCGCACCCAGGCCGAGATGGCGGCGCCGTCGGGGAGCTCGGCGGGGCCGGCGGGGTCGGCGCCGGCGCGGGCCGGCCCGGTGGTCGCCGGGCCGATGGATGCGTGGCGGTCGGACCAGGCGACGCTCATGCGCGACGCGTTGCGCGCGGTGGCGAGGTAGTGGTGCAGCGCCCGGCGCAGTGCGTCGTCGCGGCCGGACGGGGTCAGCGTGCGCTCGGCCCGCTCCCGCGCGTAGAGGCGAACGAGGTCGTGCAGCGTGAACCGGTCGTCCGGCGCCGCGATCAGCAGCTGGGCCTCGACCAGTTGGTCCAGCGCCCGCCGGGTCGCCGGCAGCGGACGGCCCGCCAGCGCGGCCGCGGTGTGCACGGTGAAGTCGGCGAACCCGGCCAGGCCCAGGCTGGTGAAGACCGCCGCCGGCGCCTCGGGCAACGCGTCGAACGCGACGTCGCAGCTGGCCCGCACCGCGAGGTCGTCGTGCTCCAGCTCGTCGAGCCGGTGCTGCGCGTCGTCCAGCCGGTCGCGCAGCGACGACAGCGTCCAGTCCGGCCGCGCCAGCAGCCGCGCCCCGGCCACCCGGACGGCCAGCGGGAGCAGGCCGCAGAGCGTCACGACGTCGGCGGCGGCCTCGGGCTCGGCCGTCACCCGCCCCGGGCCGGCCAGCGCCGCGAGCAGGTCGACCGCCTCGTCCGGCGGCAGCGTCCCGAGCGCGAGCCGGTGGGCGCCGGCGATGGTCGCGAGCACCCGGCGGCTGGTGACCAGCAGGGCCGGCCCCGCGCCCGGACCGGGCAGCAGCGGACGGACCTGCGCGGCGGAGTCAGCGTCGTCGAGCACGATCAGCAGCCGCCGCCCGGCGACGGTGCTCCGGAACAGCGCCGCGGCGGCGGACGGGTCGCCGGGGACCTGCCGCTCGTCGACGCCGAGCGAGCCGAGCAGCCTGACCAGCACGTCGTGCGGCCGCAGCGGCCGGACCCCGGGCGTCGCGCCGCGCAGGTTCAC
Organism: Jiangella alkaliphila; assembly: GCF_900105925.1. Classification (NCBI taxonomy): domain Bacteria; kingdom Bacillati; phylum Actinomycetota; class Actinomycetes; order Jiangellales; family Jiangellaceae; genus Jiangella; species Jiangella alkaliphila. The sequence goes on along the minus strand of NZ_LT629791.1, from coordinate 6,985,201 downwards.
GTACAGCTGGCCGTCGGGGAACGTCTCGGCGACGGTGTGCGCCGCTCGCAGGGCGAGGGCGGACTTGCCCACGCCGCCGGGTCCGCTGATCGCCACGACGGCCGGCCGGCCGGCGCCGTGCCGCCCGGCGCCGTCCGTCAGCCAGGCGGTGACCCGCCGCACCTCGTCGCGCCGCCCGGTGAAGGCCGCGTCGGCGGGCGGCAGCTCGGCCGCGGGGCGGGTCGCGGGGCGGGTGGCCGGCGGTGGCGCGGCGAGCGCGGGGTCGTCGGTCAGGATGGCCTGCTCGAGGTCGCGCAGCTCCGGCCCCGGCTCCAGGCCCAGCTCCTCGACCAGCGTCGTGCGGGCCTGCCGATAGACGTCGAGCGCGTCGCCCGTGCGGCCGGACCGGTGCAGGGCGAGCATGAGCTGGCGGTACAGCCGCTGGCGCAGCGGGTAGGCGTTGACCAGGGCGCTCAGCTCCGCGACCAGCAGGTCGTCCTGGCCGCGCTCGAGGTCGGCGTCGATGCGCAGCTCGGTCACCGCGAGCCGCAGTTCGCCGAGCCGGGCCGCCTCCGGCTCGACCGCCCCCGACTCGGGGACGCCGGCGTAGGCGTCCGGCCCGCGCCAGAGCGTCGCCGCCCGGTGCAACAGCTCGGCCGCCCGCCCGACGTCGCCGGCCGCTCGGGCGGCCCGGCCCTCACCGGCCAGCCGCTCGAACTCCTCGTCGTCGGCCTCGCCGGGCCGCACCTCCAGCTGGTAGCCGGAGCGCTGGTGCACGATGCGGTCCTCGCCGAGCAGCCGCCGCAGCCGGTGGACGTAGCTCTGCAGGTTCGCCCGCGCCGACCGCGGCGGGCGCCCGCCCCACAGCGCGTCCAGCAGCGCATCGGCGGACACCAGGGTGTTGCGGCGGGTCAGCAGGACTGCCAGCAGCAGCCGCTGCTTGGCGGACGTGACCGCGACGGTCCCGCCGAGGTCGTCGTGGACCACCAGAGGGCCCAGGACGCCGTATTTCATCGCACCTCCCGCCGAAACGCCGCGACTCGGTAGCGTAACCACCCCCCTCATGATCATGTTCCCTGGCGGTCGCTATGACGCCGCCAGGGAACATGATCATGAGGGGGGGGGTACGTGGATCAGACGACGTCGCGGTGACGCATCAGCAGCCCTCCCACCACGGCGAAGGCCACCAGGTACGCGGCCACCAGCAGTGCCGCCGGCCGGCCGTCGAGCACGGTGAGCACGCCCGGCGCCCCGTCGGGGTCGCCCTCGGTGCCCGCGCCCAGGGCGCCGGCCAGCGACCCGGCCGCCGTCCCCGGCAGCACGTCGGTCACGTACTCGAGGCCGCTGAGCAGGTTGCCGACGCCGCGCAGCAGGTTCTCGATCACCAGCGACCACACCAGCCCGAGGCCGACCGCCAGCGCCGGGCTGCGGGTCAGCACGCCGACCAGCACGCCGGCCATCGCCCACATCCCGAAGATCAGCAGCCCGCCGCCGAACGACTCGGCCAGCGCGCCGAACTCCGGCCAGACGAAGCTCTGGCCCTCGGTGACGGAGATCAGCGACGACGCCGCGAAGTCCAGGGCCACGGTCGCCACGACCGCCCCGACGACCGCGATGCCGACCGCGGCCACCGTCCCGCCGAACGCGGACAGCCGGCCCGGGCCCTGCGTGAGCACGGTCTTCCAGCTGCCCCAGCCGAACCCGCTGCCGGCCGCCAGCGCGCCGAGGATGAACATGATCGCGCCGCCGAACATCGGCATGCCGCCGGTGAGGACCGACGGGATCGCCGCGGGCAGCAGCTCCGGCAGCAGGCTTTCCGTCGAGACGCCCTCGTTGGAGAAGCCGGACGACCCGGTCGCGTAGGCGACGTAGTTGAAGATGTAGGCGAAGGTGAGGTTGAGCAGCAGCCACACCGTCAGCAGGATCCAGACGGCGGGCCACTTGCGCAGCCGCAGCAGCTCGGCCCGGGTGCTGGCGAGCAGGCCGCCGAGCACGGTCGGGACGGTCCGGGTCTCGCCGCGGGCGGCGGGCCGTTCGGTCATCGTCGCGGTGCTCATCGGTTCTCCTCCTGGTCTGTCGTCATCTCGAAGAACACGTCCTCCAGGGACCGCTCACTCGGGCGGATCTCGTGGATGTCGGCGCCGGCCGCGACCAGCGCGCGGGCCAGGTCGGGCGCCCGGTCCTCGGGCAGCTCCAGCCGCACGCCGTCGTCGGTGAGCTGGACGGCGTCGTCGCCGGCCACCTCCATCGACACCGCCAGCGCCAGCTCCACCGGGTGCGCGCGGACCAGCAGCGTGCTGGCGCCGCGGAGCTCGGCGACGGTGCTCTCGGCCAGCAGCCGGCCGTGGGCGATGACGCCGACGCGGTCGCAGATCTCCTGCACCTCGGCCAGCAGGTGGCTGGACAGCAGCACCGTCTGGCCCTGCTCGGCGAGGTCGACGACGAGCTTGCGCATGTCGGCCATGCCGCCCGGGTCCAGCCCGTTCGTCGGCTCGTCCAGGACCAGCAGGTCGGGCTCGCCGAGCAGCGCCGACGCGACGCCGAGCCGCTGCTTCATGCCCAGCGAGTACGACTTGAAGGCGTCGCTGCCGCGCTCGCGCAGGTCCACCCGCGTCAACGCGTCCTCGACGGCGTGGTCGGAGACGCCCTGGTAGCGGGCCATCACGCGCAGGTTGTCGCGGCCGGAGAGGTAGGGGTAGAAGCCGGGGCCCTCGACGAGCGCGCCGACCCGGGCCGTCGCGCCGGGCGCACCAGGCGCGTGGCCCAGCACGATCGCGGTCCCGCTGGTGGGACGGACCAGGCCGAGCAGCATGCGCAGCGTGGTCGTCTTGCCGGCTCCGTTCGGTCCGAGGAAGCCGTACACCTCACCGCGCCGGACGGTGAGGCTCACGTCGCTGACGGCGAGCCGGTCGCCGTAGCGCTTGGTCAGCCGGTCGGTGACCACGATGGTGTTCGTCATGGCTCCACGCTCCCGCGCAGACGCCGTCGCCCGCGTCGGCCCAGGAGCGGCATCGGACGTACGCAGATCCGCGTAGTCCGGTTACGCCGCGCCGCCGACGCCGCGCGCGTGCCCGTCGCCCTAAGGTCGATGACGTGGAAAGATTCGCTCGATTCAAGGTGTCGCTGCTCGACGTGGGCATCGCGCTGGTCCTGCTGTTGTTCTGCGTCGCCGGTACCCACGGGGCCAGCGCCGGCGACGAGGGCGGGCGCGACGCCGATGCCGTCGCGTACGCGCTGGTGGTGCTGGCGGCGCTGTCGTTCGTGGTGCGCAGCCGGTACCCGCGCACCGTCCTCGTGGTGAGTGGCGCGGCCGTGCTGATCTACCTCGCGGCGAACTACCCGTACGGGCCGATCATGTTCACCGTCCTGCTGATCAGCTTCACCCTCGGCCACCTGCTGCCGCTGCGCACGGCGCTGCAGTGGGTCGGCGGCTACTGGGCGCTCATCGCTGTCGTGGCGGCGTCCCGGCTGCTCGGCGAGGGCGGCGACTTCTGGCGCGACGCCAGCCTCGGCGCCATCGGCTCGCTGGTCGCGTTCGCCGCGCCGCTGGCCATCGGCGCGGCGCTGAAGACCCGGCGCGAGTCGCAGGCCGACGTCCGCGCGGAGCAGGCCCGCCGTGCGGTGTCCGAGGAGCGGCTGCGCATGGCGCAGGAGCTGCACGACTCCGTCGGCCACGGCCTGGCGGTCATCGCGATGCAGGCCGGCGTCGCCCTGCACGTCCTGGACCGCAACCCGGAGAAGGTGCGGGGCGCCCTGGAGGCGATCCGCGACACCAGCCGGTCCTCGCTCGACGGCCTGCGGGCCGAGCTGCAGCTGCTGCGCAGCCCGGTCACCGACGCCGCGCCGCGCCGTCCGGTCGCCGGGCTGGCCGAGGTCGGCGTCCTGCTGGAGCGCATCCGGGCCGGCGGCGTCGACGTGGTGTCCGACCTGTCCGGCGCGTCCGGCGGCGATCTCCCGCCCGACGTCGACGTGGCGGCCTACCGCATCGTGCAGGAGTCGCTGACCAACGTGTTGCGCCACGCCGCCGCCACCCGCGCCGAGGTGCAGATCCGCCGCTCCGGCGACGAGCTGCTGGTGGACGTCAGCGACAACGGAGTGGGCGGGGCGGCCGCGCCTCCGGTGCGCGATGACGACGGATCCGGGACCGGGATCGCCGGCATGCGGGCCCGGGCCGAGGCGCTCGGCGGCCGGCTGCAGGCGGGTCCGCGCGGCGGTGGCGGGTTCGCCGTCCATGCCCGGCTGCCCCTCGCCGGCGCCGACCGCGCGGCGGACATGTCAGGATCGACACCATGACCGAAGACGTGAGCAGTGTCATCAGGGTGGCCGTCGTCGACGACCAGGCGCTGGTGCGCATGGGCCTGGCCACGCTGCTCGAGACGGAGGACGACACCGAGCTGGCCGGCGAGGCCGCTGACGGGCGCGCCGGGCTGGACCTCGTCCGCCGCACCAAGCCCGACGTCGTGCTGATGGACATCCGCATGCCGGTGCTCGACGGTCTGGCCGCGCTGCGCGAGATCACCGCCGACCCCGCCCTGTCCGACGTCAAGGTCATCGTGCTGACCACGTTCGAGCTGGACGAGTACGTGTTCGAGGCGCTGCGGGGCGGGGCCAGCGGGTTCGTGCTCAAGGACTCGCCGCCGGCCGAGCTGCTGCACGCCATCCGGGTGGTCGCCGACGGCGCCAGCCTGCTCTCGCCGTCGGTCACCCGCCGCGTCATCGAGCAGTTCAGCGGCCGTGACGTGCCCGCCAGCGCGCCGCACCCCGAACTGGACCGGCTCACCGAGCGCGAGCGCGAGATCGTCGCCTGGGTGGCGACCGGCCGGTCCAACGACGAGATCGCCGCCGAGCTGGTGGTCAGCCCGGCGACCGTCCGCACCCACGTCAGCCGCGCGATGGTGAAGCTGCACGCCCGCGACCGCGCCCAGCTCGTCGTCTTCGCCGTCCAGTCCGGGCTCACCCAGCCGTGAAGGTGGTCGCCACCGACCTCGACGGGACCCTGCTGCACAGTGACGGGACGGTGTCGCCGCGGACCCGGGCCGCGCTGGCCCGGGCCGAGGACGCCGGCGCGACCGTCGTGTTCGTGTCCGGGCGGCCGCCGCGCTGGATCGACGTCCTGGCCGCGGAGGTCGGAGCGCACGGGCTGGCGATCTGCGCGAACGGCGCCCTGGTCTACGACGTGCGCCGCCGCGAGGTGATCGAGGAGCACGGCCTCCCCGGCGACGTCGCGCTCGAGGTGGCGCGGGCGATCCGGGCCAGCGTGCCCGGCGCGACGTTCGCCATCGAGCGGCGGCTGACGTTCGGGCAGGAGCCGTCCTTCCGGGGTACCTGGCCGACGCCGGACGGCACCGTCGTCGCCTCGCTCGAGGAGCTGCTGGCCGAGCCGGTGTCGAAGCTGGTGGTCACGCACCCGGACCTCGACGCGCGCGAGTTCGTGTCCCGAGCGGCGGCCGTGGTCGGCTCGCTCGCGGCGGCGACGTACTCGGGCCACGCGCCGGTCCTGGAGGTCAGCCGGGCCGGCGTCTCGAAGGCGTCCGCCCTGGCGGCGTTGTGCGGGTCGCTCGGCGTCGACGCGCACGACGTGGTCGCGTTCGGCGACATGCCCAACGACGTCCCGATGCTCACCTGGGCGGGGACGTCGTACGCCGTCCGCAACGCCCACCCCGACGCCGTCGCCGCCGCGTCCCACCGCTGCCCCTCGAACGACGAGGACGGCGTCGCCCAAGTCCTGGAGCGCCTCTTCCGCTGACCCCTTTGCAATGAGCACCTATACGCACCACTTGCGCCGGTGGTGCGTATAGGTGCTCATTGCAAAGGGGTCGACGGCAACAGCGCGGCCAGCTGGTCGTCCAAGGGCGGGGCGCCGCGGCGGTTGTCGATCTCGGTGTGCGGCGCGAGCGGCGGGACGTCCGGCAGGGTGGCCGCGGTGAAGCGGGCGAAGTTCGCCAGCTTCTCGCCGTCGCGGTCGTGCCCCCGGGCGGTGATCCGCGAGCGCAAGGTATCGCCGTCCGACCGCACCCAGAGCAGGTGCACCGGATCGCCGCCGAGCCGGTCGACGTAGGCGGCCCAGCGGTCTGCATCGCGGGTCTGGCCGGTGAACGGGCCGACCAGGATCACCGGGCAGCCGGCCGACCGGACCTCCGCGGCGGTGTCGGCGAGGCCGCCGTACTCGTGCACCTTGACGTGCTCGTCGTACCAGGGGCCCTCGCGCTCGCCGAACGGCCGCCCGTTCGCCGCCAGCGTCGCGGCCACGAACGACGCGTAGACGGTGTCCTTGTCGAGCAGCGCCGGGACGGGATCGAGCAGCGCGGCCAGCTTGCGGGCGACGGTGGTCTTGCCGGCGCCGGGTGCGCCCGCGACCATCCACACGGCGGGGATCACGCCTGCCGACCCTACCGAGGCGCCTCCACGCCCAGCAGCAGCCGGTGGTGCCGCGGCTGCTCGATCTCGTCGGCGACGGCCACCGCGAGGTCGGCGTAGGTGATCCGCGCGGCGGCGTCGCCCGGGACGATCCGGTACCCGCCGGCGGGCCTGCCGCCGTGGTCGAAGTCGCCGGCCGGCGCGACGACCAGCCAGTCGACGTCCGTCCGAGCGGTGCGGAACACGTGCAGCCCGGCGCCGTGGCCGAGCATGAAGTCGCGGTACTCCGACGGATAACCGGGGGTCTCGAGCAGCGGCGTCCCCGTCACGTCCGGCAGCTGCGACGCCAGCCCGACGGCCACCAACCGGCCCGTGCCGGCGGCGGCCACCCCAGCGAGCAGGGCCGACGCGGCCGCGGGGAAGAACTCGGCCGCCGGGACGGTGAGGTTCGCGGCGGCGTGCACGGCCGCGTCGTGGCCGGCGGACAGGGTCGCGACGGCGTCAGCCTCGGTCACGTCGCCGGCCGCCAGGTCGACCCCGTCGCCGCCGAGGTCGGCATGTCGCGCGGGGTCGCGCACCACCGCCGTCACGTCCCAACCCCGGCCGGCCGCCTCGGCCAGCACCGCCCGCCCGGCCCGTCCGCCGGCTCCGAACACCACGATTCTCGTCATGCCGCGCACGCTAGGCCGCGCCCTGGTCAGCCCGGCATGAGCACGCAGGTCAGTACGGTTGAGACATGCCGACGCCGCTCGATCCCGACATGTTCGACCCCGTCTGCCCGTCGACGCTGATCCCGCTGCGGTTCGCCGACAAGTGGGCCGGCATGGTCATCCGCTGCCTCGAGCACGGCCCGCGCCGGTTCTCCGAGCTGCGCGTCCCGCTGCGCACCGTCAGCGCCCAGTCGCTCACCGCGTCGCTCAAGAACCTGCAGCGCGACGGCCTGGTCGCGCGCACCGAGCGGCCCGGCCCCGAGCGGCACGTCGAGTACGCGCTGACGCCGCTCGGGCGGACGATGCTGCCGGTCATCGAGGCGCTGTGCGCGTGGGGCACGGAGCACTGGGACGAGCTGCTGGACGCCCGCGAGGCGTCGGCCACCGCGCGTACCGCCTGATCAGCGGACGATCGGAGCGCCTTCCAGCCGGATGCCGGCCGCGCGCATGGTGTCCAGCGCCGCCGACGTCGTCCTGGCCGCGACCCCGGCGGTGAGCTCGAGCAGCACCGTCGTCTCGATGCCGTTCCCGGCGGCGTCGAGGGCGGTCGCGCGGACGCAGTGGTCGGTCGCGATGCCGACGACGTCGACGGAGCCGACCTCGTGGCCGCGCAGCCAGTCGGCCAGCCCGACACCGTCGTGCGACTTGCCCTCGAAGCCGGAGTAGGCGGCCTGGTACTCGCCCTTGTCGAAGACCGCGTCGAACGGCTGCGGGTCGAGGTTCGGGTGGAACGCGACGCCATCGGTGCCGGCCACGCAGTGCGGTGGCCAGCTGTCGACGTAGTCGGGGGTCTCGGAGAAGTGGTCGCCGGGGTCGATGTGGTGGTCGCGGGTGGCGACGACGTAGTCGTAGCGGCGGTCCCCTTCGTCGCCGTCGGTCCAGCGCTTGAGCACCTCGGCGATGCCGAACGCGACGTCCGCGCCGCCCGCGACGGCGAGGCTGCCGCCCTCGCAGAAGTCGTTCTGGACGTCGACGACGATGAGTGCGCGCTTCATGGGCGGTCCTCCCAGCGGGTGGGGATGGCGGGCTCACCGCGCGACAGCTTCAGCGCGATGCGGGGCAGCTCGGCGCGGGCCCGTTCGTGCCGCTCGCGGGCGGCGGCCAGCGGCTCGCGGCCGACGGTCTCGCCGTCGCGCACGAGCGGCACCAGCAGCGGGCGGTCGTCGCCGTCGTCGGCCGGCTCGTGTCCGACCCCGATGACCTCCGCCTCGGCGACGCCGCGGACGTTGCGGCGGCGCAGCGCGTACTTGCGCCCGCCGTGGCTGACCTTGCCGGCGCTCTTCTTCTCGACGGAGGCCAGCGTGCCGTCGCCGCCGGTCCGGGCCACGAGCTTGTAGACCATGCCCGCCGTCGGGGAGCCGGCCCCGGTGACCAGCTGGGTGCCGACGCCGTACGCGTCGACGGGCGCGGCGGCCAGCGCGGCGATGGCGTGCTCGTCGAGGTCGCTGGTGACGACGATGCGGGTGTCGCGGGCGCCGAGGGAGTCCAGCAGCGCGCGGACCTCCTTCGCCTGCGGCAGCAGGTCGCCGGAGTCGAGCCGGACGGCGCCCAGTTCAGGCCCGGCGACCTCGACGCCCAGCCGCACCGCCTCTTCCACGTCGTACGTGTCGACCAGCAAGGTCGTGCCCTTGCCCAGGGAGTCGACCTGCGCGGTGAACGCGTCGCGCTCGGTGTCGTGCAGCAACGTGAACGAGTGCGCGCTGGTGCCCTGGGTGGGTACGCCGTACGTGCGACCTGCCTCGAGGTTGCTGGTGGTGGCGAACCCGGCGATGTAGGCGGCCCGCGCGGCGGCGACGGCGGCCCGTTCGTGGGTGCGTCGCGAGCCCATCTCGATGCACGGCCGCCCGCCGGCCGCCGTCGTCATACGCGAGGCCGCCGTGGCGATGGCGGAGTCGAAGTTCAGCACCGACAGCGCGAGCGTCTCGAGCACGACCGCCTCGGCGAACGACGCCTCGACGATGAGCAGCGGCGAGTTCGGGAAGTACGCCTCACCCTCGCCGTAGCCCCAGACGTCGCCGGTGAACCGATAGTCGGACAACCAGGCCAGCGTGGCGCCGTCGACGACACCGTTGCGCTCGAGGTGGGCGAGCGCGTCGTCGTCGAACCGAAACTCCTCGATCGCGTCGAGCAGCCGGCCGGTGCCGCCGACGATGCCGTAGCGGCGTCCGCCGGGTAAGCGTCTGGCGAACACCTCGAACACCGAGCGCCGTCCGGCGGTGCCCCGGGCCAGCGCCGCCTGGAGCATCGTCAGCTCGTAATGGTCGGTGAGCAGGGCCGTCGTCTCCGACACAACCACCAGACTATGCGGCTGCGCCCCGAATGGCCCGGATCCCGCGGAGACTGGCGAAGGCGTGGCGTGGGGTGGATGATGAGATGTCGTGGACCGGCGGGAACAACGCCGGCCCAGAGCATAGTTGTGCTTGGCAGCGCGAGGACGGCGCGGGGTGATGGCCGGAAGATGACACCATTGGGGGCCGTGATGACCGCACCCGTCGAGATCGAGCGCCCGGAGGCCGCCGAGGTGCCGCTGGCCGACGTCCCGTGGGTCACCGTGGTGTGGAACGACCCGGTCAACCTCATGTCGTATGTCACCTACGTCTTTCAGGCATACTTCGCGTATCCGAAGACGAAGGCCGAGAAGCTGATGCTCGACGTCCATGAGAAGGGGAAGGCCGTCGTGTCCTCCGGCACGCGTGAAGAGATGGAGCGCGACGTCGAGGCCATGCACTCCTACGGGCTTTGGGCCACGCTGCAGAAGGCGGGGGACCGAGTCTGAGCACCGCGTTCCGTCGGGCCCGCGGGGGCGTCGTCGCCGCGTCGTTCCACGTCGTCGAGGTCGAGCTGCTGCGCTCTCTGGTGGGTCAGCTGCTGGAGCTGGTGCGCGAGGAGCCCGCTGACCTCGCCGCCGGTGACGGCTGGGCCGCCGAGCTCGGCCTGTCCGACGACACGATGTCCCGCCCGACCGACCCGGTGCTGCTGCGGCTCTTCCCCGACGGCTATCGCGAGGACACCGAGGCCGCGTCCGACTTCCGCCGGTTCACCGAGCGCGGCCTGCGCGACCGCAAGGCGGCGACGGCGGCGACGGTGCTCGCCTCCCTGGCCACGGCCGACGGTGCCGGGGCGGCGTCGAAGAACCGCGAGAAGATCCGCATCGAGCTGAACGCCGACGAGTCCGAGGCCTGGCTCCGCACGCTCACCGACCTGCGGCTGGCCCTCGGCACCCGCCTCGGCGTCACCGACGCCGACGGGGACGACTGGCTCTCCCTCGACGAGAACGACCCCCGCCGCCACGTCCACGACGTCTACGACTGGCTCGGCTGGGTCCAGGAGACGCTCGTCCGGACGTTGTCCTCCGCCCTGGAGTAGCTGGCTGAGTTGCCCGTCCCCCTGCTGCCCGCGGTCTTAAGAACTCGGCAGCTATCAGGGGGACGGGGGGAGTGTGGCGACGGGTCGGGCGTCGATGCCGGCTGTCGTCTTCGATAGTGGTGACCGTCTTCGATGGGGCGCTAGGACGGTTTCTGCCATCGAGGACGGTCCTGCCTATCGAGGACCCGGCGGACCAACCTGGGTGTGAGGCGCGTCCTGGGTGTGAGGCGCGGTTTCGGGCTCGAAACGGGTGTTCGGCGCGCGTGAGACCCAGGACGCGCGTCACACCCAGGATGCCGACGCTGCAGGATCCGGCGGACGGTGTATTTGGGCCGCGGCAGCGGGGGACCGCCCACACGGCCCCCCGGCCAGCGGCACGTCAGCCCGTCATGCTCCGTATCCTGGCAACCGTGCTGAGCATCCGCCGTGACCTCGTCGACGCCATCGTGGAGCATGCCCGCAAGGACCACCCGGACGAGGCGTGCGGCGTGATCGCCGGCCCGGCCGGCACCGATCGCCCGGAGCGGTTCGTCCCGATGCTCAACGCGGCCCGGTCGCCCACGTTCTACGAGTTCGACTCGATGGACCTGCTGCGCCTATATCGCGAGATGGACGACAACGACGAGGAGCCGGTCGTCGTCTATCACTCGCACACGGCGACCGAGGCGTACCCGTCCCGCACGGACATCGCCTACGCCAACGAGCCGGGCGCCCACTACGTCCTGGTCTCGACCCGCGACGAGGACACGCACGAGTTCCGCTCGTTCCGGATCGTGGACGGCGTGGTGACCGAGGAGGAAGTCCAGGTCATCGATGGGGAATGATGTGACCCAGCACCGCCGTTGCGGTGGGTGACCGTCCCAGCAGCAGAAGAGTCCAGGAGCAGTCCGATGGCCGTCGAGGTCCGCATCCCCACGATCCTGCGCCAGTACACCGGCGGCGCGAAGACCGTCGAGGGCACCGGTGACACCCTGACGGCGCTGATCGACGACCTCGAGTCGCGGCATCCGGGGCTGCGCGACCGGCTGGTCGAGAACGGGTCGCTGCGCCGGTTCGTGAACGTCTACGTCAACGACGAGGACGTCCGGTTCCTGGGCGCGGAGAAGACGGCGCTGAACGACGGCGACAGCGTCACCGTGCTGCCGGCGGTCGCCGGCGGCGCGCGCTGACCAGCGGCGAACTCATGCGCTACGACTCCCTGCTCGACTCGCTCGGCCGGACGCCGCTGGTCGGGCTGCCAAAGCTGTCGCCGTCGCCTGACGTGCGGCTGTGGGCGAAGCTGGAGGATCGCAACCCGACCGGCTCCGTGAAGGACCGCCCGGCGCTGCGCATGATCGAGGCCGCCGAGGCCGACGGGCGGCTCACGCCGGGCGCCACGCTGCTGGAGCCGACGTCGGGCAACACCGGCATCGCGCTGGCCATGGCGGCCAAGCTCAAGGGCTACCGCCTGGTCTGCGTGATGCCGGAGAACACCTCCGAGGAACGCCGTCAGCTGCTGCGCATGTGGGGCGCCGAGATCATCCCGTCGCCCGCGGCCGGCGGGTCGAACGAGGCCGTCCGCGTCGCCAAACAGCTGGCCGAGCAGCATCCCGACTGGGTCATGCTCTACCAGTACGGCAACCCCGGCAACGCGCTCGCGCACTACGAGACGACCGGCCCCGAGCTGCTCGAGGACCTGCCCGAGATCACCCACTTCGTCGCCGGGCTGGGCACGACGGGGACGCTCATGGGCGTCGGCCGCTACCTGCGCGAGAAGCTGCCCGAGGTGCGCGTCGTCGCCGCCGAGCCGCGGTACGGCGAGCTGGTCTACGGCCTGCGCAACCTCGACGAGGGGTTCGTGCCCGAGCTGTACGACGAGACGGTGCTGACGTCGCGGTTCTCGGTCGGCCCGCGCGACGCCGTCCAGCGGACGCGGCAGCTGCTGGAGCTGGAGGGCATCTTCGCCGGCATCTCCACCGGCGCCGTTCTGCACGCCGCGCTCGGCATCGCGCGCAAGGCCGTCCAGGACGGCGACCGCGCCGACATCGCCTTCATCGTCGCCGACGGCGGCTGGAAGTACCTCTCGACCGGCGCCTACGAGGGCACCGTCGACGACGCCGAGGACCGGCTCGACGGCCAGCTCTGGGCCTGACGGCCGCGTGACGTACGGTGCACTGATGCGCCAGCTGGTCTACTACATCGGACAGTCCATCGACGGCTTCATCGCCGGCCCGGGCGACGAGGTCGACTTCTTCCCGGTGCCCGACGAGTACGCCACCTGGATGTTCACCCAGTTCGGCGACGCGCTGCCGACCCACGCGCGCAGGCTGGGCCGCGTCGACGACGTCCCCAACTCGCGGTTCGACACCATCGTCATGGGCCGGCGCACCTACCAGCCCGCGCTCGACGTCGGCATCACCAGCCCGTACGCCCACCTGCGGCAGTACGTCGTGTCGACGACGATGACGCAGTCGCCGGACCCTGCCGTCACGATCATCGGCGGCGACCCCGTCGCGGCCGTCCAGGCGCTCAAGGCCGAGGACTCGCCGCTGGACGTCTACCTCGCCGGCGGCGCGGGGCTGGCCGGCGCGCTGCTGCCGGAGATCGACCGCTTGGTGGTCAAGCAGTACCCGGTCGTCGCCGGGGCCGGTGTGCCGCTGTTCTCGACGGGGTTCGCGCCGACGTCGTTCGAGCTCACCGACGTCCAGTCGTTCGGAAGCGGCCACGTGGTGCTCGACTACCGCCGCGCGTAACGAGCGTCACCGCCGGCGCGACGTGGCGTTCGCCACGTCCGGCGGCCAGGGTCCGCCGGTCGGCGTACGCTCTTGCTCCGATGAACGACGCACCGATCGGGATCTTCGACAGCGGAGTGGGCGGTCTGACGGTCGCCCGGGCGCTGCTCGACCAGCTCCCGCACGAGCCCGTCCTGTACGTCGGCGACACCGCGCGTGGCCCGTACGGACCGCGGCCGATCGCGCAGGTGCGCGAGTATGCCCTCGACGTCATGGACACCCTCGTGGCCGAGGGCGTGAAGATGCTGGTCATCGCGTGCAACTCGGCCAGCAGCGCGGTCCTGCGCGACGCCCGCGAGCGCTACGACATCCCCGTCGTCGAGGTCATCCAGCCGGCCGTGCGCCGGGCCGTCGCCGCGACCCGCAACAACACCGTCGGCGTCATCGCCACCCGGGCCACCGTCACGTCGCGCGCCTACGAGGACTCCTTCGCCGCCGCGCCGCACCTCTCCATCACCACGCAGGCCTGCCCGCGGTTCGTCGAGTTCGTCGAGGCAGGCATCACCCACGGCCCGGAGCTGGAGACCGTCGCCCGCGAGTACCTCGAGCCGGTCCGCGCGGCGGGCGTCGACACCCTCGTCCTCGGCTGCACCCACTACCCGCTGCTCACCGGCGTCGTCTCGTACGTCATGGGCGAGGCGGTCACGCTGGTCAGCAGCGCCGAGGAGACCGCGAAGGACGTTTACCGCACGCTGGTCGACCACCGGCTGATGCGCGACGACACCTTGCCGGCGCCGACGCACCAGTTCCGCTCCACCGGCGACGCCCGGCCGTTCCGCGAGCTGGGCCGCCGCTTCCTCGGCCCGGAGATCGCGTCGGTCGAGGAGACGTCCGAGCTGCCGGTCGTCGGGCGCAACCTGGCGGTCGGCTCTTGAGGCTCACGGTCCTGGGCTGCTCGGGCTCGATGCCCGGTCCCGGCTCGCCCGCGTCCGGCTACCTGGTCGAGGCCGGCGGGGTCCGGCTGGTGCTCGACCTCGGCAACGGCGCGCTCGGCCCGCTGCAGCAGCTGGTCGGCGTCGCCGGGCTGGCCGAGCTGGACGCCGTCGTGCTCACCCACCTGCACCCGGACCACTGCATGGACCTGTGCGGGCTGTACGTCGCGCTGCGCTACGGGGTGCCGTCGGCGCGGCGGATCCCGGTCTACGGTCCCGCCGCGACGGCCGAGCGGATGGCCGCCGCCTACGGCAAGGAGCCCGACCCCGGGCTGTCCGGCGAGTTCGACTTCCTCCAGTACCCGGCGGACGGGTTCGCCGTCGGGCCGCTGACGGTGCGGGTGGCGCGGGTCGCGCACCCGGTGCCGGCGTACGCGATCCGGGTCGAGCACGACGGCCGGTCGCTGGTCTACTCGGGCGACACGGCGGCGTCGCCGGCGCTGGTCGAGCTGGCCCGCGACACCGACCTGTTCCTGTGCGAGGCCGCCTACGCCGACGGCGACGACAACCCGCCCGGCATCCACCTGACCGGGCGCGAGGCCGGCGAGCACGCGGCCGCCGCCGGGGCCCGTCGACTGGTCGTCACGCACGTGCCACCATGGGGCGACCCGCAGCGTGCGGCCGAGCACGCGAGCGCGGTCTACGACGGCCCGGTCGAGCTCGCCGTGCCGGGGGGTCACTGGGAGGTCTGATGACGGAGAACACGGTCGCGCCCGAGCAGCCGGCGGCAGAACCGGAGGCGGCGCCGTTCGAGCCGCCGTTCCCGGTGCCGACGACGCCGCTGGAGCCGCTGCCCGAGGACTGGGAGCGCGCGCTGGTCATCGCCGCGCACCCCGACGACATCGAGTACGGCGCCGCCGCGGCCATCGCGCGCTGGACGGGGCAGGGCAAGCAGATCGTCTACTGCATGGTCACCAGTGGTGAGGCCGGCATCGACTCCATGCCGCCCGAGCAGACCGGCCCGCTGCGCGAGAAGGAGGAACGCGACGCGGCCGCCATCGTCGGCGTCGACGTGGTGGAGTTCCTCGGCTATCCCGACGGCGTCGTCGAGTACGGTCTGCCGCTGCGCCGCGACATCGCGCGGTCCATCCGCCGGCACCGTCCGGACATCGTCATCACCGGCAACTTCCACGAGACCTTCGGCCCGGGCATGCTCAACCAGGCCGACCACATCGCCACCGGGAAGGCCGTGCTCGACGGCGCCCGCGACGCCGGAAACCGCTGGGTCTTCACCGAGCTGCTCGACGAGGGCCTCGAGCCGTGGAACAAGGTGCGGGCCATCTGGGCGGCCGGGTCGCTGGAGGCCGGGCACGGCGTCGACATCACCGACACGTTCGACCTGGGCGTGCAGTCGCTCGAGGCACACGCCGGCTACCTCGGCGCGCTGCCCGGCCACCCCGAACCGCGCGACTTCCTCGGCATGTTCGCGCGGATGACCGGCCCGCGGCTGGGCGTCGAGTACGGGTCGATCTTCGAGGTCTACCCGCTGATGCTCTACTGATCCCGCGGCGCCTCGTCGACGAGCACGCCGGTCGCGTACATCCGCTTCTCCGACCCCCACCGCGGCCAGCACGTCGTCAGCGTCAGCCGGGCCTCGGTGGGCTCGGTCTCGGTCGGCTCGCCTGGCACCGGGTCGACCACCCACAGCTCCGTCGCCTCGATGACGTTGCCGTCGTTGTCGCCGCCGGGCGCGTCGTCCAGCTCGTACCGGAACACGCCGTCGACCGTCTCCATCTCGACGATGTCGCCCTCGCGCAGCTCGGCGAACTCGGCGAACGGTTCGCCGTGGCCGGACCGGTGCGCGGCGACGGCGAAGTTGCCCAGCTGGCCGGGGTCGACGCTGTCGACGTAGTGACCCGGGCCGTCCTTGAGGTCGCCGGGGTCGGTGCCCTCGATGACGATGCGCTCCCAGTCGTCGCCGAAGCGCGGGATGCGCAGGATGCCGTAAGCGTCGCCGAGCTCCAGCGGCGCCGGCTCGGCCTCCGCGCCGTCGGTCTCGGCCGGCTCGTCCGAGCGGGTGAGCAGGTGCTGCTGGAACTGGTCGCGCAGGTCGTCCTGGGCGGCCGCGGTCTGCAGGCCGGTGCCCCAGAACGTGTAGACGACGAACAGCAGCACCAGTGCGCCGGCGGTGAGCAGCAGCTCGCCGGCGATCCCGGCGGCCGCGAACAGCGTGCGGCGGCCGGGGACCCCCGTCCGGGCCGCCCGGCGATGCCTCGGCGCCGCCCTGCGCTGCACGGTCCCGAAGGTAACCCGTCACACCCTCGGTACGCAGGCGATTCATGGTGTTCGCCGGCTGGCCACGTGATCGTGTCATCGTGAAGATCCGTGAGCGTTCGCTTGGTCGCGCTGGGCGACTCGACCGTGTGCGGCATGGGCGACCCGTTGCCGGACGGGAGCTGGCGCGGTTTCGCCGGCCTGCTGGCGGCCACGTTTCCGACGTCTGAGTACACCAACCTCGCGGTGAGCGGCGCCCGCACTCCACACGTCAGGCACGGTCAGCTCGCGGCGGCGCTGGAGCTGCGGCCCGACCTCGCCTGCCTGCTGGTCGGCGTCAACGACACCATGCGCTCGGACTTCGCGCCCGCCGTCGTCCGCGCCCACCTGACGGAGACCGCGGCGGCGCTGACCGGTTCGGGCGCGACGCTGCTGACGGCGCGCGTGCACAACCACGCCCGGGTGTTCGGGCTGCCGCCGCTGCTCGGCCGGCCGCTGTGGCGGCGGCTCTGCGCGCTCAACGAGATCTACGACGAGGTGTACGAGCGGTTCGGCGGCGTGCGGGTCGACCTCACCTCCGTTTCGTGGATCTACGAGCGCGCCAACTGGAGCGTCGACCGGCTGCACCCGTCCGAGCTCGGGCACCGGCGGCTGGCGCACGCCTTCGCCGTCCAGCTGCGCGACGCCGGCTGGCCGGTCGCCGAGCTGCCTTCCCTGACGGCGTCCGGCGGGCTGCCTCCGACGCCGCTCGCCGACCTGCGCTGGATGCTCGTCGAGGGCGTCCCCTGGGCCGGCCGCAAGGCCCGCGACCTCGTCCCCTGGGCGGCCACCCTCGCCGGCCGCGAGCTCCTCCGCCGCGCCCGCCTCGCCGAGCGGTCGCCCGCGTCCTAGGGCTCGATCACCGGCGCGAGGATCTCGCCCACCTCGGTCATCTGGTAGCGGCGGACGAGCAGGTCCAGCAGCTCCGCGGCGGTACGCGGGGGCCTCTGGTGGCGCCTCGCGAGCACCTGGAGCGCCTGGGCGGCTCGGCTGGGGTCGACATCGGCGGTGTTGGCGGCGAACTCCTGAGCGCTGAGAATCTGAAGGTGTGACGGCACGACCTCCGCGGGGAAGTCCTTGACGTTGTCGGTGACGATCGCCCCAGCACCTCCTACGACGGCAGCGGCGACGACGTGCTCGTCGTCGGGATCGGGGAGGCCGTACGTCCCGTCGAGCCCGTCCCACCCGATCACCAGTGCGTCATCGAAGTAACGGCGCATCTGGTTGATCAGGTGGTCGGCACGCTCGGCCGCCTCGTCGGGGTCCGCGCCACGTCTCTCCAGCTTGAGTACCTCGTGGCGGTGCAGTTCGGCGAGGATGGCGTCGCTCCAGAGCGGCCGGTACAGGCCCTCGATCGCCATGGACAATATGAAGTCGCGCTGCAGGCTGGGCCACAGCACGCAGGTGTCGAGGACCGCCGCGAACATGCGGCCATCTTGGCAAGATCAGCGGTCGTGGTGCGACCGCTTTGCGGCGACTTCGGCGCGGATGCGGCGGAACTCCTCGGCCATGACCTCCGGGCTGTCCTCGACATCGTCGTAGTCGACCGAGGTCTCCAGCAACGCGCGGTACTGCTGTTCGCGGCGTTGTGTCCGGTACCGCAACAGGTCGTCGAGCTTGACCATGCGGCGGCGCTTGCCCGGCGTCTCCGCAGGGAGCACGCTGTCGTCGATCAGCTTGACCACCGTCGGGCGACTGACACCCAGGAGGTCCGCCGCCTGCTGGGTGGTGAGCAGCTTGTTCTGCGGGACCACCGTGACCGCCTTGCCGGCCTGCAGCGCCTCGACGATCTGCCGCAGCGCGCGGTGGATGGACGCGGGAACCTCGACGCTGTCGTGCTCGTCGGCTCCGACCAGCAGGTAGCGTGTCGCCGGTCGGGCGCCGTGGACACGCTCGTGTGCGTCGAGGAAGCTCAGCACATCGGCGAGCTGCTCGGATTGCTCAGGTAGATAGGTCTGCTGCTCCATTGCCACGACTGCGCCCTCCTCAATTACGAAACAATCGTAACTCGCTTCGTAAGTTTCGTAAACACGTTGCGGGGCATTTTCGCGGCGTACGATGCGAGGCGAGAGCTTCCCACACCGCCGTGGAGGGGCCGTGGGTCAACGCAGGCACGAGGTCGAGCGCACGGCTGAGGCGCGCGCCGACGCGCTGGCGTCGGTGGTCGAGGACCTGGCCGGCAAGTTCTCGCTCCGCCCGCTGCTCGACCGGATCCTGCGCCGTTCGGTGGAGCTCCTCGGCGCGGACGCCGGCTCGATCTGCAGCGTCGACGAGACCGCGGGCGTGTACCGCAAGGAGGCCGACTTCGGCATCGCCTGCCAGTCGGGCCGCAGCTTCCCGCTGTCCGAGGGCATGACCGGCGCGGTCGTCGCCGCCCGCGCGCCGCTGGTCTTCGCCGAGTACGCCCAGGTCCCCGGCGGGCACGTGTCGCCGGCCGACCGCGCCACGCTGCACGGGGTCATCGGGGTGCCGATCGCCTGGCGCGACAGCGTCATCGGCGCCTGCATCGTCTTCAGCCGGGATCCCGATCGGACCTTCACCGACGACGACGCGCGGCTGCTGGAGCTGTTCGCCAAGCACGCCGCCATCGCGATCGTCAACGCGCGCATGCACGAGCAGCTGGAGGAGCGCACCCGCGCCGAGGCCACCGCCGCCGAGCGGGAGCGGCTGGTCAGAGAGGTGCACGACAGCGTCGCGCAGGGCCTCGCCGCCGTGCTCGTCCACCTCGAAGGGGCGACGGAGCAGGACGGCGGCAGGCTGGCGGCCGCGCGCGAGGCGGCCCGCGGTGCGCTGGCGGAGTCGCGGCGCACGGCGCTGGGGCTGCCACCGTCGCTGCTGGAGGGCCACTCGCTGGAGGAGGCCATCGGCGTCGAGGTCGCCTGGGCACGAGCGACCGGGAACCTCGACGCGAAGCTGGTCGTCGCGGGGCAGCCGGCGCCCCTGACGCCGGAGCTGGCGCACCAGGCGTTCCGCATCGTGCAGGAGGCGCTGACGAACATCGTCCAGCACGCGGCGGCGTCGTCGGCGCGGGTCGGGGTGGTGTACGGGCCGGACGAGCTGGTGCTCATGGTGCAGGACGACGGCCGCGGCTTCGACCGGGCCGCGTCCCAGCAGCCGGGCCACGGCTTCGGCCTGCGCGGCATCGTCGCCCGGACCCGGACCTACGGCGGCACCGTCGAGGTCGAGTCGACGCCGGGCTGGGGGACGCAGATCCGCGCCGGCCTGCCGTACCAGCCGGCCGAGACCGGTGACCCGGACGGGACGGCGGCGCCCCGGCTGCGCGTCCTCGTCGTCGACGACCAGCCGGTCACGCGGGCCGGCCTGGCCCGGCTGCTCGCGGCCGCCGAGCCGGGGGTGCAGGTGGTCGCCGAGATCGACAGCGCGCCCGCGCTGCTCGACGCGTACCGGCTGCTGCGCCCCGACGTTGTGCTGGTCGACGCCTACCTGGGCGGCCATGACGGGGTCGAGTGCACCCGGCAGCTGGTCGCCGAGGACCCCGGCGCGGCGGTCCTGCTGCTGGGCGCGACGGCGGGCGACCCGATCGTCGGCCAGGCGCTGCGAGCCGGCGCCCGCGGCTGCGTCGGACCGGACGCCGACGGACCCGAGCTGGCCCGCGCGGTGCTCGCGGCGGCGCACGGCGGCATCACCCTCTCGGCCAGCGTCCGCGACGGCCTGCCCCGGCCGGCCGTGCCCGACGCGGACGGCGCCGCGCTCACCGTCCGCGAGCGCGAGGTCCGTGACCTGCTGGAACGCGGGCTGCGCGACAAGCAGATCGCCGAGCGGCTGAACATCTCCGTCAAGACGGTCGAGAAGCACGTCGGCGCCGTCCTGCGCAAGACCGGCGCCAGCAGCCGCACGGAGGTCGCCGCCCGCGGCGCGGCCCGGCGGTAGGGAGATCCCGCACACAGACGGGGAGGTTCCCCGAGGCGCCGCCCCCGCGCCCCGCCTAACGTCGGAAGCAGCCAGCAAAGGGGGTGGGCCGGGTGGCGGTCGTGCCGACACGGGAGATCCTGGACCGGGCCTTCGCCGAACGCTACGGCGTCGCGGCCATCAACATCGTCAACGACCTGAGCATGGAGGCCGTCCTCGCGGCGGCGGTCCAGGAGCGGGCGCCGGTGATCGTCCAGACGTCGGTGAAGACGGTGAAGTCGATCGGGCTGGACCTGCTCTTCGCGATGTGGCGGGAGCTGACCGCCGGCATCGACGTCCCCGTCGCGCTGCACCTGGATCACTGCCCGGAGCGCGAGGTCATCACCGACTGCCTGCGCAAGGGCTGGAACAGCGTCCTCTTCGACGCGTCGCGGCTGCCGGTACAGGAGAACCAGCGCCAGACCGTCGACGTCGTGAAGGAGGCGCACGCGCTGGGCGCGCACGTCGAGGGCGAGATCGAGTCGATCACCGGCGTCGAGGACGGCGTCGGCTCGGACGAGGAGGCGGAGCGGCAGACGCTGGAGACGGCGCTGACGTTCATCCGCACGACCGGCGTGGACGTGTTCGCGCCGGCCATCGGCAACGCGCACGGACGCTACAAGGCGGCGCCGAAGCTCGACGCGCAGCGGGTGACGGACATCGTCGAGGCCGAGCCGATCCCGATCGCCCTGCACGGCGGCACCGGGATGTCCGACGAGCAGTTCGCCGACCTCATCGCCCGCGGCTGCGCGAAGGTGAACATCTCGACGGCGCTCAAGGTGACGTTCATGCAGTCGAACCTGGCGTACCTGCGCGACGCCGAACAGCGCGACAGCTGGGACCCGCCGTCGCTGTTCACGCACGTCCGCGGCGACGTGCTGGGCATGGCCGCGGGGTTCATGCGGCAGTTCGGCAGCGCCGGGAAGGCGTGGTGACGGACGTGCCGGCGCTGGTCTTCGACTGCGACGGCGTCCTCGCCGACACCGAGCGCTACGGCCACCTGCCCGCGTTCAACCAGACGTTCGCCGAGTTCGGCCTGCCGGTGCGGTGGAGCGAGGACGAGTACGCGGAGAAGCTGTTGATCGGCGGCGGCAAGGAGCGGATGGCGAGCCTGCTGACGCCGGAGTTCGTCGCGGCGAACGGGCTGCCGGCGGACCCGGACGGGCAGCGCGAGCTGCTGGCCCAGTGGCACCGGCGCAAGACCGAGCTCTACACCGCGATGGTCGCCGCCGGCCGGCTACCCGGCCGCCCGGGCGTCGCACGGCTGGTCGAGGAGGCGGCCGCGGCCGGCTGGGCGCTCGCCGTCGCGTCGACGTCGGCCGAACCGTCGGTGCGCGCGGTCCTTGAGCACGTCGTGGGGGACGAGCGGGCCGCGGACTTCACCGTCCTGGCCGGCGACGTCGTGCCGCGCAAGAAGCCGGCGCCGGACATCTACCTGCTCGCACTGGACCGGCTCGGCGCCGAGCCTGACGCCGTCGTCGTGGTCGAGGACAGCCGCAACGGGCTGCTCGCCGCCGACGGGGCCGGGCTGCGCTGCCTGGTCACGGTCAACGGCTACACCGAGCACGAGGACTTCGCCGAGGCCGCCCTGGTCGTCACCGCCCTGGGCGACCCGGACGGCGAGCACACCACTGTGCTCGCGAACCGCTCCGCGGCCCGGCCCGGCGAGTGGATCACGCTCGACGACGTCGCCGCGCTGCTGAAGGAGGCATGAATGGACGGCAATTTTTCCCCGGCTGCGCCCTCGGCGGGCGGCCACTTGTCGGCTTTCCCCGCCGTCGAGTACGTCGTCCGCACGATCGCCCAGACGGCGGTCGACAACGAGACGTACTTCGGCGACCTCGACGCCGTCGTCGGCGACGGGGACTTCGGCTACTCGATGGCCCGCGGCTTCGAGATCGTGCTGGCTGACTGGGACGCGATCGACCGCACCGACGTCGGCACGTTCCTGAAGAAGGTCGCCCTCACCATCACCGGGCGCATCGGCGGCACGTCCGGGCCGATCTGGGGGACGGCGTTCATCCGCGCCGGCGTGGCGGCCGGCGACCGGACCGCCGTCACGGCCGACGACGCCGTCGCCATGCTGCGGGCGGCGATCGAGGGGATCAAGACCCGCGGCCAGTCCGACGTCGGCGACAAGACGCTGCTGGACGCCCTGATCCCGGCCGTCGACCGGCTGGAGGCCGAACTGGCCGCCGGAGCCGGCGGGCAGGCGGCGCTGGAGGCGGCGGCGACGACGGCGCGCGAACGAGCGGAGGCGACGCGGGAGCTGATCGCCAAGCGGGGCCGAGCTGCGTACACGGGGGAACGCAGCATCGGCACGCTCGACGCGGGCGCCGTCGCCGTCGCCGTCATGGCCGAACGAGTCGCCGGGGGCTGGGCGGACCACGCCACCCCCACCGTCACGCCCACCACGCCCGAGGAGGCGCCGTGAAGAAGTTCGTCAACGACCCGAAGCAGTACGTGCCGGAGATGCTCACGGGCATCGCGCTGGCCAACCCGGACACGCTGCGATACGTGCCTGAGTACAACCTCATCATGCGCGCCGACGCGCCGAGCGACGACAAGGTGTCGATCGTCCAGGGCTCCGGGTCCGGGCACGAGCCGGCGCACGTCATGGTCGTCGGCAAGGGGATGCTCGACGCCGCCTGTCCGGGTGACGTGTTCTCGGCGCCGCCGATGGACTACGTGCTCGAGACCAGCAAGCTGCTGAACTCGTCGAAGGGCGTCCTGCACCTGATCAACAACTACACCGGCGACCGCATGGCGTTCGACATGGGCCGCGAGCTGGCCGAGGCCGAGGGCGTCACCATCAAGACCGTCGTGGTCGACGACGACGTCGCGGTGAAGGACTCGACGTACACCGTCGGGCGGCGCGGCGTGGCCGGCAACTTCTTCGTCATCAAGGCGGTCGGCGCGGCGTCGGAGCAGGGCGCGGACCTCGACGAGCTGGTGCGCATCGGCGACAAGGTCAACTCCGTCACCCGGACCATGGGCATGGCGCTGACGTCGTGCACGCCGCCGGCCAAGGGCTCGCCGCTGTTCGATCTCGGCGCCGACGAGATGGAGATGGGCGTCGGCATCCACGGCGAGCCCGGCCGACGGCGCGAGAAGCTGGCCGGCGCGAACGAGATCGTCGACGAGCTGCTCGAGGCCGTCGTCACCGACCTGCCCTACGAGCGCGGCGACAACGTCGCCCTGATGATCAACGGACTGGGCGGCACGCCGATCAGCGAGCTGTACATCCTCTACGGACGCGCGCACCAGCAGCTCGCCGACCGCGGTATCAACGTCGGGCGCAACTACGTCGGCGAGTACTGCACGTCGCTGGACATGGCCGGCGTCTCGCTCACGCTGGTGAAGCTGGACGACGAGCTGGTGTCGCTGTTCTCGGCGCCGGCGGAGATCGCGATCCGGACGTTCTGAGCGGGGGTCGGCGCTGTGGCGGCCGCCGAGGCGATAGCTTGGGCGGCATGACCCGTATAGACGGCCGCAGTGCCGACCAGCTCCGCACCGTCCGGCTCACCCGGAGCTGGCTCGACCACGCCGAGGGCTCGGTGCTCGTGGAGTTCGGCAAGACCCGCGTGCTCTGCGCCGCGTCGGTCACCGAGGGTGTGCCGCGCTGGCGCAAGGGCTCGGGCCTGGGCTGGGTGACGGCCGAGTACGCCATGCTGCCGCGGTCGACGAACACCCGCTCCGACCGCGAGTCGGTGAAGGGGCGCATCGGCGGACGTACGCACGAGATCTCACGGCTCATCGGCCGGTCGCTGCGCGGCATCATCGACACCGCGGCGCTGGGCGAGAACACGCTGGTCATCGACTGCGACGTGCTCCAGGCCGACGGCGGCACCCGCACCGCGGCCATCACCGGCGCCTACCTCGCGCTGTACGACGCCGTCGAGTGGATGCGCTCGGAGAACCTGCTGTCGTCGTCGGAGAAGGTGCTGACCGACTCCGTCTCCGCCATCTCCGTCGGCGTCGTCGACGGCGAGCCGCTGCTCGACCTCTGCTACGAGGAGGACGTCCGCGCCGAGACCGACATGAACGTCGTCATGACGGGCGACGGCCGGTTCATCGAGGTGCAGGGGACCGCCGAGGGCGCGCCGTTCGACCGCCAGGAGCTCGACTCGCTGCTGGCGCTGGCCGGCACCGGCTGCAAGGAGCTGACCGACCTGCAGAACGCGGCGCTGGTCGGGTGAGCGCTTCGCCGAAGGTCGTCCTCGCGACCCGCAACGCGCACAAGGTCCCGGAGATCTCACGGATCCTGGCCGCTGCCGGAGCGCCGGTCTCGCTCGTGCCGGTCTCGGACTTTCCCGGCGTCTCCGACGTCGAGGAGACCGGGCTGACGTTCGAGGAGAACGCGCTGCTCAAGGCCCGCGCGGTTGCCGTCGCGACCGGGTTGCCCGCGCTGGCCGACGACTCCGGGCTCACGGTTGCGGCATTGGGCGGGATGCCGGGCGTGTTCTCGGCGCGCTGGGCCGGGGTCCATGGCGATGACGTCGCCAACTTGCGGCTGGTTCTGGCGCAGTTGACGAGCGTGCCCGACGAGTCGCGGCAGGCGGCGTTCGTGTGTGTGGCTGCGCTGGCGCTGCCCGATGGTCGTTCGTTCACCGCTGAGGGCCGCTGCGACGGGGTGGTCGTGCGGTCGCCGCGAGGGTCGAACGGGTTCGGCTACGACCCGATCTTCGTCGCGTCCGGGTCGACATTGACGACTGCTGAGCTGTCTCCCGCCGGGAAGGATGCCATTTCGCACCGGGGGCGGGCGTTCCGGGCGATCGCCGTGCATCTCGCCGAGTTGGCCTGAGTTTCCCCAGTTGGCCGTCCCCTGCTGCCCATTTTCTTAGCCGCGAGGGTGCGCCTCAAGTCCGCGCCGCTGTGGTGCTTCTCTGCTGGTGGTTGGGGGCTTGGACTTGACCCGCACCCTCGCGGTCTAAGTGCGGGCAGCTATCAGGGGGACGGGGGAGTGTGGCGACGTCGCGGTGTCCACGGGGTGAGATTTACCGGTGTTTCTGGGGCCGTCATGAGGATTACCCGAGCCTCAACACGCTTACAACCGTGTCGAGGCTCGGGTAATCCTCATGATGTCCGCGATCGTTGATGATCATCGCTGTCCACACGCTCTGGAAATCCGGCGAACGCCGCGAATCGGACGCGGGCTGTGCCCGGTTCTTCCCCGTCCCCCTGATAGCTGCCCGTTCTTAGGCCGCGTGGCCGCGGGTCAAGCGGTCATCGCCGCGCGAAGCGCCATCGGTCCGCTTGAGGCGCGGGTGCGCGGCTAAGAGAATGGGCAGCAGGGGGACGCCCCACCAGAAACCAGGAATTCTGAACTTTCGCTGACGATCATGGTCCCTGGTGGGCGGAACGGCCGGCCGGGAGGATGATCGGAGGGTGACCGACTCCGTGACGGCAACGCCGTCCGCCGCGCTGCCGTCGACACCGCGCAGGCCGTGGTGGCCGCCGGCGCTGGCGGGGGTGCTGGCGCTGGGCCTCGGGCTGGCCGTCGCCGAGGTGGTGGCGGGCGCGCTGGGAAGGGCCGAGACGCCGGTGGTGGCGGTCGGCGAGGAGTTCATCGACCTCACGCCGCCGTGGCTCAAGGACTTCGCCATCGAGACGTTCGGCACCCACGACAAGACCGCGCTGCTGGTCGGCATGGGTGTGGTGCTGACGGTGCTCGGCGGGCTGATCGGCCTGCTCACGGCCCGCCGCAAGGGCGCCGGCATGCTCGCCGCCACCGTCCTGCTGGTGATCGCCGGATTCGCCGTCAACAACCGGCCGGACACCACGATGGCCGACCTCATCCCCACGGTTGCGGCCGGGATCGTCGCGCTGCCGACCCTCAGCTGGCTGGTCGGCAAGGCAACCGCACCGCCACCCACCGGCGACGCCGAGACGGCCCGCGGGCCGAGCCGGCGGACGTTCCTCACCGCGGCGGGCATCACCGCGGGCCTGGCCGTCGTCGGCACGGGGCTCGGGCAGCTGCTCGGCGCCCGGCGAGCCGGTGTCGAGACGTCCCGCGACGACCTCGCGACCAGCCTCGACCTGCCCCGGGCCACCCCGCCCGACGGCGCCGACCTCACCGTCAGCGGCGCGGAGCCGTGGCGCACCCCGAACCAGGACTTCTACCGCATCGACACCGCGCTCTCGGAACCGCTGGTCCGGGCCGAGGACTGGACGCTGCGCGTGCACGGCATGGTCGAGAACGAGGTCGAGCTCGACTACGACCAGCTGGTCCGCATGGGCCTGGAGGACCGCTGGCTGACGCTGAACTGCGTCTCCAACGAGGTCGGCGGCCACCTCATCGGCAACGCGCTGTGGACCGGCGTGCCGATCGCCGACGTGCTCGCGCTCGCGCAGCCCAGTCCCGACGCCGACGCCGTCCGGTCCCGCTCGCAGGACGGCTGGACCGCCGGCACGCCGCTCGACGTGCTCACCGACGGCCGCGACGCGCTGCTGGCGGTCGGCATGAACGGCCAGCCGCTGCCGCTCGCGCACGGGTTCCCGGTGCGGATGATCGTGCCCGGCCTGTACGGCTACGTCAGCGCGACCAAGTGGGTGGTCGAGCTCGAGGTGAGCCGGTTCGACCAGTTCAACGCCTACTGGACGACGCGCGGCTGGGCCGAGCGCGGCCCGGTCAAGGTCGCCTCACGCATCGACGTCCCGAGCAGCCAGGCGAACGTCGACGCCGGCACCGTCGCGGTCGCCGGGGTCGCGTGGGCGCAGCACCGCGGCATCGACGCCGTCGAGGTGAAGGTCGACGACGGCGACTGGAACGCCGCGCGGCTGGCCGCCGTCCCGAGCACCGACACCTGGCGGCAGTGGGTGTGGGGGTGGGACGCGGAGCCCGGCGACCACCGCCTCCAGGTCCGCGCCACCACCGCCGACGGTGAGGTGCAGACGTCCGAGCAGGCGCCACCCGTCCCCGACGGCGCCAGCGGCTGGCACACCATCGACGTCACGGTGAACGGGTGATGGCGCTCTTTCTGCTGCTCTAGCCGTACAAAGTGCGCCATGCTCACTCGAGTTGTCCACAGATCGCGAGCCGGGGGTGGTAGCGCGCTCTCGAACGACGCAGGCTGGGCTGCGTGCCACATGTACGAGCTCAGCGGCTGGCCGCGGTCCAGGACGGCCTGATCACGCGCAAGCAGGCACTGGCGGCCGAGATGTCGCCGGCCGCGATCACGCATGCGGTGCGGGCAGGCGGTCCGTGGCAGCGGGTGTTGCGTGGCGTGTTCGCGACGTTCACCGGACCGCTGTCGCCGCTGCACCGGCTGCGGGCCGCCCGCCTGTACGCGGGTGACGGCGCGCTGGTCACCGGTGCGTGGGCATGCTGGATGTCGGGTCTCGCCTATGGCCCGCCGGTCGGGGACGAGATCGAGGTGCTGGTGGGTCGGGCCGTACGGCTGCACGGAACGGGCTTCGTGGTGGTCCGGCGCACCGTGCGGATGCCCGCGGCGTCCGGCTGGATCGGCGTCGACGACGCCGACGCGCTACCGCCGCCGCACGTGGTCCTCGATGAGCTGGCGCCGACGGCACGACCGGGCGAGATCCTCATGGTGCCGGCGGCGCGTGCCGTCGTCGACACCGTCGTCTTCACCGAGCACGCGCCGCCGGACTGGTCGCCAGGGTGCCGGTGCCGCTACGGGTGCTCGAAGCCCGCGACGCACCGGACCAGGGCACTGCGGAACGTCCGGGCGCTGATGTGCGAGGCCGTGCAACGACGGATGGCCGGACCGGCCGCATTGCGCAACGAGGTCGAAGCGGCCTGGCCGCGCCGCTCGGTGCTGGCGAAAGTGGCGTTGGCGGACATCGAGGCGGGCTGCCGGTCCGCGCCGGAGTGCGAGCTGCGCGACCTGGTGCGCCGCAGCAGGATTCTGCCGGAGCCGCTGTGGAACCGTCCGTTGCCCGGGGTCCGCGGGATCGTCCCGGACGCCTGCTGGCCGGAGCGGCGGCTGATCGTCGAGGTCGACTCGCGTTCGTTCCACGGGTTCGGCGACGCGCCGGAGCGGACCGAGCAGCGCCGTGCCCGGCTGGCCGCGCTGGGCTGGGTGGTGCTGCCGGTGTCGCCGGCCCGGCTACGCGCGGACCCGGCAAGGGTGCTGACCCAGATCGAGGCCGCGTATCTCGCCGGTCATGGCGCTCTATCTACTGCTGGGGCCGTACAAAGAGCGCCATCAATCCACTGACGCGCGCGGGCCGTCCAGCACGGGGACGCCGTCCTCCCAGGTGACCTCGGTGAGCCACATCGTCCGGCCGGGCAGCACGGAGCCGACGGCGTCCGGTGGCCAGGCGTGGTGCACCATCCACGTCCGGCCGTCCTTCTCGATCAGCACGCAGTGCCCCGGCCCGGCGGCGTCGTCGGACGACACCAGGATCGGCGCGTCAGCAGGCTTGCGACACGGCCCGAGCGGCCCGTCGCAGACGGCGTACCCGACGGCGTAGTCGGCGGAGTCGTAGGCGTTCGCCGAGTAGAACAGGTAGTACGTGCCGTCGCGCAGCCACAGGAACGGCGCCTCGACCAGGTCGCCCTCCCACGGCTGGTCCTGCTTCATCAGCTGCACCGGCGACCCCACCAGCGACAACCCGTCCTCGGACAGCGGCTGGGCGTAGATCCAGGTGTCGACGCCGACCGCGTTGCCGTCGTTCTTCCACAGCAGGTAGCGAGTGCCGTCGGCGTCGGTGAACGGGCTGGCGTCGATCGAGCCGCCGTCGCCGGCCTGGCAGATCAGCGGCTCGGCGGAGTCGTCGACGAACGGGCCGGCCGGCGACGTCGCCACGGCGCGGCCCACGCACTGCCGCCCCGACGCCGTCCCCAGCGCCGTGTAGTAGAGGACGTACCGGTCCGGCGCGTGCACCGCGATCTCCGGCGCCCACGTTCGCCCGCCCGTCACCCACGGCGCCAGCACCGGCATCGCGTCGCCGGCCGGCTCCCACGACACCAGGTCCGACGACGTCAGCGCCGGCACGTTGCCGAGCGGCGAGTTGGTCGCGTAGGCGTAGTAGCCGCCATCCGCCTCGATGACGGCCGGGTCGGGGAAGTCCTCGTCGAACACCGGGTTCGTGAAGCCCACGGGTTGTTCCTCCTGAACGGGTTCGGGGTCGGGCTCGTCACTGCCGCAGGCGGCCAGGACGACGACCAGCGCCGTCCCGGCCGCGGCGAGCAGCCTCATCGCACCTCGTACAGGCGGAACCAGTCGAAGGTCGCGACGGTGGCCGGGGTGGCGCCGCCGCCCGCGTAGAGGCCGATCGACGGCGACGTGTCCGCGGGCAGCGTCCACGTCGCGCCCCACCGCCAGGTCTCGCCGTCGCGCGACGACGCGGACCGGTACTGGTGCTCGCCGGTCTCCGGGTCGGTCGTGTGGTGGATGCGCAGCCACATCGTCGACGCGACCGGGCCGCCGAGGTGCGCGCCCCAGCGCAGGGCGCCGTTCTCGTTCAGCTCCTTGCCGAACTCGACCTGCCGGCTGCCCCAGATCGCGACGTCGCCCAGCCGCAGCAGGTTGTCGTCGTCGACGCGGACGATCAGCCCGGCCTGCTGGTAGTTGCGGATCGTGCCGGAGCCGAGGTCGAGGTTCAGCTTGGTCTCGGCGATCCACTCGCCCTCCGGCGGAGTGCGCAGCAGCAGCGGCCCGGTGTTGCCGGCGCCGACGACGTCGACGGAGGCCAGCGGCCAGTTCAGGACACCGTCGCCGACGGTCACGGACGACGACGGCCGCAGCCACTCCCAGCCGGGACGCAGGTCGCCGCCGAAGTTCTCGGTGAACACGGTGCGCCCGGTCCTGGGCTCGTCCACCCGCTCGGTCACGGGCTCATGGGCCTCGACGACGGTGAGGTTGTCGACCTGCGCCGTGCCGCTCAGCGTCACCGGACGCGACCCCGTCAGGCCGCGCGGCAGGTCCACGGCGACCTCGGCGTCGGCGTCGCCGAGCCGGCTCTCGGCCAGCCGGGCGACGACGCGGCCGTCGCGGACCTCGACCGCCAGCGCCGTCCACTCCTCGCCGGACCAGCGCGACGGCAGCGGCGCGGTGTCCCGCTCGACCCGGCCGCCCCGCGTCGCCGTCGCGGTCAGCGTCCGAGCCGCGGGGTCGACGGTGACCGTGATGGCGTTGCGGCCGGACCGTGCGACCTCGACGGAGAACGTGCCGGCCGCCCGGACGTCCGCCTCCACCCGCACATCCCGCGGCGCATTGCGCGTGGTCCGCGCCTCGCCGGACAGCACCGCAACGGCGCCGCCGTCGCCGTTCGAGTCGGTGCCGGCCGACCAGTCGCCGCGCAGCGCCCCGTTCGACGCCGGCGCGGACGCGTCGATCCCGAGCGAGCTCGCCGTCACCGGCGCCGGCTGCGGCGTGTCCGACGGACCGGCCCCGGCCCGCGCGACCGGCCAGCCGTCGATCCAGTCCAGCCGGTCGACCAGCGTCGGCCGCTCGTTCACCCCGCCGGGCGCGTCCAGCCAGGCGTCGTCGCGGTCGATCGCGTGGTAGACGATGTGGTCCTGCCCGGACACGTCGGTGACGATCGTGTGGTGGCCGACGCCGATCCAGCGGTTGCCGTTCTGCGCCAGCACCTGGGTGCCGCCGACGCGCGAGTCCAGCATCGAGACGCCCTCGTGGTCGACGAACGGGCCGAGCGGGCTCGTCGATCGTCCGGCGTAGACGCTGTACCCGGTGACCGGCCCCGCGCAGCAGTTCGCCGACGACGCCGTCAGGTAGTACCAGCCGTCCCGCTCGACCACGAACGAGCCCTCGTACCGGTCCGCGATGGTGACCTGCGTCGGCGACCCGACGGCGCGCAGCCCGGTCTCGTCCAGCTCGGTCACCCACAGGCCGCCGTGGAAGCCGCCGAAGTACAGGTACCGCTTGCCGTCCGACGCCGACAGCAGCGCCGGGTCGATGGTGTTGAAGTAGTCGCCGTTGCCGGTCGGCCGCGGCGCGACCACCGGGCCGCCGGTGTCCGTCCACGGCCCGGCCGGCGTCGGCGCCGTCGCGGCCCCGATCGCATAGTTCCACGGCCCGGCCTCGGCGACCGTGTCGGTGACGGTGTAGTACATGACGTACTGACCGTCGACGTAGCGGATGTCCGGCGCCCAGTAGAAGGACGTGTTCGTCGTCCAGGCCGGCCGGTCGCCCTCCTCGAACACCGTCCCGAGGTACTCCCAGTCGGTGAAGTCGCGGGATCGGGCGATGTGCATGAGGCCGAACTCGCTCGGCGCCTCGTGCAGCGGGTCACTGGTCGCGTACAGGTACCAGTAGCCGTCCTTGCCGCGGATGACGGCCGGGTCGGCGTAGGTGTCGGAGAACGAGCCGGAGATCGGGTTCTGGGTGACGGGGTCGGCTGCGGGTTCGGCGGTGGCGACCGGGGCCGCGGCGGGCAGTGCCAGCACGACGGCGGCGATGCCGGCGAGGAACCTACGACGCACGGGGATCATCCCTTCAGTCCGCTGCGCGAGACGCCTTCGATGACGTAGCGCTGCGTGAACAGGAACAGGATCAGGACGGGGACGCTGGCGACGAACGCGCCGGCCATGATGACGGGGTAGTCGGTGGTGTACGCGCCCTGCAGCAGCCGCAGCCCGGCCGGCAGCGTCAGCCGCTCCGGGCTGAACAGGACGTAGATCGGCCAGATGAAGTCGTTCCAGTTCGACAGGAACGACAGCACGGCCAGCGTGGCCAGCGCCGGCTTGGAGTTCGGCAGCACGATGCGGGTGAAGATCTGCCACTGGTTGGCGCCGTCGATCAGCGCCGCCTCCTCCAGCTCATTGGGCAGCATCGCGAAGAACTGCCGGAGGAAGAACACCCCGAACGCGCCGGCCGCGCCGGGCACGGCCAGCGCCCAGACGGTGTCCAGCCAGCCCAGTTGGTCGATGATCAGGTAGTTCGGGATGAGGAACACGAACCCCGGCACGAACAGCGTCGACACGATCACCACGAACAGCACGCCGCGGCCGCGGAAGTGCAGCCGGGCCAGCGCGTACGCCGCCGTCGACGCGACCACCAGCACCAGCACCATGTGCAGCGTCGCCGCCAGCAGGCTGTTGAGGAACCAGCGCAGCACCGGGTAGGCGCCGTCCAGCCGCAGCAGCCCCTCGTAGGCCCCGAACGTCGGCGACGACGGCAGCAGCGTCGGCGGGACGGAGGTCGCCTCCGGGTTCGTCTTGATCGACGTCAGGAACATCCAGACGATCGGCCCGATGAAGATCACCGTCAGGACCAGCAGGAACAGCCAGAACATGCCCTGCCGGAAGAACGCTCCGGGCGCCGCGCCGCCGTGGCGTGGGGCGGCCGGGCGCGGGCCGGCGTCGGGACGCGTCACGACCGCCATCGCGGCCTCCTCTCCCGCATGGCCAGCACCTGGACGATCGAGACGATCCCCAGGAACACCGCGAGCAGGTACGACATCGCCGCGGCGCTGCCCATCCGGAACGACTCCAGGCCCTCGGCCAGCATGACGATCAGCGCGGTCCGGGTGGTGTCGCCCGGCCCGCCGTTGGTCACCAGCAGCGCCTGGCCGAACATGTTCGCCGAGGCCAGGATCGTGATCGTCACGACGAACAGGTGCACCGTCCGCAGCCCAGGCAGCGTCACGTGCCGGAACTGCTGCCAGGCCGACGCGCCGTCGACGCGGGCCGCGTCGTACAGCTCACCGGGGATGTCCTGCAGCCCGGCCAGGTAGATGATCGTGTTGAAGCCGAGCGTCCACCACACCGTCATCGCGACCAGGCTGATCCACGCCCACGGCTGGGCGGTGATCCACGGTGTCGACGTGCCGAGCAGGCCGTTCACGATGCCGATGTTCGGGTCCAGCATGAACCGGAACAGCAGCCCGACGACGGCGACGCCCAGCACGTACGGCATGAAGAAGATCGCCCGGAACACCGTCCGGCCGGGGAAGCGCCGGTTCAGCATGATCGCCAGCCCGAGCGGGATCGCGACCAGGAGCGGCACGCTGGCGACGGTGAAGATCGCCGTGGCGCGCATGCCGTGCCAGAACGTCTCGAACACGGCGGACGTGGAGTCGAACAGCGCGGCGTAGTTGTCCAGCCCGACGAACGGCCGGTTCGGCAGCATGAAGTCCCAGTCGTGCAGGCTCATCCAGATCCCCAGCACGGCCGGGGCCAGCACGAACGTCACGAAGATGACCAGGAACGGCGCCATGAACGCGTACGGCGTCCACGGCGCGTGCCGGCGGATACGCGTGGGGGAGGACCGGCCCGCGGGCCCGCGCGCGGCCGGGCCGCGCGCGGGTGCGGTGGCGGTGGGGGAGACCACGGGCTATCCCTCGTACCGGTCGGCGTTCTCTTCCAGCTTCCGGGTGGCCCGCTCGGCCGCCTCGGAGAGCGCCGCGGCCGGCTCCTTGGTCAGCAGCACGGCCTCGTTCAGTGCCTGGTTGAAGTCCGCGAACACGTCGCCGATGCCCGGGACGGCCGGCGGGAAGTGCAGGTAGTCCACCTGCTGGGCGAGCGCGGCCTGCTCGGGCAGCGCCTCGAACTCGGCCGACTCGCGCACCGAGTTGCGGGCCGGCACCTGGCCGCCCTCGGCCCACGCGATGGACTGCTGGCTGACCCAGTTGATGAACACCCGCGACGCCGCCAGCTTGTCGTCGTCGGGGGTGCGCTGGCGCATGATGACGAAGTTGTGCGAGCCGGCCCAGGCCGCGTCGGTGCCGCCGATGTTCGGCAGCGGCGCCACGCCCCACTGCAGGTCAGGCACCTCTTTGAGGGTGTTGATGTGCCAGATGCCGTTCCAGTTGAACGCCGTCTGGCCGTTCTGCAGCGCGATCGCGTCGGCGTCCTGGCCGACGTCCCTGGCGCTCCAGCCGTTGTTGACGGCGTCGACCATCCAGGTCAGCGCCTCCACGGCCGGATCCTCGGCCCAGGTGACCTCGGTGCCGTCGGCGTTGAACAGGTCGCCGCCGAACTGCCAGATCAGCGACTGCAGCGTCAGCCCGCCGGTGAACGGGTGCGGCGACATCCAGTGCCCCTGGATCCCGGCCGACGCCAGCGACTCCAGCGCCGCCTCGTACGACGTCCGGTCCATCGGCGGGTTCTCCGGGTCCAGCCCGGCGGACTCCAGGACGGTCTTGTTGTAGAAGTACCCGAGCGGGTGCACGTCCAGCGGGATGCCGAAGCGCTGCCCGTCGTACTCGCCGGCGGACCAGACGGCCTCGGCGAAGTCGCCGGCCTGCAGCTCCAGCGCCGAGGCGACGTCGTCGAGCGGGACGATGACGTTGCGGGCGGCGTTCGTCGACAGCGAGTCGATGTGCATGATGCCGACGTCCGGGCCGTTGCCCGACTGCACCGCGGTCGGGACCTTCTGGTAATAGTCGGCCCACTCCGAGACCGTCATCGTCACCGCGATGTTCGGATGCTCGGAGTTGAACGTGTCGACCAGCTCCTGCATGAACGGGCCGTCACCGCCGGTGAAGCCGTTCCAGAACGCCAGCTCGACGTTGGGGCCGTCGTAGCCGCTGGCGCCGCCGTCGCCCTCGGCCGGCTCGGCGCCGGGGGACTCCGAGCCGCCGCCGCAGCCGGCGAGGAGCGTGCCGGCGCCGGCCAGGCCGGTCACGGCGAGGAAGCGTCGTCTGGTCAGTGGGTGTCCCAATGACTGTCGTGGTGTGGTCACAGCTGCTCCTTCGCAGGCAGTGCCGGGTCAGTCGCCCAGCCGGATGAGGTGCCAGGACGACGGCGGCAGGGTAGCGGTCAGCGTCTGCTCGCCGTCGAGGACGGTGCCGGTGACCGGACGCGGGACGACCCGGTCCGGGTGCTCGGCGGTGTTGGTGGCGGACGGGTCGGCGTCGGCGATGGCGACGTGCTCCAGCAGCCGCGGCCGCCGTCCGTGCTGGTCGAACGCGCGGAGCGGGACGGTGAGCCGGGCCGGCTCCGTGCGGTTCCGGTTCGCGGCCAGCAGCGTGAGCGCGCCGGTCTCCGGGTCCTGGACGGCGGTCACCCGGGTGCCGGGGACGTCGCCGTAGCGCTGGGTCGGCAGCGGCGCCGTCCGCACAGCCGCGCGCAGCACCGTCCCGCGGGCGTGCCGGGCGGTCAGCGCGAACGGGTGGAAGATGGTCTGCCGCCACGCCGGCCCGCCGATCCGCGTCATGATCGGCGCGATCACGTTGACCAGCTGCGCCTGGCAGGCGATCGCCACCCGGTCGCAGTGGTCCAGCAGCGCCATCAGCAGGTCGCCGACCACGACCGCGTCGGTGACGTCGTACACGTCCTCGATCAGCGGTGCGTTCTCGTTGACGTCCAGGCCGGCCTGCCCGGAGAAGCGGTGCTGGTACCAGACGTTCCACTCGTCGAAGGAGATGGTCAGCCGCTTGCCGCTGCGCCGGACCGCGCCGACGTGGTCCGCGGTGGCGGCGATCGCGGTGATCATCCGCCGCATGTCCTCGGACGAGGCCATGAAGCTGTCGACGTCGCCGCCGACCGGCTCGAAGTAGGCGTGCAGCGAGATGTGGTCGACGAGGTCGTAGGTGTGCTCCAGGACGGTCCGCTCCCAGGTGCCGAACGTCGGCATGGCGCCGTTGGAGCTGCCGCAGGCGACCAGCTCGAGGTCGGGGTCGGCGCGGCGCATCGCCCGCGCCGTCTCCGCCGCCAGCCGCCCGTACTCGTCGGCGGTCTTGTGGCCGACCTGCCATGGCCCGTCCATCTCGTTGCCCAGGCACCAGGTGCCGACGGCGTGCGGGTCCTTGTTCCCGTTGGCGACCCGCCGGTCGGCGGTGCTGGTGCTGCCGGGCGCGAAGTTCGTGTATTCGAGCAGGTCGACGGCGGCGTCGACGCCGCGGGTGCCGAGGTTCACCGCCATGATCGGGTCGATGCCGACGCCGCGGGCCCACCGGCAGAACTCGTCCGTGCCGACGGTGTTCGGCTCCAGCGAGCGCCAGGCGAGGTCCAACCGGCGCGGCCGCTCGGCGACCGGGCCGACGCCGTCCTCCCAGCGGTAGCCGGAGACGAAGTTGCCGCCGGGGTAGCGGATGGTGGTGACGCCCAGCTCACGGACCAGGTCGGCGACGTCCTGACGGAAGCCGTGCTCGTCGGCGGTCGGGTGGTCGGGCTCGAAGATGCCGCCGTAGACGCACCGGCCCATGTGCTCGACGAACGATCCGTACAAGCGCGGGTCGACGGTGCCCACGGTGAATGCCGGATCGAGTCCGACCTCGACGTCGTACACGCAGTCTCCTCGATGGATTTACAACGGATAACCGTGCGGACAGTTTTACAACGGATAACCTTCGTTGGGAAGAGTGCAGGGGGAGTTGGTCCGGTCCGGTGCGACAGCGCCGGAAAACGGGTCGGCCGGATGCCGGGCGGTGCCTACACTCGGTCAGGGTCGTCCTGGGCAGGCGAGAGGGGCAGCAGGTGGGCACGCGGCTGAAGGACGTGGCGGACCTCGCCGGGGTGTCGTTCAAGACCGTCTCCAACGTCATCAACAACCACCCCAACGTCACCGAGAAGACCCGCGAGAAGGTGCTCAAGGCCATCGCGGAGCTGCGCTACCGGCCCAACGTGTCCGCGCGCAGCCTGCGGCACGGGCGGTCCGGGTTCCTCGCCATCGCGCTGCCCGAGCTGACCTCGCCGTACTTCGCCGCGCTCGCGTCCGAGATCGGCGCCGTCGCCAAGCGGCAGAGCCTCACGGTGCTGATCGAGGAGACCTTCGGCGAGGCCGAGCGCGAGCGGATCGCACTGGACTCGCTCGACACCCAGCTGATCGACGGCGTCGTGTTCAGCCCCATGGCGATGACCGTCGAGGACGTCGCGGCACACCCGGGCTCGACGCCGATGGTGCTGCTCGGCGAGCGCGGCCACCCGGCCGGCTTCGACCACATCGCCATTGACAACGTCCGGGCCGCGCGCGAGGTCACCGCGCACCTCGTCGCCCTGGGCCGCCGGCACATCGCGGCCGTCGGAGCGCAGCGGGCCGGCACCGGCGGGGTGCGCGCCCGCGGCTACCGCGCCGCCCTGCACGACGCCGGGCTGCCGGTCGACCGCCGGCTGGTCGTGTCCGACCTCGACTTCGACCGCGCCAGCGGCGCCCAGGCGATGAACGCCCTGCTCGACAGCGGCCGCCCGGTCGACGCCGTCTTCTTCTTCAACGACCTCATGGCGCTGGGCGCGCTGCGGGTCCTGCACGAGCGCGGCCTGCGAGTCCCCGAGGACGTCGCTGTGGCCGGCTTCGACGACATCGAGGACGGCCGCTACTCGACGCCCTCGCTCACCACCGTCTCGCCCGACGTGCCGTTCCTCGCCGCCGAGGCGATCCGCCTGGTCGTCCGCCGCCTCGCCGACCCCGAGGCCAAGGCCGAGCGCATCGACGTCCCGTTCAGGCTGGAGATCCGCGAGAGCACCGCCGGCTGACGCCCGCCGGTTAGTGAGGCGGGAGTTTCCCCGGTGATGG
Source organism: Jiangella alkaliphila (assembly GCF_900105925.1). Lineage (NCBI taxonomy): Bacteria > Bacillati > Actinomycetota > Actinomycetes > Jiangellales > Jiangellaceae > Jiangella > Jiangella alkaliphila. The sequence continues at coordinate 6,947,537 of NZ_LT629791.1, read as the reverse complement.
CGAGGAAAACTCCCTCCCGGCTGCTCGGTATGCCGCCTCGATCTGGGCCAGCACCCCGGCAGGGCTCGAGCGCAGCCGGGCCGGCGACACCGGCAACACCACCCAGCCCAGCGCCGCAAGCCGGGCACGCCGGTGCTCGGTCCGCTCCGGTGCATCGCCGAATCCGTGGAACGATCGTGAGTCGACCTCGACGATCAGCCTTCGCTGCGGCCAGCAGGCGTCCGGGATGATCCCGCGCACGCCGGGCAGCGGGCGGTTCCACACCGGCTCGGGCAAGATCCGGCTGCGGCGCACCAGGTCGCGAAGCTCGCACTCGGGTGCGGACCGGCAGCCCGCCTCGACGTCCGCCAACGCGACCCGCGCCAGCGCGGAGCCACGCCTCCGTGCGGCCAGCACCTCCGACCGCAGGTCGCGCAGTGTCGCTTTCCGGCGTTGTACCGCCTCACACATCAGTGCCCGGATGTTCCGGAGCGCCGCCTCAGAGTGCGCCGGCGTCCAGTCGGGTCGTTGCGACTCCGTGAGCACGATGGCGTCGACAACGGCCCGCGCTGCCGGCACCTTGGGGATCATCCTCGGTCGAGCCGTGGGCACGAGCACGTCCAGCACCACTTCGGCCGGAACCGGTGCCTGGACCGACATCTCGTCGCGGTCGACCCAGAACTGGGCTCGCGGTAGCCGCCCGGTCTGATGGACCCTGACGAAGCCCGTGTGCGCGCGGTCCACCGATCGCGCGACCAGTACGTCCACCACCTCGCCTGGCTGAGGCCCGTACCTCAGCCCGGACATCCAGCACGCCCACGCCCCGGTGATCAACGCGCCGTCGCCCGCCCGCAGGCAGGCCGCCCGCAGCCGGTGGATCGGCGCGAGCGGACCGGTGAACGTCGCGTAAACGCCGCGGACCACGCGCTGCCAAGGCCCGCCCGGCCGTAGTGCATGCTCGATCGCCGACGATGTCAGTCCTGTGGCGAGCGCCTGGGCTCGAGTGATGAGGCCGTCCTGCACCTGGGCCAGCTGCAGCGCGCGCACATGGGACATGCTCGACAGCCTGCGCCGCGACCGCGCGGTTCGCCAGGGCCGTCCGGCGATCTGTGGACAACTCCGCCGCGTTGCCCTTGATCGGGTGGGAGTTCTCCCTGCTATAGCGAGGAGAACTCCCTCCCGTAGGGTCGGGTCGTGACTGACATGCGCTATCGCCAGCTGGGCGAGTCCGGGCTCACCGTCTCCGTCGTCGGCATCGGCTGCAACGCGTTCGGCCGGCGCATCGACGAGGCGGCCGCCACCGCCGTCGTGCACGCCGGGCTCGACCACGGCGTGACGCTGTTCGACACGTCCGACACCTACGGGCTCGGCGAGAGCGAGCGGATGCTCGGCGCCGCCCTGGCCGGCCGCCGCGACGACGCCGTCATCGCGACCAAGTTCGGCGGCGACATGCAGGGCGCGAACGGCGCGGACTGGGGCGTGCGCGGGTCGCGGCGCTACGTCCGGCGCGCCGTCGAGTCCAGCCTGCGCCGGCTCGGGACCGACTGGATCGACCTGTACCAGCTGCACTTCCCCGACCCGCTGACGCCGCTCGAGGAGACGCTCGCCGCCCTGGACGAGCTGGTGGCCGAGGGCAAGATCCGCTACGCCGGCTCGTCCAACCTCGACGGCTGGCAGGTCACCGAGGCGGCCTGGATCGCCCGCACCGAGGGCCTGACCCCGTTCGTCAGCGCCCAGAACCAGTACTCGCTCTACGACCGGGCCGCCGAGGACGAGCTGATCCCCGCCGCCGAGAACGCCGGCGTCGGCATCCTGCCGTACGGGCCGCTCGCGTACGGCCTGCTCACCGGCAAGTACCGGCGCGGCGAGCCGGCGCCCGCCGGGTCACGGCTGGACACCGCATCCGGCGCCGAGCGCCTCGCGACCGCCGACTTCGACCGCATCGAGGCGATGGAGCGGTTCGCCGCCGATCGCGGCCGCACCCTCCTCGACGTCGCCATCGGCGGGCTGGCCGCCCAGCCCGCCGTCGGCTCCGTGATCGCCGGCGCGGTGTCGGCTGAGCAGGTCGCGGCGAACGTCGCCGCCGGCTCCTGGGAGCCGGACCTCGACGACCTCGCCGCCCTCGACGACCTGTAGCGGACGGCGTCAGCGCACCCGCGCCGCGGCGGCGACGAGCGCGGTGAGGGCAGGCTCGACCTGCTCGTACGTCCGCGTCTTCAGGCCGCAGTCGGGGTTCACCCAGAGCCGGTCGCCGGGGATGTCGGCCAGGGCGCGCCGCAGCAGCGCCTCGACCTCGTCGGTGCCGGGCACGCGCGGTGAGTGGATGTCGTAGACGCCGGGGCCGATGCCGCGGTCGAAGCCGGACGCGGCCACGTCGGGCACGATCTCCATCCGCGACCGCGCCGCCTCGATGCTGGTGACGTCGGCGTCCAGCCCGTCGATGGCGGCCACGACGTCGCCGAACTCGGAGTAGCACAGGTGGGTGTGCACCTGCGTCGTGTCGGCCACGCCGGACGTCGCCAGCTGGAACGCCGTCACCGACCACTCCAGGTACGCCGCCCGGTCGGCGACGCGCAGCGGCAGCAGCTCGCGCAGCGCCGGCTCGTCCACCTGCACGATGCCGACACCGGCCGCCTCGAGGTCGACGGTCTCGTCGCGGATGGCCAGCGCGACCTGCCGGGCGGTGTCGCCGAGCGGCTGGTCGTCGCGGACGAACGACCAGGCGAGGATCGTGACCGGGCCGGTCAGCATCCCCTTCACCGGACGCTCGGTGAGCGACTGCGCGTACGTCGCCCACTCGACGGTGATCGGCGCCGGCCGCGACACGTCGCCGTAGAGGATCGGCGGCCGGACGCAGCGCGAGCCGTACGACTGCACCCAGCCGTGCTCGGTGGTGACGAACCCGGCCAGGTGCTCGGCGAAGTACTGCACCATGTCGTTGCGTTCAGGCTCGCCGTGGACCAGCACGTCGAGGCCGAGCCGCTCCTGCAGCCGGATCACCCGCTCGATCTCGGCCCGCATGCGCGCCGTGTACTCCGCGCGGTCCAGCTTCCCGGCCCGGAACGCCGCCCGCGCTCGCCGGATGTCGCCGGTCTGCGGGAACGAGCCGATCGTCGTGGTGGGCAGTGGCGGCAGGCCGAGCCGGTCGCGCTGCGCGGCGGCTCGCTCGGCGTACGGTCCGCGGCGGGTGTCGCCGGGGCCGAGTCCCGCGAGCCGCGAGCGGACGCCGTCGTCGACGACGCTCGGGGCGGCGGCGCGGCCGGCGAGGGCGGCCCGGGCCTCGTCGAACTCCGCCGACCGGTCCTCGCCGCGCAGCGCCGCCGCAAGCGTCACGACCTCGGCGACCTTCTGGTCGGCGAAGGCCAGCCACGACCGCAGCTGCGGGTCCAGCGCGGTCTCGGCGTCGAGGTCGTACGGGACGTGCAGCAGCGAGCACGACGTCCCGACGGCGACGGCGCCGGCCAGCGACTCGACGGCGCGCAGGGTCGCCAGCGCCGCGTCGAGGTCGGTGCGCCAGACGTTGCGCCCGTCGACGACGCCGGCGACGACGGTCTTGCCGGCCAGCCCGGGGACGTCACCAACCGGCAGCCCGCCCGCCACCAGGTCCAGCCCGATCGCCTCCACCGGCGACGACGCCAGCACCGGCAGCGCGTCGCCCAGCGAGCCGAAGTACGCCGACACCAGGATCGACGGCCGCTCGGCCAGCCCGCCGAGCCGCTCGTACACCCGGCGCAGCGCCTCGAGCTCGTCGGCGGTCCGGTCGGCGACGTAGGCCGGCTCGTCCAGCTGCACCCACTCGACGCCCTCGGCGGCCAAGGTCGTCAGCAGCAGTGCGTAGACCGCGACGAGGTCGTCGAGCCGGTCGAGCGGCTCGAATCCGGACGGCGCGCCGGACACCGGCTTCGACAGCAGCAACAGGCTGGCCGGGCCGAGCAGCACCGGCCGCGTCTCGAGGCCGAGCGCTCGCGCCTCGCGGTACTCGTTCACCGGCTTGGCCGGGTCGAGGTGGAAGCGGGTGGCCGGGCCGATCTCCGGGACCAGGTAGTGGTAGTTGGTGTCGAACCATTTGGTCAGCTCCAGCGGGGCGACCCCGCCGGCTCCGCCGGCCCCGCGGGCCATCGCGAAGTACGTGCCGAGCCCGTCCAGGCCGAGCGACGCGAACCGCGGCGGCACGGCGCCGGCCAGCACGACGGCGTCGAGGACCTGGTCGTACAGCGAGAACGTGTTCGACGGGACGGCGTCCAGGCCCAGCGCGGCGAGCCGGCGCCAGGTCCGCTCGCGTTCGGCGCGCGCGGCCGCGTCCAGCTCGTCGCGGCCGGACTCGCCGGCCCAGTAAGCCTCGAGGGCGCGCTTGAGCTCGCGGTCCGGGCCGATGCGCGGATAGCCGGGCACGGTCGATGCCAGGGTTCGGGGCATGATCAGGGGTCTCCTCGGGAGCGCGGACATGCGTTCGCCCGGAGGCCGGCCTCCCGGTCGACGTCAACCGCGCCGAGGGCCTCTTGCGTCGGCCGGATCGCACCCATCAGGTGCCCGCCGGCCGAACCACCAGTGTCTGCGATCCTACGAACGCGCCGGGCGACCGCAAGGTGACGTCCCGCCATACGGACAGTTGCGTCTCATGATTCGGGAAATGAACGGCGTTCTTGTGCTCTTGCGTCATGTGCGACTCTGTCGCATCATTCTGTGGACAAGGGGTTCTCTGCTTGTCGTGGCTGGTCAGATACAGGATCTCGATCCGTAACCGGACATTTCGCCCCCGTTCACGAGGAGGACACCCATGCACGTCCCCGACGGGTTCCTGAACGCTCCCACCTCGGTCGCGACGGGCGCCGTCGCCGCCGCCGGGGTCGCCCTCGCGCTGCGCAAGGCGCAGGACGAGCTGGACGAGCGCACCGCCCCGCTGGCCGGCCTCACCGCGGCGTTCGTGTTCGCCGTGCAGATGCTGAACTTCCCGGTCGGCGTCGGCACCAGCGGCCACCTGATGGGCGGCGCGCTCGCGGCCGTGCTGGTCGGCCCGTGGACGGCGGTGCTGTGTCTCTCGGTGGTGCTGCTCGTGCAGGGTCTGTTGTTCGCCGACGGAGGGCTGACCGCGCTCGGGACCAACATCTCGCTCATCGGCATCACGACGGTGGTCGTCGGCTGGGTGGTGACGCGCGCGGTGCTGGCGGTGCTGTCGAAGCGGCCGGCGTCGGTGGTGCCGGCGGCGACCATCGGCGCGCTGGTGTCCGTGCCGGTCGCCGCGCTGGTCTTCGTGCTGCTGTTCGCGGTCGGCGGCGAGGCGTCGCTGCCGCTCGGCACCCTCACCGTGAGCATGCTCGGCTGGCACACGCTGATCGGCATCGGCGAGGCGGTCATCACGGGGCTGACGGTGAGCGCCGTCGTCGCCGTCCGGCCCGACCTCGTCTACGCCGCCCGCGGGCTGCGGCCGGCGCTGCAGCTCAAGCAGGCTGACGGCACGCTGGTGCCGGTGGGTGCCCCGGAACCCGCGGGTGCGGCGGCGCGGGGGAGCGTGCGGCCGTTGCTGATCGGCGGCAGCCTGGTCGCGCTGGCGCTGGCCGGCATCGTCAGCTTCTTCGCCAGCGCGAACCCCGACGGCCTGGAGTACGTCGCAGAGGGTGAGGGCTTCCTCGAGACCGCCCGCGACCACGCGTTCGGCGACTTCGCGCTGGCCGACTACGGCGACGTCGGCGGCATCCCGGTCGGTCTGGCCGGCATCCTCGGCGTCGCGGTGGTCGTCGTGATCGGTGTGGTGCTGTTCCGGCTGGTCGGCGGCCGGTCCTCGGCTCGTGCGACGGAGAACGCCGTCCGGTGAGCGGCGGCCACGGGCATTCGCTGTACCGGCCGGGCGACTCTCCGGTCCACCGGCTGCCTGCGCACGTCAAGGTGCTGGCGCTGCTGGCGTTCGTGCTGGTGGTGGTCGCGACGCCGCGGGAGCAGTACTGGGCGTTCGGCGCCTACGCGGTCCTGCTCGGCGTGGTCGCCGCCGTGGCCCGGGTGCCGGCCGGGGTGATCGTCCGGCGCATGGTGGTCGAGGTCCCGTTCGTGGTCTTCGCGCTGCTCATGCCGATCGTGTCGCAGGGTCCGCGGGTCGACGTGCTCGGACTGTCGCTCAGTGAGCACGGGCTGCTGACCGGCTGGAACATCCTGGCCAAGGGCACCATCGGCGTGGTCGCGTCGATCCTGCTGGCGGCGACGACGGACGTCCGGGCGCTGCTGGCCGGACTGCAGCGGCTGAAGGTGCCGGAGCGGCTGGTCGAGATCGCGTCGTTCATGATCCGCTACGCCGATGTCGTCACCGGCGACATGCGGCGCATGCGCATCGCCCGTGAGTCGCGCGGCTTCGAGGCCCGGCACCTCGGGCACGTCCGGGTGGTCGCGCAGGGCGCCGGCGCGCTGTTCGTCCGGTCCTACGAACGGGGTGAGCGGGTGCACCTGGCGATGCTGTCGCGTGGCTACGCTGGCGCCATGCCGCTGACCTCCACCGCCGTCGCGACCCGCGCCGATTGGTTGCGCGGCGCCGTGCTGCCGCTGGCCGCCGCCGTCGTCGCGCTGACGGCGGTGCTCGCATGAGCGCGGACGTCTCGCTGGCGGTCGACGGGCTGGCCTTCGCCTACCCCGACGGTCACCAGGCGCTGTTCGGCATCGACCTCAGCATCGCCCGGGGCGAGCGGGTCGCGCTGCTCGGGCCCAACGGCGCCGGCAAGACCACGCTGGTGCTGCACCTCAACGGCATCCTCTCCGGCGGCGTCGGCACCGTCCGCGTCGGGGGGCTGGAAGTGCGTCCGGACGACCGCGAGACGCTGCGCGAGATCCGCCGCCGCGTCGGCATCGTCTTCCAGGACCCCGACGACCAGCTGTTCATGCCCACCGTCCGCGACGACGTCGCGTTCGGCCCGGCGAACCTCGGCCTGCGCGGTCCCGAACTGGACGAGCGGGTCGACGAGGCACTAGCGCTCGTCGGCATGACGGACGTCGCCGACCGCCCGCCGCACCACCTCTCGTTCGGCCAGCGCCGTCGCGTCGCGGTCGCGACCGTGCTGGCGATGCGGCCGGAGATCCTGGTGCTGGACGAGCCCACCAGCAACCTCGACCCGGCCAGCCGGCGCGAGCTGTACGAGATCCTCGACTCGCTGGACGTGACGCAGCTGGTGGTCACGCATGACCTGCCGTACGCGCTGCAGCTGTGCCCGCGCTCGATCGTGCTGTCCGGCGGGACGGTGGTGGCCGACGGCCCGACCGCCGACGTGCTGGCCGACGAAGCGCTGCTGGCCGCACACCGGCTGGAGCTGCCGTACGGCTTCGACCCCCGCTCCGTCGCCCCCGCTCCTCGAAGTTGATCTTGGAGTAAACGCGGTATCTATCGGGCAACTCGCCCAGCAATTGCGCCATTACTCCAAGATCAACTTGAGCTAGGGGCGGAGAGTTATCCTAGTGCTAGGATAGCGGGCGTGGAGTTGACGCCGGCGGAGCTGACAGTGCTCGGGCTCGTCATCGAGCGGCCGCAGCATGGGTATGACCTCGAGCAGGTCATCGAGCGGCGCGGCATCCGGCAGTGGACCGACATCGGGTTCTCCTCGATCTACTACCTGCTCGCCAAGCTGGAGCGGCGTGGCCTCGTCGAGGTGCCCGACGCGCCCGCCGCGGCCAAGTCCCGCCGGGTGTTCCACGCGACCGCCGCCGGACGCGACGTCGCGGCCCGCACCACACGTGCTCTGGTCGAGGAGCCGCGTCCGGTGCCGCACCCGCTGCTGGTCGGCCTCGCGAACCTGCCGCTGCTCTCCGCCGACGAGTACGCGCAGGCGCTGCAGGCCCGGCTGGCGTGGCTCGAGGGCCGGATCGCCGGCATCGAGGCGGCCCGGCAGGCTCAGGCGGCGCAGTCGCCGCTGCCGCTGCCTGCCCGTGAGGTGTTCTCGTACTCCCTGAGCCTCCTGGAGGCGGAAAGGCAGTGGCTCGCCGGCCGAGTCCAGGTGCAGCGATGACGCAGAAGACCGACTTCAAGAAGACCCTCGACGGCTACCGGGCGCGGGCCGGCCGGTTCAGCCTGCTGGACGTCCCCGACCTGCGCTACCTGATGATCGACGGGCACGGCGACCCCAACACGTCGCCGGAGTTCGCCGCGGCGGTCGAGGCGCTCTACCCGGTCGCGTACAAGCTGAAGTTCGCCAGCAAGCTCGACCTCGGGCGCGACTATGTGGTCCCGCCCCTGGAGGGCCTGTGGTGGGCCGACGACCTCGACGCGTTCACGGCCGCGCGGGACAAGTCGCGGTGGGACTGGACGATGATGCTGATGGTCCCGGACTGGCTCGACGACGACGCCGTCGCGGCCGCCGTCGAACGGGTGGCTGCTACGAACCGGCCGCCGAAGCTCGACGACGTCCGCCTGGAGACGCTGTCCGAGGGGCGGTGCGTGCAGACGCTTCACATCGGCTCGTTCGACGACGAGGCGGACGTCCTGGCGCGGCTGCACGACGAGTTCATCCCCGGCCAGGGCTTGCGGATGACCGGCAAGCACCACGAGATCTACCTCAGCGACTTCCGGAAAGTCGCGCCGGATAAGCAGCGCACCGTCCTCCGGCAACCGGTCGCCGGCGCCTAGGAGGGCTGGTCGTAGAGCGCGTCGATGGCCTTGAGCAGCCGCTTCTCCGACACCGCCTGCGCCGTGCCGAGCTCCTGGGCGAACAGGCTGACCCGCAGCTCCTCGATCAGCCAACGGACCGCGTCGTGGGCGGCGGTCGGGCCGTGGCCGGGTGCGAGGGCGGCCAGCGCCGCCTCGTACTCGTCGGTGATCCGGCGGACGGTGTCCATGTTCTGCCGGTCGCGCTGCGGCGACGTCGGCAGCTTCTCCAGCCGCCGCTCGATCGCCCGCAGGTAGCGCAGCAGGTCGGGCAGCCGCTTCCGGCCGGTGGACGTGACGAAGCCGCGCGGCAGCAGCCGGGCGAGGTGGTCGCGGGCGTCGACCAGCGACGCCGTCAGCGCGAGGCTGGTCGTGCTCTTCAGCGCCGTCGAGACCCGATGGGACACCTCGAGCACCTTCTCGACGTCGCCGACGACCTCGAAGACGGTCTCGATGAGGTCGGACCGGACCCGCTCGCGCAGCGCTGCGAACGCCGCCTCGTCCCACGCCGGGCCGCCGGCCTGCGCCACCAGCCAGTCCACCGACGCCGCGGCGACGTCGTCGAGCAGGTCCGCGACCGACCCGTCGGGGTTCTGGCTGAGCACCAGCTTCGACCGGTTCGCGAGGTGCCGCTGCACGAACGACGTCGGCGACGGGACGCCGAGCAGCAGCAGCCGCCGGTTGCCGGTCCACATGGCGCGGGCCTGGTCGGACGGGGTCGGCAGCACCCGCAGCGCGACCGTCGTCCCTTCGTCGACCAGCGCCGGATAGCCGGTGACGACGTGCCCGGAGCGGCGCTGTTCGAATGTCCGCGGCAGCTCGCCGCCCGGCCACGCCGTCAGCCCGGCGCGCTCGATGCTGCTGGCCGCGGCCGCCATCGTCTTGCGTAGCTCCTTCTGCAGCATGACCTTGAGCTCGTCGAGGTCCTTGCCCTCGGCGGCGAGCCGGCCCTTCTCGTCCAGGACGCGGAAGGTCATGCGCAGGTGGTCGGGCACCTTGCTCAGGTCGAAGTCGGACGGCGCCACCGGCACGGCCCGCGCCCGGTGCAGCACCCGGGCCAGCGCGTCGATGAACGGCTGGCCGGCCGGCGACGGCGGCAGCTGGGCCAGCGCCTCGCGGGCGGTGTCGGGCGCCGGGACGAACGAGCGGCGCAGCGGCTTCGGCAGCGCCTTGATCAGCGCCGTCACCAGCTCCGGCCGCAGCCCCGGCACCTGCCAGTCGAAACCGTCGGGCTCGACCTGGTTGAGCACCTCGATCGGGATGTGCACCGTGACGCCGTCGGCGCTGGACCCCGGCTCGAACTGGTACGTGAGCTTCAGGTCGAGGTCGTCGACCGGCCAGCTGTCGGGGTAGTCGGCCTGGGTGACGGCGCCGGCGGCGTCGGTGGTCAGCAGGTCGGTGTCGAAGGTGAGGAGGTCGGGGCGCTCGTGCCGGGCGTTCTTCCACCAGCTGTCGAAGTGCCGGCCCGAGACGACGTCGGCGGGGATGCGCTCGTCGTAGAACGCGAACAGCGTCTCGTCGTCGACGACGATGTCGCGGCGCCGGGCGCGGTGCTCGAGCTCCTCGACGTCCTCCAGCAGCTCGCGGTTCTCGTGGAAGAACTTGTGGTGCGTGGTCCAGTCGCCCTCGACCAGCGCGTGCCGGATGAACAGCTCGCGGCTCAGCTCGGGGTCGACGCGGGAGTACTGCACCTTGCGCCGCGGCACGATGACGACGCCGTAGAGCATGACCTTCTCGTAGCCGACGACGGCGCCGGCCTTGCGCTCCCAGTGCGGCTCGCTGTACGTCCGCTTCACCAGGTGCTCGGCCAGCGGCTCGGCCCACGCGGGGTCGATGCGGGCGTTGACCCGGGCCCACAGCCGCGACGTCTCGACCAGCTCGGCCGACATCACCCAGCGCGGCGGCTTCTTGAACAGCGCCGACCCGGGGAAGACGGCGAACTTCGCGCCGCGGGCGCCCTGGTACTCGTTGCCCGCCTCGTCCTTGACGCCGATGTGCGACAGCAGGCCGGAGAGCAGGGCTTGATGGATGTGTTCCTCGGACCCGTCGGCGCTGTTGAGCGTGACGCCGAGCGGCTTGACCAGCTGGCGCAGCTGCGACTCGAGGTCCTGCCACTCGCGGATGCGCAGGTAGTTGAGGTGCTCGGTGCGGCACAGCCGGCGGAAGGCGCTGGACGACAGCTCGTCCTGCTTCTCCTTGACGTAGCGCCAGAGGTTGAGGAACGCCAGGAAGTCAGACGTCTGGTCGGCGAACCGGGCGTGGAAGGCGTCGGCCACGTCGCGCTGGTCGCTCGGCCGCTCGCGCGGGTCCTGGATGGACAGCGCCGCGGTGAGGACGAGCAGCTCGCGGACGGAGCCGTTGCGGCCGGCCTCGAGGATCATCCGGGCCAGCCGCGGGTCGATGGGCAGCTGCGACAGCGACCGGCCGACGGTGGTGAGCCGCTCCTTGTCGTCGCGGGCCGACGGGTCCAGCGCGCCCAGCTCGACCAGCAGGTTGACGCCGTCGGCGATGCTGCGCCGGTCGGGCGGGTCGAGGAACGGGAACGCCGCGACGTCGCCCAGCCCGAGCGCCGTCATCTGCAGGATCACCGACGCGAGGTTGGTGCGCAGGATCTCCGGCTCGGTGAACGCCGGCCGCGACTCGAAGTCCTCTTCGGAGTAGAGCCGGATGCAGATGCCGTCGGACAACCGGCCGCAGCGTCCGGCCCGTTGCCGCGCCGACGCCTGCGACACCGGCTCGATCGGCAGCCGCTGCACCTTGGTGCGGTTGCTGTAGCGGGAGATGCGCGCGGTGCCGGGGTCGACGACGTAGCGGATGCCGGGCACCGTCAGCGACGTCTCGGCGACGTTCGTGGCCAGCACGATGCGCCGGCCGGTGTGCGGCTGGAACACCCGGTGCTGTTCGGCCGCGGACAGCCGGGCGTAGAGGGGCAGGACCTCGAGGGTGCCCTGCGGGGCGTTGGCGTACCGTTTGCGCAGCGCGTCGGCGGTGTCGCGGATCTCGCGCTCGCCCGACAGGAACACCAGCACGTCGCCCGACGCCTCCAGCGCCAGCTCGTCGCAGGCCTCGACGATGGCCTGGATCTGGTCGCGCGGCTCTTCGTCGTCCTCGAGGTCGAGCGGGCGGTAGCGGACCTCGACCGGGTAGGTACGGCCGGACACCTCGATGATCGGGGCGTCGTCGAAGTGCTCGGCGAACCGCTCGGGGTCGATCGTCGCCGAGGTGATGATCACCTTGAGGTCGGGCCGCCGCGGCAGCAGCTGCTTGAGGTAGCCGAGGATGAAGTCGATGTTCAGGCTGCGCTCGTGCGCCTCGTCGATGATCAGCGTGTCGTAGCGGCGCAGCAGGCGGTCCTGCCCGATCTCGGCCAGCAGGATGCCGTCGGTCATCAGCTTGACCAGGGTGTCGTCGCCGGCCTTCGCGGTGAACCGGACCTGGTAGCCGACGGCGCGGCCCAGCTCGGTGCCCAACTCCTCGGCGACCCGCTCGGCGACGGTGCGCGCGGCCAGCCGGCGCGGCTGCGTATGCCCGATGGTCCCGCGGACGCCGCGGCCCAGCTCGAGGCAGATCTTCGGCAGCTGCGTCGTCTTACCGGACCCGGTCTCACCGGCGACGATGACGACCTGGTGGTCGCGGATGGCGGCGGCGATGTCGTCGCGCCGCTGGCTGATCGGCAGCTCCTCCGGGTACCGGACGGCGGGGACGGTCGCCTGGCGCCGCTGCAGCCGCCGCTCCGCCGCCTCGACCTCGCCCGCGATCTGCGTGACGGCGGCCGCCTTCGCCTCGGCGTCGCGGACCTTGCGCACGCCGTCGAGCCGGCGGGCGAGCCGCCGTTCGTCCCGCAGCATCAGCTCGGGCAGCCGCGCACGCAGGTCGGCCAAGGTGTCGGTGCTGGGGGAGGTGGGCATACGCCATCAAGCGTACGGTGCCCGGCAAGGACGGATCACCTGGTTATCGCCCCGGCCGCCGACGTCAGTCGCCGGCGACCTGCCCCGCTCCGCGGCGGACGGGGGCGCGTCCGGTCGGCTGCTGCGGCTCGGGCTGCGGCGGCGGCGCCGGCGGGATGGGCACGGTGACCGGCGCGCTGACGCGGACCGTCACCGCCTCGCCGTGGTGCAGCAGGTCGATGCGGGAGCCGTCCTCGTGGTCGCCCTCGCGCAGGTAGTACGTGACCTCGTCGGGCCGCACACTCACCCGCAGCCGCAGCCCACGCCACAGCAGCGAGAAGTCCAGCCGCTCGAACCGGCTCGGCAGCCGCGGCGCGAACGACAGCACGCCGTCGTGGTCGCGCATGCCGCCGAACCCGGCGACCAGGCCGAGCCAGGCCCCGGCGAGCGCCGCCAGGTGCACGCCGTCGCTGGTGTTGGAGTGGCTGTCGTGCAGGTCGGTCATCGCCGCCTCGCCCAGGTAGTCGTGCGCGAGCTCCAGGTGCCCGGTCTCGGCGGCGATGACGGCCTGGGTGCACGACGACAGCGAGGAGTCGCGGACGGTGCGGGCCTCGTAGTAGGCGAAGTTGCGGACCTTCTCCTCCGGCGTGAAGGCGTCGCCGCGCCAGTGCATGGCCAGCACGAGGTCGGACTGCTTGATGACCTGGCGGCGGTACAGGTCGAAGTACGGGTGAGTGAGCAGCAGCGGATAGTCGTCGGGGGCGGTCTCCTCGAAGTCCCACTCCTGGAACCGGGTGAACCCCTCGGACTGCTGGTGCACGCCCAGCTCGGCGTCGTACGGGACGGTCATGGCGTGGGCGGCGTCGCGCCAGGAGGCCGCCTCCTCCTCGCCGACGTCGAGGGCGTCGGCGACGTCGGGGTGACGGAGGACGGCGTCGGCCGCGCCGAGCAGGTTCCGCTGCGCCATGAGGTTCGTGTAGACGTTGTCGTTCGACACCGCCGAGTACTCGTCCGGGCCGGTGACGCCGTCGATGTGGAACGCGCCGTGGCGGTCGTGGTGGCCGAGCGAACGCCACAGCCGGGCCGTCTCGACCAGCAGCTCGACGCCGACCTCGCGCTCGAACGCCTCGTCGCCAGTGGCCTGGAGGTAGCGCATCGTGGCGTCGGCGATGCCGGCGCCGATGTGGAAGCCGGCGGTGCCGGCCGGCCAGTAGCCCGACGTCTCGTGGCCCCGGATGGTCCGCCAGGGGAACGCGGCGCCCTTCAGCCCGAGGGTGCGGGCTCGCTCCCGGGCGAGGTCGAGCGTGGCGTGCCGCCAGCGCAGCACCTGCGCCGCCGCGTCGGGCTGCGAGTAGATCAGCACCGGCAGCACGAACATCTCGGTGTCCCAGAAGGAGTGGCCGTCGTACCCCGGGCCGGTCAGGCCCTTCGCCGCGATGGGCCGCATCTCGTTGCGGGCGCCGGCCTGCAGGACGTGGAACAGCCCGAACCGGACCGCCTGCTGGACCTCGGGATCGCCGTCGACGCGGACGTCGGCCGCGTCCCAGAACGCGTCGAGGTACTCGCGCTGGCCCTTGCAGAGCCCCTCCCAGCCGGACAGCCGGGCCGACGCCAGCGCGGCGCCGACCTGGTCGCGCAGCGCCGGCAGCGACCGCTGGCTGGAGAACCCGTAGGCGAGCAGCTTGATCACGCGCAGCCGCTCGCCCGGCTTGAGAACGCAGGCGATCGTGGTCCGCGCCCAGTCGGGGAACGCCTCGGTGCTAACGACGGTGCGGTCCGGGCCCTCGACGACGTGCGTCATCGCCGCGGCCATGCGCAGGCCGCTGGCCTTCGTCCGGTGGATCAGCAGGCCGCCGGCGCCGTTGGCGAGGTACTGCTCGGACTCCAGCGGCTCCTCCAGGACGGCCGCGACGCGCGGGTCCTTCTTCGTGACCGGGACCTCCTCGTTGGCGACCAGCCCGGACTGGATGACGACCCGGGCCTCCTTGTCGACCGGCTCGACCTCGTAGCAGATGGCGGCGACGGCCCGCTGGGTGAACGACACCAGCCGGGTCGAGCGCACCCGCACCGCCTGGCCCGCCGGCGACACCCACTCCACCGTGCGGTCGAGCGTGCCGGCCCGCATGTCCAGGACGCGCTCGTGCGCGCGCAGGTCGCCGTAGCGGACGTCGAACGGCTCGTCGTCGACCAGCAGCCGGATCAGCTTGCCGTTGGTGACGTTGACGATGGTCTGGCCCTGCTCGGGGTAGCCGTAGCCGGCCTCGGCGTACGGCAGCGGGCGCAGCTCGTAGAACGAGTTGAGGTAGCTGCCCGGCAGTCCGTGCGGCTCGCCCTCGTCGAGGTTGGCGCGCAGGCCGATGTGGCCGTTGGACAGCGCGAGCACCGACTCGGACTGCGCCAGCAGCTCGAGGTCCAGCGTCGCCTCGCGGATGCGCCACGGCTCCGTCGGGTAGGCGCTCTCTCGGATCACCGGCCGGCCTCCAGCAGGTCGGCGAGGTCGGTGACGACGACGTCGGCGCCGTGCTCGCGCAGGGCGTCGGCCTGGCCGACGCGGTCGACCCCGACGACGTGCCCGAAGGCGCCGGCGCGGCCCGCCTCGACGCCGGCGAGCGCGTCCTCGAACACCGCGGCCTCGCCCGGCGCGACGGCCAGCCGCTCGGCCGCGGCGAGGAAGGTGTCGGGCTGCGGCTTGCCGCGCAGCCCGTCCGCCCGCGCCGTCAGGCCGTCGACCCTGATCTCCAGCAGGTCGTCGATGCCGGCCGCCGCGAGCACCTCGCCGGCGTTCGCGCTGGCGGACACCACGGCCCGGCGCAGCCCGGCCTCGGCGGCTGCGCGCAGGTAGGTCACGGAGCCCGGGTAGGGGCGCACCCCGACCTCGCGCAGCCGCTCCAGCAGCACGGCGTTCTTGCGGTTGCCGAGGCCGTTGACGGTGTCGGCGGTGCCGGGGTCGTCATGGCTGCCCTCGGGCAGGGTGATGCCGCGTGCGGCGAGGAACGACCGTACGCCGTCGGCACGTGACTTGCCGTCGACGTAGACGTTGTACTCGCGCTCGAGATCGAAGGGGACGAAGGCGTCGTCGGTGCGCTGCGCGTGGTCGCGCAGATACGCGTCGAACGTCGCTTTCCAGGCGATTTTGTGCACTTCCGCCGTGGGAGTGAGCACCCCGTCCAGATCGAACAGGCACGCCTTGATGTGGTCCGGCAGGCCAAGCATTGGACGACCTTAAGTCATCATCCGCGGCGGTGAGTCGCCGCGGTCGAATCCCGCGTGCCGCGCGGGCCGGCGAGTCAGGCGTCCTGCCCTTCGGAGGCCGCCTCGATGTCCAGCGGCAGCGGCGTGACCTGCACCGCGTCGTCGCCAGGACGGGCGCGCCAGCGCACCACGAGGTCGGCCACCCGGCCGTGCATCGGCTGGATCAGCAGCAGCTGTTCGGCGTGTCGCGGGCCGAACTCGCGCAGGTGGGTCTCGCCCTCGGTGACGGTGAGGTCACCGGTGTCGAGCTGGACGTCGTAGGCGGGCGTGCCGCCGTCGTTGCGCAGGACGTAGCGGTGCTGGCTGAGTCGCTCCAGCCGGAACAGCGGCGCCACGCGGATGCGGCGCCGGTACCGGCGGACGCGCCCGGTACCGGACGCCGGCTGCCGCGCATAGACGACCGTCACCGTGAGGATGAGCGCCACGACCAGCGCGATGA
Organism: Jiangella alkaliphila; assembly: GCF_900105925.1. NCBI lineage: Bacteria > Bacillati > Actinomycetota > Actinomycetes > Jiangellales > Jiangellaceae > Jiangella > Jiangella alkaliphila. The sequence continues at coordinate 6,931,366 of NZ_LT629791.1, read as the reverse complement.
GCAGAACGATGACCGTCACATATCGACTGTAATGCGGCGCGGGTCAGCGGAACAGGTCCGCGTGGCGCACGGCCCAGTCGGCGAAGGTCGTGGCCGGTCGGCCGAGCACCTCGGCGACAGCAGTGGTGGGCTGCTGCGGGTGCTCGACCTGTTGGCCCTCGCCGTCGACGTACCACTCGGCGTACTCGCCCATCGACGCTGTGAGCTCGGCGATCGCATCGTCGCGGCTGAGTTCGACGTAGGGGACGTCGCGGCCGAGGGCCCGGCCGATGAGCGCGACCTTCTCGGCGCGCGTCAGCGTCTCGGGCCCGGTGAGCGGGTACGCCCGCCCGACGTGGCCGTTTTCGGTGAGCGTGACGGCGGCGACCGCGGCGACGTCGTCCATCGCGATGGCGGCGTTGGCGGAGGCCGCGTAGCCGTCGCGGACCTGGCTCGTGGTGCGGATCTGGTCGGTCCAGATCGTCGTGTTCTCCATGAACTCGCCCGGCCACAGGTGCGTCCACTCGAGCCCGGACGCCTCGACGTCGTCGACGATCGAGCCCCACCAGCTCTCCCGCTCGCCGGACAGGCTGACGACGTGGCGCACGCCGCCCTTCTTGGCGCGGGCGAGGACCTCCGCGGCGGTGTCGGTGTAGGACGTGAGGTACATGCGGTCGACGCCGTCGAAGGCGGCGTCCAGCGACTCGGGTTCGGCGACGTAGCCGGTCGCGACGTCGACGCCGGCGGGCAGTGTGGCCTTCGCGGGGTCGCGGACGAGGGCGCGCACGTCGGTGGCGCCGCGGGTGAGCAGGTGGTCGACGACGAGGCGGCCGACGCTTCCGGTCGCACCGGTGACGAGGATGGTCATGGCGACAGCGTACACCGTACGCGTACGTCGTACGCACATTGCGTTCTGGGCCGGCTTGGTGCATTGTCCCGATCTGGGCCGGTGCGGTCAGCGGAGCGCGAGGCGCATCGTCACCCGGGTCGGGGACCGGCGCACCACCTCGGTGAAGCCGGCCCGCTCGAACAGCGACCGCGAGCCGACGAACATGGAGTCGGGATGGCTGCGCTCCGGCTTGTCGACGGGGTACGCCTCGAGCATGCCGGCCCCGTGGTCGCGGGCGTGCTCGACGGCGGCCGCGAGCAACCGGTGCTGGACGCCCCGGCCGCGGAACGGCCTCGCGACGAACGTGCAGACCACCGACCAGACCGGGGTGTCGTCGACCTGCTTCATGACGCGGGACCGCTCCAGCCGCCGGAAGTCAGGCCGCGGGCCCAGGCTGATCCAGCCCGCCGGCCCGCCGTCGACGTACCCGACCAGGCCGGGCGTCACGCCGGGCGTGACGCCGTCGCCGTCGACCAGGGCGCGCAGGCCGGCCTTGCTGTCCGGGTCGGGACGCGGCGCGTCCTTGGCCGGCCGGGCTCGCCGGAAGAACATGCAGTAGCAGTCGCGCACGATCGCGTTGCCCCGGACCTCGAACAGCTCCTCGAGGTCGGGCCAGGTCGCGGCGGTGAGCGGCCGGGTCTCGAACGCGTACGCCATGGTCCTCAGGCTAGAACCGGGCACCGACAGGGTCAGTCGGTCAGGTGTTCGCCGAGGTCCGGGACCGCATGCAGCACCATGCTCGTCGGCGTCCGCTCGGCGCCGCCGTGTTCGGTCAGCTCGCGCAACTCGTCGTCGAGGTCGGCGACGTCGCGGCAGGCCAGGTGGACGACGTAGTCGGCGTCGCCGGCCAGCTGCCAGGCCGCCGTCACCGCCGAGCGGCCGCTGAGCCACTTCTCGAAGATCGGCCGCTCGGTCTCCGGCGCCAGCCCGACCCGCACGACCGCCTGCAGAGGCCGGCCGACGGCGTCGAGGTCGAGCTGGGCGCGGAAGCCGGCGATGACCCCGGCCTCCTCCAGCCGCCGGACCCGCACGGACATCGCCGAGACGCTCAGCCCGGCCCGTCGCGCCAGGATGTGCAGCGGGGACCGCCCGATCCGCAGCAGCTGGCCCAGGATCACCCGGTCAACGGCGTCCAGCTCACGCCGCATGACGGGCTCCCGCCAGCGCACGGCTCGTCGTCGCCGGCACCGGGGGCGCGACGAGGGCCGGGTCGACCTGGATGCGCGAAACACCGAGGGGGGCGAGCAGCGCGCGCTCGGCGGCAAGGCTCAGCCGGATCCACGGCTGACTGCGGCCCATGGCGGCGGCGAGCGCTTCGACGCTGGTGAAGGCCAGGCCGACGCGGCCGCCCTCCGGGAGCCGGGCGGTGACGACGGCGATACATGGTGACGGCGCCGGGCCGGCCGAGCGGACGGGGACGAACAATGGCTGTGAGTGCTCCATGGCTTCGACGCTAGGGTCGCGACGGCCGGACGGGACAGGATCTTCACGCGTTCTACACGGTGGGGGCCGCAATCTTTGCGTCCGCTTGACGATCAAGGGGTTGGTTGTGTCCGAGGAGCCTGTCACGATGATCGTCGTGACCCCGACACGCGCCCGTCGGCCGTCCTCAGCTCAGCTCGACCGCGCACGGTCGGCCGCGCTGGGAGCACTCGAGGACGCCGGCGCCGTCGAGAACCTCCGCCTCTTCTACGACCGCGACTCCAACTACGCCGGCCGCAGCTTCCTCGCCGTTGGCCCGGTGGAGTACGACTCCATCACCGCCGCGGACCTCTATGCCACGTCGCTGCTCGGCATCACCGTCGGGCCGCGGGCGGGGCGGCAGCTGCTGCAGGGCGGCCCGCACCGCAACGACGTCCTCAAGGCGCTGCGCATGGTGCCCGCCGAGACCGACCTCGCCGACGCCGACGACGCCGTCCTCGACGCCGCCGAGCACCTGCACCTGCAGCTCAAGAACGCCCTAGGCGGCAACAAGTGGGTGGCGGCGTCGAAGCTGTGCGCCCGCAAGCGGCCGCGGCTGTTCCCCGTCCGCGACTCCCTCGTCACCCGCGGCCTCCTCGGCGTCGGCCAGGACCGCCGCGTCGACTGGCTCGTCTACCAGCACCTCATCACCGACGCCGACGTGCAGGGGCGGCTCAAGGAGGTGACCCAGGAGTCCGCGATCCGCGAGTCCGACCTGCACGACCCGCCCCTGCGCATCCTCGACGTCGTCCTGTGGATGCACGTCAAGACCGCCGGCTGAATTCCGTTAGCCGAACGCGCGCTGCCGCATCAGTGAGAGGCGCTTCGTCACGTCCGCGCCGACGAGATCGATCGACTGGAGCTTGCCGAGGATCTCGGCCCGGTCGCTGTCGCCGGAGGCCTCCCCGGCTTGCTTCGTGAGGATCACCTTGCGCCGCTCGACCCCTGCGGCGGCGATGCGGTCGGCGGCGATCGCACGGTCCTCGACGGTCAGGTTGGGCTCGAATTCGACCTCGACGATCGCGACCCGGACCGCGCTGCCGGCGGCCGCGACGTCGTCGTCCGACACCGCTTTGGCCAGTTGGCTCAGGGCGTCCTTGACCACCTTGGGCATCGCCCCGAGCTGCCGCCAGCGGTCGGGATGGCTGCCGGTCGTCGCCACCTCGAGGACGAAGTAGTCGAACCCGGCGGCCGGCCGCCACACCTGGTCGTCGTGCAGGACCTCGAGGCGGGCGTCGGTGACGCGGAGCCGATCCAGGCCGCCGTTCGCCGCCGGCCAGTTGGTGGCGACGTAGTAGCCGTCGCGCAGGCCGTCCGCGTTGATCGACGTCTGCAACGCGAGCAGGCCGATCGTCTCGTCGGTGCCGAGCAGCTTGTCGACCCCGGCGGTGATCTTGGTCGCCACCCCGGCGGCGGCGGTCAGCTGCGGCACCCGTGTGAGCTCCGCGAGGTCGCCCAGGAACTCGGTCGCCTTGTCCAGCAGCCCTTCTCCGGGTGCCGCCAGCAGCCCGACGACGACGTCGACGTAGCCCTCGTTCATCGGCAGGTCGCCGGTCAACGCCACGTTGCTCTGCAGGAGCTGCGCGAAGCTGCCGTCATGGAGACCGGTGAAGCTGGACGGGCCGAGCGTGCGCGAGACGGGGATGCGCTCGTTCCCGTCTGGTCACGTGACCAGCGACTGGAGGACGGGACGGCGCTCGCCGAGCCGCTGGCGGTCGTATCTGATCGCGAGGTCGAGGCAGCTGACCTGCAGATAGCGCCGGCCGGTCTCGCCCACGCCGTACGTCGTGCCGGTGCCCGGCAGCCAGCCGTGCACCACGGCGGATGCGTCGCGCTGCCACAGGTCCAGCAGCTTGTCCTTGATGCCCATGTCGTTCCCCCCTGATGGTTCGACGGTGTGCGGCGTCAGGCCGGGGCAGGGGGGATGCCGTCGCGGCGCAGCACGGTGCTGGTGGAGATCACACCACGACCCCCGGACAGAACCGCGGGGGCACCGTCGGCCTTGGAGTGCCCGGTGCGGGAGAGGGGACTTGAACCCCTACGTCCGAAGACACGACGGCCTAAACGTCGCGCGTCTGCCAATTCCGCCACTCCCGCGCATCGGCCATCGTAGGGCACCCGGGCTCCGCGGCTGGGTCAGGGGAGCGACCAGGTCATGCCGATGGGCTGCATGCGCTGCCCGACCACCGTCGCGGATCCGTCGGTGTCGACGGAGAGGATGAAGGTGGCGTTCTGGGAGATCTCCGCCTGCGAGATCTGCGAACCGCCCGGAATGGTGCCCAGGCCGGCCTCCTCGATCACCACGGAGAAGCCGGGGTTCACCGTCACCGACTGCGTGCAGCTGATCGAGGCCAGCGCGACGGCGCCGTACTCGGTCTGCAGCCAGTGGACCTCTCCGGCGTTCTCGACGGCGCAGCTGCGCGACGCGGTGCCGAACTCGGGCGGGGCGGTGTCGAGCTGCAGGCCGTGTGCGGGCAGGTTGGTGAGGCCGTCGGCGAAGGCGAGGTCGATGCCCTCGGGCTCCTCGCCGGTCTCGCCGTAGGCGCGCAGCACCTCGAGCACCTCGTCGCCGCGGGCGGCGGCGGCATCGTCGGCGACGACGGCGGCACCGTCGGCCGTGAGCGGAGCGGTGACGGACGTGCCCTCGGCGGGGTGGACGGCGAGGGTGGCCAGCCACGGCGACGCGGCGTTCTCGCGGGTGAGGAGGTACCACGACGCCGCGCCGCCGGCCGAGGCCTCGCCGGTGACGACCGCCCACATCGGGTACTCGCCGACCTGCGGCGACAGCACGACCGACGGGGTGAGGTCGGTCGGCAGCGACTCAGGCGCGACGCCGGTGGCCTGCTGCTGCTCGGCCGCGAACTGCGACGTCGCCAGTAGCGCGCCGCCCTCGACCTCGGCCAGCGGGGCGTCGCCGGTGCCGCCGGCGGCCGCGCCGACGACCTCGTTGTACTGCTCGAAGAAGCTCTCGGCGCGGTCGGTCGTGATGGCCGGGATCAGCGCGTCGCGCGCGCCCTCGTCGACCTCGCCCGGCACCTGGGCGCAGGCGGTGACCAGCCCGGTCAGCCCGAGCACGACGGCGATGCGGGCGGACGGCTTCGGCGGCGGGGCGGGCGCCGGGGGCGGCGGGGTGCGCTCGGGCAGCGGCCGCTTCGGCAGCGGCGTGACGGTCGCGACCTTCTCCTTCTCCGGCTCCTCGGCGGGCTTCTTGAAGGGTGCGTGCGGGTCGCCCGGCGGCTCGTCCTTCTTCTCCTCGGGCGTCTTCTTCTCGTCGGGGACGGCGCGCAGCTTGCGCTTGCGCCGTCGCCGCCGCAGCCAGATCAGCAGGACGCCGCCGGCGATCAGCAGGAGCCCGCCGACCCCCACCAGCACCCCGGTCAGGAAGATCCCGTCGACCTCGGCGCCGAGGCTCAGCTCGACGTCCAGCGGCTCGCCGGACGCCGACGGCGACATGACGACGACGCGGACCGGCTCGTCGGTCAGCTCGTACGAGACGCCCTGCCAGCCCGGCCCGGAGGCACGGGACTCCCACCAGTCCAGGTCGCCGGGCGGCGCGGCCGGGGCTGCCTCACCGGGCTCCGACGACGACGTGACCTCGCCGCGCAGGTCCGCCGCCGTGACCGTCTGCTGCCCGACGCCGTCGAGGTAGGAGTCGACGTGGATGCGGTGCCCGACGCCGACGAACACGTCGCTGTCGTCGGCCATCCGCGCGCTGACGTGCAGGACCGGGCCGGTGACCGTCGCGATGTCCACCGCCGTGGCCGCGACGGAGCCCTCGCCGGAGACGTCGGCGCGCGCGTACTCGACGGTGTCGTCGGGGCCGACGTAGACGGCGGTGGCCGCGCCGGCGAGCAGCAGCGGCGTGCCGAGGACGATCAGCGCGACGGCGAGGACGGTGCGCAGGCGGGCACGTGTCACGCCGCGTCGAGCCCCAGGTCGCGACGGAGCTTTGCGACGTGCCCGGTCGCCTTGACGTTGTACATGGCCTTCTCGACCTTGCCGTCGGCGTCGATGACGAACGTCGACCGGATGACGCCCTGCACGACCTTGCCGTACAGCTTCTTCTCGCCGTATGCGCCGTAGGCCTCGAGCGTCGCGCGGCTCTCGTCGCCCAGCAGCGGGAAGGTGAGGTGGTCGCGCTCGCGGAACTGCGCCAGCTTGGCCGGCGCGTCGGGCGAGACGCCGAGGACGGTGTACCCGGCGCCCTGCAGCGAGGCGAGGTTGTCGCGGAAGTCGCAGGCCTGCGTGGTGCAGCCCGGGGTCATCGCGGCGGGATAGAAGTAGAGGACGACGCGCTGGCCCCGGTAGTCGGTGAGCGAGACGGGCTTGCCGTCGGCGTCGGGAAGAGTGAACTCGGGCGCGGCGTCGCCCGGGGAGAGTCGCGAGTCAGTCACGTTCACACCGTATCCATACGACTGGACAGTCGCATCGGTACGGTAGATCCGTGTCTGCCGCGGATCAGAGCCCGACCGAGCCCGTGCTGCCGGCGTCGCGCCAGCCGATGCCGATGGCGCCCGAGGTGCAGGCCGAGCTGGCCAAGCGCGGCCGCAGCGTGCGCCAGATCGAGACCGAGATCGCCGCCCGCACCGAGCGGCTGTCCGCCAACATCGACGAGCTGACGACGCGGCTGACGCCGTCGCGGCTGGTCAAGGACGGGACGGCGGGCCTGCGGGCGCGGCTCACGACGCCCGACGGCAGCCCGCGGCTCGAGGTGCTCGGCGCCGTCGCCGGTGCGGCGCTGGTGGTCGGGCTGCTGCTGTGGCGGGCGCGGCGGCACTGATCGCCGTCCGGACGTACCCTCTACAACTGTGACCGCCCAGGACCCCGAGAAGCTGCCCATCCGCATGCTGCACGACCGCGTGCTGGTCTCCCAGGACGGAGAGGACGGCGAACGCCGCTCGTCCGCCGGCATCGTCATCCCCGCCACGGCCGCGATGGGACGGCGGCTGGCGTGGGCCCGGGTCGTGGCGGTCGGCGCCAACGTGCGGACGGTCGAGGTCGGCGACCGCGCGCTGTTCGACCCCGAGGACAAGGCCGAGGTCGAGGTGCGCGGCGAGACCTACGTGCTGCTGCGCGAGCGCGACCTGCACGCCGTCGCGTCCGAGCGGTTGTCCGACGGCCAGACCGGCCTGTACCTGTAGCCGGTTAGGCATCGGCCAGTTCCTCGGTGAGGGTCTCGACGACAGCGGTCTGGCTCTCCTCGTCGACGACGCGGGTCCGGGTCAGCTGCATCGTCATCTGGCCGTCGCTGACCTCGGTCTGGCCGCCGCCGGACTGCTCGGCGTAGGCGATGACGATCCAGCGTCCGCCCTGCCCGAAGCTGTACCGCGGGTGCTCCCAGTCCAGGTCGGGGAAGGACTCCACCGGGCTGCACGGATCCGTGACGACGACGTCGACGGCGTTCTCGCCGGCGGCCGACTGGGCGGCGGTGGCGACCTTCGGGTTGTCCGCGGAGCACGGGCTCGGCTCGGGCGCCTCGCCGCGCACCACGACCTGACCGAACGACGTCGCGGCCCCCAGCTCGTCGAGCCAGGCCGCCGCCGCGTCCTCGTCGGCGAACTCGAGCAGGTCGAGCTCGACCCGCAGGCTCAGGTCGCCCTCCGGCGGGAGGCAGAAGTCGGCGACGTAGGCCGTGTCCGGCCGCGCGCCGGGGGCGTCCGGCTGCGCTTCGCCGTACCACTCGGCGCCGGTGAGCAGGCCCTCGCCGCTCACGTCGTAGATCTCGGGCGGCGTCTCGGCGGTGCAGGACGTCGCGCCCTCGAAGTCCGGCGACAGCGACTCGAGCGCGGCCAGCAGCGGGTCGTCCGGCTCGTCCTCGGCCGGCTCGGTGGACGCTCCCGAGGGAGCCGCGGACGGCGCCGCCGTCGAGCCCGCGTCGCCGCCGTCTCCGTCGTCGGACGATCCGCAGCCGGCCAGCACCAGCGCCAGCCCGGCCGCGGTCAGGCCGCTACGCCACACTTTGCTCGTCGTCACGGCGCCGGAGTCTACGTGTCACGAGCTGCGGGCGCTCTACGATCGGGGATGTGCCCGCCGCGCCCGAGAACCCGTCCTCGCAGTGGCGTGAGGAGGCGCTCGAGGCACTGGCGCAGCGGTCCAAGGAGAGCGCCGGCACGCGGTTGCGCCGGGTCCGGCTCACGGCGCTGCCGATCGTGCAGTCGGCGCTCGGCGCGGCGCTGGCCTGGTGGCTGGCGACGATCCCGCCGATCGACCACACCCAGCCGTTCTTCGCGCCGATCTCCGCGCTGATCGTCCTCGGCGGCGGGCTGGGGCAGCGGCTGCCGCGGGTGCTGGAGCTGGTCGGCGGCGTCGCGGTCGGCGTGCTGGTCGGCGACCTGCTGGTGTCGTGGATCGGCGGCGGCGTGGTCCAGCTGGCGCTCGTCGTCGCGCTGGCGATGATCGCGGCGCTGCTGGTCAACGGCGGCCCGCTGATCGTCACCCAGGCCGGCGCGTCCGCCGTCCTCGTCGTCGCGCTGGCGCCGGCCGACCCGACCGGCCTCAACCTCGACCGCTTCGTCGACGCCCTGGTCGGCTGCGGCGTCGGGCTGGCGATCAGCATCCTGCTGCTGCCGCTGAACCCGGTCTCCGCGGCGCGGCGGCAGATCGACCCGCTGCTCACCACCGTCGCCGAGGTGCTGGAGTCGGCCTCGCACGCGCTCGCCGACCGGGACCGGACGATGGCCACCGAGGCCCTGGAGCGCGCCCGCGACACCCAGACCGACGTCGACGCGATGCACTCGGCGCTGGAAGGTGCCAACGAGGTGGCCCGCATCGCACCGGTCCGCTGGCAGAAACGCGGTCACCTCGCCGCCTACCTCGACGTCGCCACGCCGCTGGACCACATGACCCGCAACACCCGCGTGCTGTGCCGGCACGTCATCAGCCTGCTGCAGCGCGACGAGCCGGTGCCGAAGGTGCTGCCGCAGTCGCTGCGCGCCCTGGCCGGCGCCGTTCGCCTGCTCCGCATCGACCTCGAACGCGGCGACGAGTCGCGCGAGGCCCGCGTCTCCGCCGTCGAGGCCGCCCGCATGGCGACCGAGGCGCTGGACCACACCGGCGGTTTCGCCGGGCAGATCGTGATCGCTCAGGTCCGCTCCCTCGCCGTCGACGTCCTGCTGGCGACCGGCCTGAGCCGCGACGAGATGCAGGGGCTGCTGCCCGGCCTCCCCGAAGGCCCCGTCACCTACGGCTGACGGACGGGTGGGCGGACGCCCCGCCCCGCGGCCCCGTTGATCATGGAGAAGGTCGGCTCAAAACCGTCGCCAGAGCCGACCTTCTCCATGATCAACTTAGGTGCGGGCAGGCGTCAGGCGTCGTCGGGGGCGGGGAGGGCGTACGCCTCGCTCAGCATCGGCTCGAGGAGGTCGCCGTCGTCGGAGAGGCGGCCGAGGACGTCGTCGATGTCGAACTGGAGCGGCAGCCGCTTCGTCGCCGTCGAGCGGGCGCCGGCCTCGACCTCGTCCCAGGTGAGCGGCGTCGAGACGGTCGGGCGGGCCCGGCCGCGGACGGAGTACGGCGCGACCGTCGTCTTGGCGGAGTTGTTCTGCGACCAGTCGATGAAGACCTTGTTGCCGCGCGCGGCCCGTTCCATCCGCGAGATCACCAGCTTCGGGTGCTCGCCCTCCAGCCGCTGCGCCAGCCCGCGCGCGTAGGCGCTGACCTGGTCGGACGTCGCCGAGCCGTCGAGCGCGACGTACATCTGCATGCCCTTGGACCCGCTGGTCTTGGGGTACGACGGCAGGCCGGCGTCGTCGAACAGCTCGCCGAGCAGCAGCGCGACCTGGCAGCACTGGATGACGTTGGCCGGCTCGCCGGGGTCGAGGTCGACGACCAGCCGGTCGGGGTTCGTCCCCACGCCATCGGCGGACACCGTCCACTGCGGCACGTGCAGCTCGAGCACGGCGAGGTTGGCCAGCCACACCAGCGTCGGGAGGTCGTCGGCCATGACGTAGACGACGGTCTCGCGGTCCATCGTCGAGCCCGGCGACGGCAGCTCGGCCGTCCGCACCCACGACGGCGTGCCGCGGGGGGCGTTCTTCTCGAAGAAGTTCGCCTCCTCGACGCCGTTGGGCCAGCGCTTGCGGGTGACCGGCCGGTCGCGCAGATGCGGCAGCAGCGCGGACGCCGCGTGCGTGTAGTACTGGATGATCTCGCCCTTGGTCGTCCCGGTCTCGGGGTAGAGCACCTTCTCGAGGTTGCTCAGACCCAGGGTGCGGCCCTCGACGTCGACGTTGACCTTGCTCGGCATGTCTTGCAGTCTCGCGGACGGCGGGTACGTTCGCCAGCATGCTCGACGACATCCGCGCGGCGCTCGCCCGCGAGTCGCCCCGCTACGCGGGCGCGCCGGTCGTTCCGCTCGGCGCCGGCCTGGACAACATCGCCTACGAGATCGGCGGCGAGCTGGTGCTGCGCCGGTCCCGCGACGACGGGCCCGGCGTGCGGCTCGCGGCGGCCCGGCACGAGGCGGCGCTGCTGACGGCGGTCGCGGCGGTGTCCAGCCTGCCGGTGCCGGAGCCGGTGTTCGTCGACGAGCCGACCGGCATCCTCGCGTACCGCAAGCTGCCGGGCGCGCCGCTGCTGTTCCACCCGGTCGCGGACCCCGCCGCACTGGCTGCTCCGCTGGCGGAGTTCCTCACCGGCCTGCACGACGCGGACAGCGCGTTGTCCGCGCTGGTCGAGGTCGACGACGCACCGGGCGCGGAGTGGCTGGCGGCCGCGGCGACGTCCTACGAGACGGCGGCCGCGGTCGTCGCGCCGGCCGACCGGCGCCGGGTCGAGGCGTTCCTCGCCGCGCCGCCGCCCGGTCCGCCGCCGCGGCTGACGTTCTGCCACAACGACCTCGGCGCGGAGCACGTGCTGGTCGGCGGCGGGGCGATCACCGGCGTCATCGACTGGACGGACGCGGCGATCGCCGATCCCGCCGTCGACCTCGGCCGCCTGTACCGCGACCTCGGCCAGGACGTCGTCGAGCGGATCGTCGCCCGCTACGGCGGCGACGCGGACGCCGTCGGGCCGGAGCGGATCGCGTTCTACGCGCGGTGCGCGCTGCTCGAGGACATCGCCTACGGCGTCGAGAACAGCGGCGCCGCCGAGTACGCGCGGCTGGGCCTGGCCCACCTGGACCGGACGTTCGGCTGACCCCTCAGGGCTCCGGCGTCGCCTCGGGCGTCGGGGTGGGCGTGGGTGTCGGCAACGGCAGGTACGGCACCGGCGACGGGCTGGCCTGGCCGCCGCCGAGCAGGCAGAGCGCCAGCTCCAGCGGCGAGAGGTCGATCTCGAGGCAGATGCCCTCGTTCTCGTCGTCCTCGTCGTCGGACGGTTCGTCGTCGTCCTCGTTCGACGGCGTCTCCGTCGGCTTGCTGACGGTCGGCTTGTCGGTGGGCGTCGAGTCGTCGTCATCGGTCGGCGAGCCGGACGGCCGGTCGGTGGGGAAGTCGGTGCCGGGCACCTCGGTGGCGTCGTCGCTCGCCTCGTCGGACGGGTCGTTGCCGGACGGGGTGTCGCCGGGGCCGTCGGACTCGGTCTCGCCGGGGTCGTCGGACGGCTCGTCGTCGCCGGAGCCGGTGCCGTCGCCGCCACCCGGCTCGGCGTCGGGCTCGTCGGAGGAGTCGCCGCCGTCGTCGTCACCGGACTGGCCGTCGCCGCCGCCGCCGTCACCGTCGTCGTCGGGATCGGCGGAGGCGGAGTCACCGTCGGTGGGCGTCTCGTCCGGGTCGGCGCTGCCGGACGGCCGGTCGGACTCGTCGTCGGGCGAGGCGATGACCTGGTCGGCGGACGGGAACGGGCTGATGCCGAGCGCGTGGTCGATGCTGGGCACCAGCATGTTGCCGAGCGTGATGCCGAGGGTGGCCGCGAACGCGCACACGATGACGACCGGGTAGCGGCGGACCTTGTCGAACACCCAGCCGGACGGCGAGCGCCGGGACACGCCGAACCGGGGACCGCTGGACCTGGCTCCCTGGCCACGCCGGCGTCCCGTCGACTTCTCTTGCCGAGCCCTGCTGATCGACCGAGATCCCTTCTGGTTCCCGGAGGGAGATCTGGCGAAATTCGCACGAAGCCGCTACAGATCGCCCCCCAGTTGCGTAACCCTACTCAGGCGCGTGGAGGCGGCAAAAGCCGTTCGGGATATTTCGTCAGTTCAGTTCCCGAAGGTGGTCCGTTCGGACGGTAGACAGCATCGAAATGTTGCGGCAAGGGGCCTCTGGCCTGGGCAAACATAGTCTGCACGGTGCCCCCGATCAGTACCACCCGAGCTCGCGCAGCCGGGTCTCCTCGATGCCGAATGCATGCCCGATCTCGTGCCCCAGCACCTTGCGCACCCGCGCCTCGACGTCGTCGCGCGTCTGGCTGACCTTCAGGATCGGGACGCGGTACAGCTCGATGCGGTCCGGCAGGCTGCCCGGCACCCGGCCGCCGATGCGCGTCCGGGCCACCCCGTGGAACTGGCCGAGCAGCAGGCCACGGCCGTGCCAGTCGGCCGGCGGCTGGTCGTCGACCATGATCGCGATGCCGGCGACGGCGTCCTGCACCCAGTCGGGCAGTTCCTCCAGGGCCTGGTCGACCATACTCTCGAACTCGTCGAGGTCGACGGAGTCGGCGTCCACGCCGCGAGTGTACGTCCGCCCGCGCCTGCCCCGAACCTCCCGCCCCTACGGCCAAGTTGATCTTGGAGTTGTTCGGGTATCTACCGGACACTTCGCCCCGCGATTGCCGAACAACTCCAAGATCAACGCGGGAGGGCGCGTCGGAGTCGTGGGTTGGATTGTCCAACTCAGCAGTTAGAGTGGTGTCATGCGAGAAGCAGTCATCGTCGACGCAGTCCGTACGCCACTCGGCCGGGGCAAGCCGGGCGGAGCGCTGGCCGGCGTCCATCCCGTCGACCTCCATGCGACCGTCCTCCGCGCGCTCGCCGAGCGCACCGGCCTCGACCCGGCCGCCGTCGACGACGTCATCAGTGGCGCCGTCGGGCAGATCGGCGAGCAGAGCATGAACACCGCCCGCTGGGCCGTGCTGGCCGCCGGCTTCCCCGAGTCGGTGCCCGCCGTCACCGTCGACCGCCAGTGCGGCAGCAGCCAGCAGGCCGTCCACTTCGCGGCGCAGGGCGTCATCAGCGGCGCCTACGACGTCGCCATCGCGTCGGGTGTCGAGTCGATGAGCCGGGTCCCGATCGGTTCGCAGGCGGCCGGCCAGGACTTCCTCGGCGACGCCGTCGCCGCGCGGTATCCGGACGGGCTGGTGCCGCAGGGCGTCAGCGCCGAGCTGATCGCCGCCCGCTACGACCTGTCGCGCGAGCGGCTGGACGAGTTCGCGCTGGTCAGCCACCAGCGGGCGGCCGCCGCCTGGCGCGACGGCCGGTTCGCCGCCGAGGTCGTCCCCGTCCCCGGCGCCGACCTCGCCGTCGACCAGTCGGTCCGGCCGGACACCTCGGCCGAGGCGCTGGCCGGGCTGAAGCCGTCGTTCCGGGCCGACGTCTGGGAGCGGCGGTTCCCGGAGATCGGCTGGCACGTCACCGCCGGCAACTCGTCGCCGGTCAACGACGGCGCGGCGGCCGTCCTCATCGTCGAGCGCGAGACGGCGCGACGGCTCGGGCTGCGGCCGCGGGCCCGGCTGCACTCGTTCGCCGTCGTCGGCGACGACCCGCTGCTCATGCTGCTGGGCATCGTCCCGGCGACGGCGAAAGTGCTCGGCCGCGCCGGGCTGACGCCGGCCGACATCGACGCGTTCGAGGTGAACGAGGCGTTCACCAGCGTCGTGCTGGCCTGGCTGCACGAGACCGGCGCCGACCCGGCGAAGGTGAACGTCAACGGCGGCGCGACGGCGATCGGGCACCCGCTGGGCGCGAGCGGCGCCCGGCTGATGACGACCCTGCTGTCGGTGCTCGAGCAGACCGGCGGCCGGTACGGGCTGCAGACGATGTGCGAGGCCGGCGGCCTTGCCAACGCGACCATCATCGAACGATTGGACGGACCACAGTGACCCGCATCGAAGGAACCGTCGCCCTCGTCACGGGCGGCAACCGGGGCCTCGGCAAGGCGCTCGTGTCGGAGCTGCTGACGCGCGGCGCGGCGCGGGTGTACGCGGCGGCGCGCGACCCGCGGACCGTCGTCGCCGACGACCCGCGAGTGGTGCCATTGCGCCTGGACGTCACGTCGGACGACGACGCGCGCGCGGCAGTGGACGCCGCAGGCGACGTGCAGGTGCTGGTGAACAACGCCGGTGGACTGGTCAGCGCGTCGTTCCTCGACTCGCCGATCGACGACGTGCGCACCGAGTTCGAGACCAACTTCTACGGGCCGTTGCGCGTGACGCGGGCGTTCGTACCGGTCATCGAGGCCAATGGTGGCGGGCACCTGCTGAACGTGCACTCGGTGTTGTCGTGGCTGGCCATCTCGGGCTCGTACAGCGCGTCGAAGGCGGCGCTCTGGTCGCAGACGAACTCGCTGCGGCTGGAGCTGCGCGAGCGCGGCATCGGCGTCACCGGCCTGCACTCGGCCTACATCGACACCGACATGGCAGCGGAGGTGACCGCCCCGAAGTCCGCCCCGGGCGACGTGGCCCGGCTCGCCTTCGACGCCGTCGAGGCCGGCGAGTTCGAGGTGCTGGTCGACGACGTCAGCCGGCAGGTCAAGGCCGGACTGGCGGGCGACGTCGGCGCGCTCTACCCACAGCTGGCGGCGTCGTGACCGGCGCCGTCGCCGAGTGCTCGATCGCCAACGCGCTCGCCGTCGTCGGGGAACGGTGGAGCTTCCTCGTGCTGCGTGAGGTACTGCTCGGGCGGGTCCGGTTCGACGAGATCGTCGCGAACACCGGCGGCAGCCGCGACATCCTGGCCGCCCGCTTGCGCACCCTGGTCGACGCCGGCGTGCTGGAGAAGCGGCTCTACGACGAGCACCCGCGCCGCTTCGAGTACCTGCCGACGGAGTCCGGCCGCGCGCTGCGGCCGATCCTGCTGTCGCTGATGGAATGGGGCGACCGGTACGTGACGCAGGGTCCGCCGCCGACGGTGTGGGAGCACTCCTGCGGCGCGGAGCTGCACGTCGCGACCGTGTGCGCGGCGTGCGGCGCGCCGGTCGGAGGAGGCGGCACGGGCTCGTCCCGCCTGCTCCGACTCGGCGGCGTCGACGTCCCCGCCGGCTAGGCGACCGGCGTGACGCGAAGGGTGGACGTGCGGACGTCGCCGGTGATCATCATCCGCAACGAGCCGGAGTGGCCGTACTTGCTGCTGAACGCGTCGTCGACCGCGACGTTCGTCGCCTCGTCGTCGACCAGGTCGGCGGTGACGTCGTACCGGTTCCGGCCGTCGACGAACGCCGCCCGGCCGGCGCCGCGGATGCGGGGGTACCACTTCGAGGAGTCGCCGTAGCCGTTGCGGATGTACGCCTGTCCGTCGACCACGACGGCCCAGATCTTGGTGACGATCTCGCGTCCGTCCTCGGTCCGGGTGGCCAGGTGGACGGTGCCGGTGCGGGTCAGGTAGTCCAGTGCTGCACTGCTGTCGGTCATGGTGTGGTCAACCATCCGCGGGCCGCTCCTATGCCGAGGCGCGATATCTGCTGGCAGCTAAGTGCGGCGGCCGGCGGCGCGGCCGGCCGGTAGCTTGCCGCCATGCGATCGTTCAGCACCGCGGACGGCCGGACCCTCGCCGTCGAGGAGTGGGGTGTGCCTGACGGCACGCCGGTCGTCTATGCGCACGGCACGCCGATGAGCCGGCTGGCGCGGCACCCCGACGACGCGATGTTCGCCGATCTCGGGATCCGCCTGATCACCTTCGACCGGCCCGGTTTCGGCCACTCCACGCCGCGGCCGGACCGGCGGGTCGTCGACGCCGCCGACGACGTTGCCACCATCGCCGACGCGCTCGGGCTCGGCCGCTTCCCCGTCTTCGGGGTCTCCGGCGGCGGACCGCACGCGCTGGCCTTCGCCGCGCGGCACCCCGAGCGGACGACGAAGGTCGCGACCCTCGCGAGCACCGCGCCGTGCGACGCCGACGGCCTCGACTGGACCGACGGGATGATGGAGAGCAACCGGCTCAGCGCCGCCGCCGCGCTCCAGGGTCGGGCGGAGCTGGAGGCGTTCATCACCGAGAACGAGTCGGCGGACCTGCGCGAGCTGCTGCCGGCGGCGGAGCAGGCGGTGCTGGCCCGGCCCGACGTCCAGGGCATGCTGTCGGCCGCCTACACCGAGGCGCTGCGGCCCGGCCTCGCCGGCTGGGTCGACGACGAACGCGCGCTCTATGGTCTGCCGTGGGGCTTCGACCCCGCGGACATCGCCGTCCCGGTATCGCTCTGGCACGGCGAGCTGGACACCGTCGTCCCGGTCGCGCACTCCGCTTGGCTGGCCGAGCGCATCCCCGGCGCGGTGATCACCCGCGCGCCGGACGCCGCCCACGCCGGTCACTTCGACGCCACCCCGGCTACTCTCCGCTGGCTGCTGGACCGGAGCTGAGCCCGCGGGCGTAGTCGAGGACGCGAGCCAGCGCCGCGCCGGCGTCGCCCACGGCGGTGTCGAGGGCCAGGTGTTCGACGGTGAGCGGCGGGAACTCGGCGCGCATCCGCTCGACGTGCGCCCAGTCGACCTCGTGCCAGCCGGGGATCCCGCGCTTCCGCCCCTCGATGCGCCGCCGGTGGACGTCGACGTCGCCGCACCGGCACTCGACGACGGCGAGCCGCGCGCCGTGGTCGTCGGCGAGACCGCGCCACCGCGTGAGCAGCGCGTCGTCGGCCAGGCAGTCGACGACGGCGGACTGGCCGAGCAGCAACTGCCGCGTGACCAGCGTCCCCAGCAGATCGGCATAGACCCGCCGGTACGTCGCGCGGTCCAGGCCGGTCAGCACGCCGTGCGGTGCGAGCGCGCCGAGCAGCCAGTCGCCGGAGAAGGACGGCGCGCCGAGCACCCTCGCGGCCCCGTCGGCCAGCGTCGACTTGCCGGTGCCGGGCAGCCCGGTGAGGACGAGGACGGTCGGCGACGCGCACACCCGCCCCATTCTGCCCGCCGGCCGTCGTGCGCCGAGGGCGAGTCACTACCGCCGTAGCAGTAGCAACTCGCCCTCGACGCGAGCGACCTACGGACTCAGCTGGTCCCGCAGCGTCTCCGCCGCGGCCAGCAACCGGGCACGGGCGGTCGCGTCGATGACGGCGAGCGCCTCCGAGGCGAACCGCTGCACCGCCTGGTCGGCCTGCCGCACCTGCCCGCGCCCGGCCGCGGAATCGGCCGCGTTCAGGTGGGCGAGCAGCCGCAGCCGCTGACTGCCCAGCACGAGCCCGTCACCGGCATACCGCTCGACCAGCGCACTCACCGTGTCGAAGGAGACCATGACGGTGAACGCGGCGGCCGTCGTGGTCGTGTTGCCCGCGGCATCGACGGCCACGACGGCGACCTCGTGCTGTCCGGCGGTGAGGCCGGCGAGGTCCAGCGTCAGCGGCGAGTCGACGGGTTCGCCGTCGAGCCGCAGCTCCGACGACGCCAGGCCGGAGCCCGCGTCCTCGGCGGCCGCCGTCACCGTCAGCACCTCGTGCAGGCCGTGCGACGCTCCGGGCGTGACGCCGGTCAACGTGGCGGCGGGCGCCGTCGCGTCGACTTTCAGGTCGAGCGTCTTCTCCTCCTCGACGGCGCCACCGGCGTCCCGCGACCGGTACCGCACGACGTGGACGCCGTCCGGCACCGTCACCGGCCCGGCATACGTGGTCCACGCGCCGGAGCCGAACGCGTACTCCGTCGTGACGGCCCCGGAGCCGCCGGTCGCCGACAGCGTGACCGTCGGAGCGGTGACGTACCAGCCGTCGGCGCCGTCCGGAGCGGCCGGGGCCACGGTCGCGGTGGTGACCGGTGTGCCGGCCGGCTCGCCCTCGAACAGCTCCAGGACGTCGGCGTCGCTGAGCGCGTGCTCGTAGACGCGGACGTCGTCGACCAGCCCGTTGTACAGGCCGTCCGGGTAGTCGTTGTTGCCGAGGTAGTTGCTGCTGGTGACGCCGTTGACGCCGATGTCGTCGACACCCAGGGTGAAGTTGGTCCGGGTGCCCATCAGCTCGCCGTCGAAGTAGAGCTTCCCGGTCGACCCCGACATGGTGAACACGATGTGCGTCCACTCGCCGAGGGGCAGGTCGTTCGCCGCCCCCAGCGTCAGCCGTTCCTGCAGCGAGTTGCCCGGCGCCTTCAGCGTCGCCGCGAAGCCGGTCGCGCCGGCTGCCTGCGTCCGCGACTGCAGCAGCAGGAACGTGTCGGTGCCGTTGCCGACCTGGAACAGCGGCACCCAGTTGGGCAGCGCCGTCGGCCGGGCCCACAGCGACACGGTGACCTCGTCCTCCATGTTCGCGAACAGGTTGTTCGGCAGCCGGACGAAGTTGTCACTCGATCCGCCGCCGCCCGGCAGCGACACCACGCCGCCGCGCGGACCGCCGGTCGCCCACGACGTCGTGCCGCCCAGTGTCGCCGCGCCGATCGACGGGTCGTGGCCGGAGTTGGCCGCCGACGCGCCGGTGCCCTCGTCGAACGTGTAGTGGATCGGCACGCCCTCGCCCGGCGGAGGCCGCTCCACCGTGTGGGTGACGGACGCGTCGGACGCACGCCGCCCGTCGTCGCCGAGGTAGCGGACCTGGACGGTGTACTCGCCCCGGCCCAGCTCGGTCAGCGCCGGGAACGTCACCGTCCCGTCGGCGGCCAGCGGCACCGGGTCGCCCTGGCGGGCGTTGAGGTCCACTGGGTCGTCCGCGCGGACCGGCTCGAGCCACAGCTCGGCCCGCCCGGCGGCAGGAGCGCCGGACGCGTCCTCGACGGTCGCCGTAACCGTGACGGGCGCACCGAACGGCGACGGCGACGGGGTCACCGTCAGGCTCGTCGTGGTCGGGACGGCCGCGCCCTCGGTGTGCAGGACCTCGATCTCGGCCGCCGTGAGTGCGGTCTCGTAGGCGCGGACGTCGTCGAGCAGCCCGGCGAACGACGGGTCGGGCCAGTCGTTGTTGCCGAGGTAGTTGTCGGTCGTCGTCTCGCCGTTGCCGACGTCGGGCAGGCCGATCGAGAAGTCGTCCCTCGTTCCCGCCTCCTCGCCGTCGAGGTACAGCGTGCCGGTGCTGCCCCGCATGGTGAACGCGACGTGCGTCCACTCACCGGGTTCGAGGTCGACCCCGGCGCCGAGCGTCAGCCGCTCCTCGACTCCGTCGGCCTTGAACGTCGCGGCGAGGCCGGTCGAGCCGCCCGCCTGGGTCTGCGACTGCAGCAGGAAGTACGTGTCCGTGCCGTTGCCGATCTGGAACAGCGGCATCCAGTTCTTCAGCGTGTCGGCGTTGGCCCACAGCGACACCGTGAAGTCGGTCGCGTCGCCGAGCAGCCCGTCCGGCAGGTCGGCGTGGTCGCCGTCGCCGCCGGGCACGTCGAGCGCTGAGCCGAACACGCCGGACGACGTCCAGCCGGCCGCGCCGGTCAGCGTCGCGGCACCGGTCGTGTCGTCGTCGTGCCCGGTGTTCGCCGCCGAGGCGCCCTCGCCCTCGTCGAACGCGTAGTGGACGGGGACGTCGTCGGGCCCGGGGTCGACGCCGAGGATGGTGAGGTCGTCGACGATGACGCCGGCGCTGCTGCCCGACCCGGTCAGGGTCAGCGGCTCGGACGCCGCGGTCGCCGTGAACGTGCCGGTGTAGGTGGCGAACGTCGAGGGTCTGGGGATCCCGGAGATGCCGGACGGTTCGTCGCCGGTCGCCGTGATCGTGGTGTCCAGCGACCCGATGCTGAGATCGGCGCTGACGGTGTCGCCGTCACCCACCGACACCCTGCTGTCGCGGGCGTATCTCAGCGCGATCCGGTACTCCTTGCCCGGCACCAGCCCGTCGATGGTCCGGGTGAGGCTGCCCGACTCGCCGAGGTCGAGGTGGTACCCGACGACGCCGAGCCCGCCCATGCCGGGCGCCAGGCCGCGCACCAGCTCGACCCCGTCGTCGACCGACCAGGGCGCCAGGCGCCCGTCGCCGGCCTCGACCTCGATGGTCATCGGCGGGTTCTCGCCGCGCCACTCGGCCGGCACCCGCGGGTACTCGAACTGGTCGACCAGCGGGGTGCGGGTGTCCATCGGCGTCTCGGGGTCGATCTCGAGCATCGCCGCGATCGACGGCGTGCCGTCGGCGTCGAGGACGAACAGCATGTACGACCCGGGCGGCGCGTAGGTGCCGTCGGCCGGCGCCTGGACGGTGAGCGTGCCCTCGGCCGTCCGCGCGAACTCCAGCTCCTCGAAGGTCTGCGCGTTGTTGAAGCCGTGCGTCACCGAGCCGTTGCGGACCAGCGCGACCTTGGAGATCTCGCCGGCCACGTCGACGTCGAAGGTGCCGTCGTAGCCGATCTTGTCCGGCGCGTTCATGATCGCCGGGCGCTGCGCGAGCTCGTCGCCGTCGAACAGGTACGCCGGCGAGTAGAACTCGGCGTCGGTGTAGTTGCGCGGGCCGGGCGCGCCGCCGCCGGCGATCATCACGCGGCCGTCGGGCAGCAGCAGCGCCGTCGAGTGATACAGGCGGGCGTGCGCGTACGGGGCCAGGTCGCTGGTCCACTCGCCGGTGTCCGGGTTCCAGACCTCCGGGATCGTCGCGACGCCCTGGGCGCCGTTGTTCTGCGTGCCGCCGCCGGTCACCAGCACCTCGCCGGTGGGCAGGACGGTCGAGTTGGCCCAGTGCCGCGGGTAGCGCATCGGCTCGGTCGCCTCGACGGCCGGCTCGGCGGTGCCGCCGTCGGTCATGAGGTCGACGGTGAACCCGGCGCGGGCGCCGGCCGGGCCGCCGCCGTTGCCCCACCAGCCGCCGCCGACCTGCAGGATCTGGCCGGGCCGGTACATGGTGGCGGTCGACGTGGCGCCGACGGGGTTGCCGAGCGCGCCCTGGTTGGCGACGTCGGCCGGCAGCGTGCCGCGCAGTGTCAGCGTGCCCTGGCCGGACGGGTCCAGCTCGAACATCTGGGTGCCGCTGATGTTGAACAGGTTGCCGTTCTCGGGTGCGACGAACGCCCGCGGGTACCACCAGCGGTTCTCGTCCGGACCGAGGTCGCCGCCGCCGTCACCGTAGGCGGCCGCGCTCTCCGCGCCGGTCAGCAGCGTCCAGCCGGAGCCCTCGTCGGGGCTGTACCGCTCGGGCATGAGGACGCCCGGGCCGGCGACGCCGCGCACGCTGCCGCCCTGGACGACGATGTCGCCGTTGGGCATCACCGTCCCGGTCGGGTACCAGCGCGGCTCGTTCATCGGCGCCTCGGTGCGCAGCCCTGTTCTCGTCGAGTAGCTGGTGACGCCGATGGAGCCGTTGACCGGGTCGTTGCGGACGCCGAGGTTGTCGTCGCCGCCGACCGTGAGCATGGCGCGGCGGTTCGGGTCGTGCACCTGCATCGAACAGAACAGGTCGGAGTAGGTGGCGTTCTCGACGATGCCGTCGTAGAGGTTGTCCATCGTCCGCGGCGTCGCCGGATCCCACACGTCGGTCTGGAACTGGCCGCCCTGCGCGACGCAGGAGTTGCCGGTCCAGTCGTACGGGGTGTTGTCGACGCAGCCGGTCGGCGTGCTGCCGAAGGACTGGATCTTGCCGTCGTGGGTGAGCGCCATGTTGATCGCCATCAGCGGCCAGGGCGTGACGGGGCTCCACTCGCCGGCGCTGTCCCTGGCCGGCGGGGAGCAGTCCGCGAGCACCAGCCCGGCGGTGTAGGCGAGGCCGTGACGCATCTGGTCGCGCATGACCGGCTCGGAGAAGTAGGCGCCGTCGTGGCCCATCGACGTGTACCAGGACCGGCCGCCGTCGTACTCCTGGCACCAGGTGACCGGGTGGATGCTGCCGTGCCGCCCGTCGGTGTACGTCGTCTCGTCGACCTCGAGCAGGGTGCGGACGTTCGCCGCCGGGTTGACGTTCCAGTCATACCACTCGTCGCTGCGGACGAACTCGTCCGGGATGCCCGCCGTGAGCGGGTGGTCCTCGGCGCTGACCCGGACCGTCGCCTGGCGGATAGCCGGGTTCTCCGGGTGTCCCTCGGAGACCGCGCCGACCAGCCCGAGGTACCACGGGTTGACGTCGTGCTCGCTGACGGTGCCCGCCGACCAGCCGGTGTAGTGGATGCCCATCCACCCGCCGCCGCCCTGGATGTACCCCTCGAGCGCGTCGCGCTGTGCGTCGTTGAACAGGACCCCGCCGGTCTGCGCGAACACCAGCGTGTCGTAGGTGGCCAGGTTCTCCGGCGTGAACACGGAGGGGTCGTCGGTGTCGGTGATCTCGACGGTCCGGCCGTACTGCGTCCCCAGCTCCGCGGCCAGGTCACGGATCGCCTGGCGGGCCTGCACGTGGGAGGCGTGGAAGTTGGGCTTGTAGAAGAGGAGGACCCGCAGGTCGGTGTCCAGCGGTTCGGCCTGCTCAGCGGGTTGGGTCGCTGCCGAACCCGGCAGTATGGCGACCACCGGGACGGCGATCACCAGCGCCAGGAACAGCGCGAGGCGACGCAGGATCCGGTGAGTGACGCCAGTTCGACGTGAGTGGGCAGACGCTCTGTGCTCGGTCATTCGCAAACCCCATCGTTCGAGAACGGCGACTCGTGGCCGGCCCCCGCACCGGGCACTCCCGCTGGACGATAGGGGTGGGAATTGTCCAGAGTCAAGAACTCTGTCCCGGATGTGGAACAAATTTGGTGGGTGTCCACAGATGTGAACTTCTGGCGTGCGGCCTTGGGGTTCGCGGGGGGTTTGCCGAGTTGGCCGTCCCCCTGCTGCCCATGGTCTTAGCCCCGGAGGCGCGCCTCAAGTCCGCGCCCGCTGTGGTGATTGTTCGCTGTGCTTGCGGGGCTTGGACTTGACCCGCGCCTCCGGGGTCTAAGAACTCGGCAGCTATCAGGGGGACGGGGGGAGTGTGGCGACGGTCCGGGGGTGCTTCCTGGGTGTGGGGCGCGTCCTGGGTGTGAGGCGCGGTTGCGGGCCCGGATTGGCCGTTTGGCGCGCCTGAGACCCAGGTCGCGCGTCAGACCCAGGACCTCGACGGTTGGCGTGCCGGCCTGGTGTCACGTCCTGGTCCTCCGTCACGCATGGATGCCTGGTAAGCGTTTGCCGGCGTAACGGTGGACCAGGACGTGACCTGAGACCAGGACGCCGGCGAGACCCGAGTTGATCATGGAGAAAGTCGGCTTCCGAGCGCCTCCGGGGCCGACCTTCTCCATGATCAACTCGGGTCTCGGGGGCTGTGCCCGGTTCTTCCCCGTCCCAGCAGGGGGACGGCCAACTCGGCAAAACCCCCGAAGAACGGTCAGCGGGCGAACGAGTACCGAGCCTCGAACAACAGCCGGACGATCGCCTCCTGGCGCTCGTCGTCGAGGCGGAAGATCGGGACCGAGATGCTGATGGCGTCGTGGGTGGGCGCCCGCTGCGGCAGCGCGATCGCGAAGCAGCGCAGGCCCTGCGTCGTCTCTTCGTCGTCGATCGAGTAGCCGCGGACGCGGGCGCGCCGGATGTCCTTGAGCAGCAGGTCGGGGTCGGTGATCGTCTTGTCGGTGGCCGGTTCCAGCTTCGCCGGCATGCGCGCCGCGATCTCCTCGTCGGACAGCCCCGCGAGCAGGCACTTGCCGAGCGCCGTCGAGTACGCCGAGAGCCGGCGGCCGACCGCCGAGAACATCCGCAGCGGATGCACCGATTCGCGTTTGGCCATGTAGACGACGTGGTCGCCCTCGAGGCGGCCGAGGTGGACGGTCTCGCCGGTGTTCTCGGCGAGGGTGTCGAGGATGGGGCTGGTGCGGGCCACGACGTCGTCGCCGTCGACGTAGGCGGAGCCGACGAGGAGGGCGTGAACGCCGAGGCCGTACTGCTTGCCGGTGGCGTCGAGCTCCAGCCAGCCGTAGTGCTGCATGGTCCTGAGCAGGGCGTGCATGCTGCTCTTCGGCACGCCGAGCTGGTCGGCGAGGTCGCGCATGGTGCGCGGGCCGGTACTGGCGAGGACCTCCAGGAGTTCGAGCACTCTGCCGGCGGACTTCACCGGCTGGAAGTCCCCCTCATCGCCCTCTGTGTCGGGCGAGACGTCCACATCGTCGACGCTCATCACGGACAAAGCTAGCAGACCCATCCTTGACAGGTCATTCACATGCTGGTTGAGTGCGGTCGCATACAAGGACAAGTGTCCGCATATGTGAACCGTCGCCCGACGTTCGATGGGAGCGCCCATGATGGAGGTCCGCCAGGCGACCGCCCCGGCCTCGGCCGAGACCGCGACCACCGCCGAGCTGCGTGAACGCTACCTCGTCGACGACCTGTTCGCCGATGGCGAGGTGCGCGCGGTCTACACGCACGAGGATCGCCTGGTCGTGGCGGGCGCGGTACCCACCGCGGACGAGAGCCTCGCACTGCCGGCGGCGGATCCGCTGCGGGCCGAGCACTTCCTCGAACGCCGCGAGCTCGGCGTCGTCAACGTCGGCGGGCCGGGCCGGCTCATCGTCGACGACGAGCCGTACGAACTGGGCACGCTCGACGGCGCGTACGTCGGGCGCGGGCGGCGGGTCGCGTTCCGCGGCGACGGCGCCCGGTTCTACCTGGTCTCCGCGACCGCGCACGCCGACCACGGCGTCGCGGTCTTCCGGCGCGCCGAGATCGAGCCGGTCGACCTCGGCGACCAGCGCGGCGCCAGCGTCCGCCGTCTGTACCGCTACGTCTGGGGCTCCGGCGGCCACCCGTCCTGCCAGCTCCAGCTCGGCGTCACCGTCATCGCCGAGGGGTCGGTGTGGAACACCATGCCGCCGCACCGGCACGACCGCCGCACCGAGGTCTACCTGTACACGCAGCTCGACGACGACGCCCGCGTGCTGCACGTGCTGGGCGAGCCCGGCCACACCCGGCACCTCTGGGTCCGCGACGGCGAGGCGGTCATCTCGCCGTCGTGGTCGGTGCACGCCGGGGCCGGCACCGGGCCGTACGCGTTCGTCTGGGCGATGGCCGGCGAGAACACCGACTACGGCGACCTCGACCCCGTAGCGCTGGAGGCCCTGTGAGCACCGACGGCCGCCAGGCCGCGGCCGCAGCGCCCGCCGTGCAGGCGCCCGAAGCCGACCTGCGGGCGTTCTCGCTGGTCGGACGGACGGCGCTGGTCACCGGCGTGAGCCGGGGCATCGGCCGGGCGATCGCCGTCGGGCTGGCCGGCGCGGGTGCGGACCTCGTGCTCGCCGGGAGGGCCGGCAGCTTCGACGCCACCAAGGCGGCGGTCGAGGAGCTGGGCCGGACGGCGACGACGCTCGACCTCGACCTGTCGCACCCGGAGCTGATCGCGAGCGGTGCACTGGACGAGCTCCTGCCGGCGGACGTGGACATCCTCGTCAACAACGCCGGCGTGATCCACCGGGAGGAGGCGCTGACGGTCGACGCGAGCTCCTGGAACGAGGTGCTCGACGTGAATCTGACGTCGCTGTTCTTCCTCACGCAGCGGATCGCCGGGCCGATGGTCGCCCGGGGCCGCGGCAAGATCATCAACATCGCCAGCCTGCTCTCGTTCGAGGGCGGCATCGGCGTCGCGTCGTACGCGGCGAGCAAGCACGCCGTCGCCGGCGTCACCCGCGCGCTGTCCAACGAGTGGGCGCCGCGCGGGGTGCAGGTCAACGCGATCGCGCCGGGCTACATCGTCACCGACAACACGGCCAGGCTCCGCACCGACCCGGCCCGCGCGACGAGCATCGGCGACCGCATCCCCGCCGGCCGGTGGGGGCTGCCGTCCGATCTCGTCGGCGCCGCGGTCTTCCTGGCCTCCCGTGCCTCGGACTACGTGACGGGGCACGTCCTGCTCGTGGACGGAGGCTGGAGCGCCCGGTAGCGGGCCCGTGTGTCGCAGTCAGGTCCTCGCGGTCCGCACCCGCGGGCCGTCCGAAGCCGAGAGGGAACTTCAATGAGGAAACCCACGCGTCATCGCTCGACGGTCGTCGCCGGCGTCCTCGCCGGCGGGCTCCTGCTCGCCGGCTGTTCGGACGACGGGGGCAGCACGAGCGCGGAAGGGGACGGCAGCTGCAGTCCCGACGAGATCACCTTGATCGGCCAGGTCCGCAACCAGACCAACCCGTACGAGGCGGCCTGGCTGACCGGCGGCGACACCTTCGCCGAGTCGGTCGACCTGGAACAGCAGCACCTCACGTACGACGGCGACTCGCAGCGCCAGCAGGAGCAGATCCGCCAGGCGCTGGCCGGCAGCGGCATCGAGTGCACCGTCTTCAACGTGCTCCCGAACGGCGACGCCGACACCGCGCCGATCGTCGCCGCCGCGAACGAGGCCGGCGCGTTCCTCGTCACCCAGTGGAACAAGCCGGTCGACCTGAACCCGTGGGACGGCTTCGACCGCTGGGTCGCGCACATCACCTACGACGGCGAGGAGTCCGGGTACCTCATCGCCAAGGCGCTGTTCGACCGGATGGGCGGCAGCGGCGGCGTCATCGCGCTGCAGGGCATCCTCGACACCTCCGCCGCGCAGGATCGCTTCGCCGGCCTGGAGCGCGCCCTGGCCGAGTACCCGGGCATCACCCTGCTCGACGAGCAGACCGCCAACTTCGATCGTGCCGAGGCGCTGACGGTGACCCGCACGCTGCTGACCGCGCACGCTGAGCACGTCGGCGGCGTCTGGGCGGCCAACGACGACATGGCGCTCGGCGCGGTGCAGGCGCTGGAGGCGGTCGGGCTGGACAACGTCGGTGTGGTCGGCATCGACGCGGTGCCGGAGGCGATCGCCGCGATCGAGGCGGGCACCATGACGGCGACGGTGTCCAGCGACGGGCCGTGGCAGGGCGCGATCGGCCTGGCCATGGGGTACTGCGCCGCGACGGGCGAGCTGGACCCGGCGTCGATCGAGAACGACGACCGCGCGTTCTTCGCCGAGCAGTTCCTCATCGACCAGAGCAACGCCGCGGAGTTCGCCGCGCCCGAGCTGGACCTGGCCGACTTCGAGTGCGGCAGCCTGTTCGATCGCGCCACCGGGCCGATCGGCTGATGACGTCGCCCGACACGGCTCAGCCGCGCGCCGCCGCCGGCCCGGCCCCCACGCGGGGACCGGCGCCGGCGGCGGGCGGACGCTCGCGTCTGAACTGGCGCCCGAGCGGGACCGACGCCGTCCAGACGACGGCGTCGCTGGCCGCGCTGGTGCTGATGATCCTGGTGTTCTCGGTCCTCGACGCGCAGTTCCGCAGCCTCGACAATCTGGTCGCGGTGGTCGACGCGGCCGCGGTGCTGGCCGTCATCACCGTCGGGCTGACGTTCGTGCTGCTGCTCGGCGCGATCGACCTGTCCGTCGAGGGGGTGGTGGGCGCCTGCGCGCTCACGGTCGCGCTGCTGGTGGCGAACTCGCGCACCGGGCTCGACCTCGGCGTGCTCGGGGTGGCCGCGACGGTGGCGCTGGGCGCGGTGTTCGGGCTGGCCAGCGGGCTGTTGTCGACGCGCCTGCGGATCCCGTCGTTCCTGACGACGTTGGGCGTCTACGCGATCGGGCTGGGCGTGGCGACGATCCTGTTCGCCGGCGAGCGGCCGATCGTCGAGGACGCGTGGCTGAGCGGCTGGGCGTCGTCGAAGTTCCTCGGGTTCGCCGTGGCCAGCTGGGTCGCGGCGGGCGCCGTCCTCGCCGGCTGGCTGATCCAGCGCTACACGCGGGTCGGCCGGTACGCGTACGCGATCGGCGGCGCCGAGGACATCGCGCGGTTGTCCGGCGTCCCGGTCGCGCGGTACAAGACCGCCGCGTTCGCCGTCGCCGGCGCGTTCTACGGACTCGGCGCCGTCATGGCGTCCGCGCAGCTGGGCTCCGGCGTCGTCACGGCGGGGAGCGGGCTGAACTTCTCCGCCATCGCGGCGGCGGTGATCGGCGGGACGCTGCTGGTCGGCGGGCGGGGCGGCGTCCTGCAGTCGATGATCGGCGTGTTCGTCCTCACGGTCCTGCAGAACGGGCTGATCCTCGCCGGCGTCAGCCCGTACGCGCAGCAGGCGGTCCAGGGCGTCATCGTCGTCGTCGCGGTGGCCGCCGCGACGTGGCCGGTCCGGCATCGGCTGGGGGTGGTGAAATGAGCGCTCCGGTGCTCTCCGTCGAGGGCCTCACCAAGCGCTTTCCGGGCGTGACGGCGCTCGACGGCATGAGCTTCGAGGTGCGCCCGCACGAGGTCGTCGGACTGATCGGCGAGAACGGCGCCGGCAAGTCGACGCTGCTGAAGTCGCTGGTCGGGCTGGTCGCGCCGGACGCCGGGACGATCCGGGTCGGCGGCGAGGCGGTCCGGCTGCGGGGCGTGGCGCACGCCGGTTCCGTCGGCATCGGCATGGTCTTCCAGGAGCAGTCGCTGGTGCCGAACCTCACCGTCGCCGAGAACATCCTGCTCGGCGCGGAGCGCTCGGCCGTGCGCGGCGGCGTCTACCGCTGGCGGACGCTGCGGGCGCTGGCCCAGGAGCAGCTGGACAAGATCGGCTCGACGATCGACCCGGGTGCGCGCACCGACACGCTGACGTTCGCGCAGCGTCAGCTGGTCGAGGTCGCGAAGGTTCTCACCATCGAGGAGCGCATCACCGGTGAGCCGGTCGTGCTGCTGGACGAGCCGACCAGCGTGCTCGAGCGCGACGAGATCGCGACGCTGTTCGCGCAGATCGAGCGGCTGCGCACGCGCGCGTCCGTCGTATTCGTCTCGCACCGGCTGGACGAGGTGCTGGAGGTGTCCGACCGCGTCTACGTGCTGCGCAACGGCAAGGTCGTGGCCGAGGTCGACCCGCATGAGGTCGACGCCACCGACCTGCACCACCTGCTGATCGGCCGCGAGTCCGGCGGCAGCCACTACCACGACGACGCGCAGCGCGACTGCGACGGCGCACCCGTCCGGCTGCGGGTGGACCGGCTCTCGACGGCCGGCTGCAAGGACGTCAGCCTCGACATCCGCGCCGGCGAGGTGCTCGGCGTCGCCGGCGTCCAGGGGTCCGGGCGCGAGGACGTCTGCCGCGCGCTGTTCGGCGCGATCCGGGCGTCCGGCGGCCGCGTCACGCTGGACGACCGGCCGTTCCGGCTCGGCTCGCCGCGGTCCGCCGTCCGCGCGGGCATCGGGTACGTCCCGTCCGAGCGGCGCACCGACGGCATCATCCCGCCGATGTCGGTGGCCGAGAACCTCTCGATGGCGCACGTCGGCGAGGTGTGCTCGGGGCCGGTGCTGCAGCCGCGGCGGGAGCGCGGCCTGGTCGAGCAGTGGGTCCGGCGGCTGGGCATCAAGACGCCGTCGCCGCAGACCCCGATCGGGACGCTGTCGGGCGGCAACCAGCAGAAGGTCGTGCTGGCCCGCTGGATGATCGACGACGACCTGCGGCTGCTGATCCTCGACCACCCGACCCGCGGGCTCGACGTCGGCGCCAAGTCTGACGTGTACGCCCTGATCAGAGACCTGGCCGCGGCCGGCTGCGCCGTGCTGCTGCTCTCCGACACGCTCGAGGAGACGATCGCGCTCAGCCACCGCGTCGTGGTGATGAAGGACGGTGCGGTCGTGACGACGGTCGAGACCCCGAAGGGCGCCAAGCCGGACCCCGTCGTGATCCTCGAGGAGATGGTATGAGCACCGACACCGCGCCCGAGGTCACGTCGGCGGGGCCGCCCGCGCCGGACGGGCCGAGCCGCGTGCGCCGCGAGCTGGTCCGGTTCATGCCGCTGCTGATCCTCGGCGCCCTGCTGGTCCTGCTGTCGCTGCGCAACCCCGACCTGCTGACCCAGCGCAGCCTGACCACCATGGCCGACTCCGCTGCGCCGTTGATGGTGCTGGCCATCGGGATCACCGTGGTGATCCTGTGCGGCGGCATCGACCTGTCCATCGGCGCGCTGGCGTCGCTGGCCTCGGTGCTGACCGCGCTGTGGGTGCCGACGATGTCCGGCGCAGTGGTCGTGCCGGTCGTGCTGGTGTGCGCGGCCGCGGGCGCCGTGCAGGGCTGGATCCACGTGGCCGCGCGGGTGCCGTCGTTCATCGTCACGCTCGGCGGGATGTCGCTGTGGACCGGGCTGGCGCTGGCGTTCTCGGGCGCCAGCACCATCGCCGTCACCGACCTCGGCGCGCTGCGCTGGGCGTTCACCCGGGTCGGTGGCGTGCCCAGCGCGATCCTCGTCGCGCTCGGCGTCGTCGCCGTGCTGGGTGCGGTGCTGAAGTTCACCCCGTTCGGCCGCTGGGTGTCCTCGATCGGGCACGCGGAGCCGGCGGCGCGGCTGGCCGGACTGCCGGTGAGCCAGGTGAAGATCGCGGCGTTCGCGATCTCCGGCGCCTGCGCCGGGCTGGCCGGCGTCCTGCTCGTCGCGCGCACGTTCAGTGGTGCGCCGACGCTCGGCGACAGCCTGCTGCTGCCCGCCGTCGCGGCGGTGATCGTGGGCGGGACGGCGATCACCGGCGGCCACGGCGGCCTGTTCCGCACCGTCGTCGGCGCGCTGATCGTCGTGCTGCTGCGCGTCGGCCTCTCGCTGATCGGCGTCGACGCCGGCTTCGAACCGATCTTCTACGGCCTGCTGATCATCGTCGCCGTCACCGTGACGATCGACCGCTCGAAGGTGGCGGTCCTGAAATGACTCTCTCCTGTGCAGAAAGGCGCCCTCGATGACCACGACCGATGCCACCCGCGACCACCTGCTGCCCGCCGTCGCCGAGTTCATCGCGGCCGAGCGCCCGTTGCTGATCGGGGGCGTCTGGACGGCCGCGGCGTCCGGCCGCACCTTCGAGACGCTCGACCCGGCGACCGGCACCGTCCTGGCCCGGGTCGCCCACGGCGGCGAGGAGGACGTCGACCGTGCGGTGGCCGCCGCCCGGGCGGCGTTCGAGCCGGGGTCGGCGTGGCGGCGCACCACACCTCGTCAGCGGGCCCGGCTGCTGTGGCGGATGGCCGAGCTGATCGACCAGCACGCCGACGAGCTGGCCCAGCTGGAGACGCTGGACAACGGCAAGCCGTTCGCCGGAGCCCGGGACGGTGACGTCGCGACGGCCGCCGAGCTGTTCCGCTACTTCGCCGGCTGGGCGACGAAGATCGAGGGCACGACCATCCCGATGTCGGCCGACGCCCCGTACTTCGCCTACACCGTGCGCGAGCCGGTCGGCGTCGTCGCCGGGATCGTGCCGTGGAACTTCCCGCTGCTCATGGCCTGCTTCAAGGTGATCCCGTCGGTCACCGCCGGCAACACCGTCGTGCTGAAGCCGGCCGAGCAGACCCCGCTGTCCGCGCTGCGGCTGGGCGAGCTGTTCCTGGAGGCCGGGTTCCCGCCCGGCGTGCTCAACGTCGTCCCCGGCTACGGCGACGCGGGCGCCGCGCTGGTGCGTCACCCCGGCGTCGACAAGGTCGCCTTCACCGGCTCGACCGCGGTCGGCAAGAAGATCGTCGAGGCCGCGGCCGGCAACCTCAAGAAGGTGTCGCTGGAGCTGGGCGGCAAGGCGCCGAACATCATCTTCGCCGACGCCGACCTGCCCGCGGCGATCGCGGGGTCCGCGCACGCCGGCTTCTTCAACCAGGGCCAGTGCTGCGTCAACGGCTCGCGCCTTTACGTCGAGCGGTCGGCGTTCGACGAGGTCGTCGCCGGCGTGGCCGCGATCGCCCGGGGCACCCGGCTCGGGAACGGCTTCGACCCGGCGACGGACATGGGGCCGCTGATCACCGAGGAGCAGCAGTCGATGGTGCTCGGCTTCGTCGAGGGTGGTCTGCGCGACGGGGCGCGCGCGCTCGCCGGGGGCGGGCGCGGGCTGGAGACCGGGTTCTTCATGCAGCCGACGCTGCTCACCGACGTCGCCGAGGACGCCGAGATCCAGCGCAACGAGGTGTTCGGCCCGGTCGTCACCGCCGTCCCGTTCGACTCCGAGGACGAGGTGTTCCGGCTGGCCAACGACACCCGCTACGGCCTCGCCGCCGGCGTCTGGACCCGGGACGTCGCGCGGGCGCACCGGGCCGGCTCGGCGCTGCGTGCGGGCACCGTCTGGCTCAACACCTGGCACGCCGACGACGTCGTGCTGCCGCGCGGCGGGTTCAAGGAGTCCGGCTGGGGCCGCGAGCTCGGCTCGTTCGGTCTGGACGACTTCACCGAGCTCAAGACCGTCATCACCGCTCTCTGAAGGGACTGATTCCGATGCCGAGCATCACCGTCCAGCTGCTGCGCGGGCGCACCGTGGAGCAGAAGCGCGCCTTCGCGGCCGCCGTCACCGAGGCCGCCGTCGCCGAGCTGGGGGCGCGGCCGGGCGACGTCCGCATCGCCTTCGAGCACATCGAGCCCGACGACGTCGCCAACGGCGGCGTGCTGGCGTCGGAGGACTCCAGCCGCTCGTCCGTCCTGTCGAATCTGGGGCACGAGCCGGCCGCCGTCGTCGATTAGACGTCTCGGACGCCGTCGTCGTCGAGGAGAGCGCGGACGGCGGCTCGGGACGCGAGCAGGGCCAGGACGAGCAACGTCACCGGGATGAAGCCGCCCAGGCTCACGGCGTCGCCGAAGACGAGGTCGACCAGCTCGAGGACGACGAGCTTGCTCCCGGCCGCGACCACCCACAACGACAACGCGGCGACGACCTTGCCGCGCCGCGTCGTCGCCGCGTGGAACCTGGCGACGATGCTCCCCTTGACGGCGATGACGACTTCCAGGGCGAGCTTGAGCAGGACCGCGGTCAGCAGGGAGAGCGTGAAGCCCTCGCTGATGACCGAGGGGACGTATTCGATCGCGAGGTTGAGGACGACGACGTAGACGAAGAGATCGATGATGTGGCCCGGACGCGCACGAATCCATCGGACCGCGGCCTGCCCTGCAGCGGGGAGCACGCCACCATCATGGCGAGCCGAACGCCGTCAGGTCGAGCCGGCCCAGGCGAGCGGGGTCGGCGAGGACGTCGATCTGGGTGATCCGGCCGCCCCGGACGGTGAACGCCATGACCGACAGTGGCTGCCCGTCCGGGGCGGTGACCAGCCCCGGCACGCCGTTGACCAGCACCGGGCGGGAGTGCAGAGCGGCCTCGGCGAAACGGACCGCGCCCTCGGCGACGTTGCGGGCGCCGCGGATCAGCTCGGACGGCCGCAAGTCGCCGAAGTCGCCGCGGAGCACGACATCCGGGTCGAGGACGGCGACGAGCGCGTCGAAGTCGCCGCCGCGGGCTGCGGCGAGGAAGGCGTCGGCGGCCCGACGCTGGCGGGGGAGGTCGGTGTCGGGGACCGCGTTGGCGTCCTCGACGCGTCGGCGGGCGCGGCTGGCCAGCATCTTCGCCGCGTCCTTCGAGCGGCCCACGATCGGGCCGATCTCGTCGAACGGCACCGCGAACATGTCGTGCAGCACGTAGGCGAGCCGCTCGGCGGGCGACAGCGTGTCCATGACCACCAGCAGCGCCAGCCCGACCGAGTCGGTCCGCACCGCCTCCTGCTCGGGGTCGGTTCCGTCGGCCGAGGCGATGATCGGGTCGGGGATGCGGACGTCCAGCGGCTCCTCCCGCCGCGACGCGCGTGAGCGCAGCAGGTCCAGGCAGATCCGGCCGATGACCGTGGTCAGCCAGCCGCCGAGGTTGCGCACGTCGCTCACGTCGGAGCGACTGAGGCGCAGCCAGGTCTCCTGCACGGCGTCGTCGGCCTCGCTCAGCGACCCCAGCATGCGGTACGCCACCGCCCGCAGGTGCCCGCGGTGCGCCTCGAACCGCCCGGTCAGATCCTCCACCGTTACCTTCCTCCGTCGCGCTCCGTCAACGCTACGTACCCGCATCGAAGGAGCAGACATGAGGATCGCAGTCGCCGGCGGCACGGGCCGCCTCGGCCAGCACATCGTCGACGTCCTGAAGGCGTCCGGGCACGACCCGGTGCCGCTCTCGCGCGGCACGGGCGTGGACGTCATCACCGGCGACGGTCTCGCCGCGGCGCTGGCGGGGGCGGACGTCCTCGTCGACGCCGCCACCGGGCCGTCGCCGGACCGCGAGCAGGCCGCCGCCTTCTTCCGGACGTCGGTGGCCAACCTGCGGCGCGAGGCCGAACAGGCCGGCGTGCGCCGCGTCGTGGTGGT
Source organism: Jiangella alkaliphila (assembly GCF_900105925.1). Taxonomy (NCBI): domain Bacteria; kingdom Bacillati; phylum Actinomycetota; class Actinomycetes; order Jiangellales; family Jiangellaceae; genus Jiangella; species Jiangella alkaliphila. The sequence continues at coordinate 6,897,094 of NZ_LT629791.1, read as the reverse complement.
GTCGATCATCGGCGTGGACCGGCTCACCACCGGCTACGGCGCCGCCAAGTTCGAGCAGGAGAGGGCCTGGCAGGCCGGGCCGATCCCCGTCAGCGTCGTGCGCTCGGACCTCTTCCACGAGTTCGTCGAGCCGATGATGGGCTGGGGCCGCCAGGGCGACGTCGTCCATGTCGCGAGGACCGTCCGCCGGCCGGTCGCCGCCCGCGCCGCCGCCGAGACCGTCGCCCGCCTGGCGACCGCGGACGAGGCGCCCGCCATGACGGAGGTCGCCGGCCCGCGCGTGGAGAAGGTCGTCGACCTCGCCGCGTTGGTCGCGGCCCGCAACGGCTCCGCCGTCCGCATCGAGGGCGTCAGCTCTCCTGACGCGGACGACGTGCTGTACGAGGCAGGCGCGATCCTGCCCGGCCCGGACGCCGTCCTCGCCGGCCCGTCCTTCGCCGACTGGCTGTCGGGGGAGTCGCGATGAGCGACCTCCATGCGGCCGCCGACCGGGTCGAGATCGAGGCGCTGCGCGGCGAGTTCACCGACGCCGGCATGATGCGCGACTACGACCGCTTCGCCGCACTGTTCACCGACGACGCCGTCTGGCGCGTCCCCGCCGTCGGCGTCGAGTTCGCCGGGCGCGCGGAGATCCGCGCCGGCATCGAGCGGCTGCTCGGGGAGCTGTGGAACTACCTGCTGCAGGCCACCCACCCCGGCATCGTGCGGCTCGACGGCGACACGGCGACCGGGCGCGCGTACGTCCTGAGCTTCGGCGGCCTGCGCGACGGCGCATCGCACCTCAACTACTCCGTCTACCACGACCGTTACCGCCGCACCCCCGATGGCTGGCGCTTCGCCGAGCGCGTCGACGAGGTGAAGTACCTGGACACCGCGCCGCTGACGGGCGCGCCGCCCGATCACTCAGGCGATGTGCCGCCGGCGGGTACCGAGCCGGCGAGCGCGTCGAGGATGAGGTCGAGCCCGAACTCGAACTCGTCGCCGAAGTCGTAGCCGGGCTGGAGGACGAACTCGGTCGCCATCTCGGTGAGGTGGGGATACTCCCCGGTGGGAAACCGCTGCATCATCGGTTCGGCGACCTCGGCGACGGTCTCCTGGCCGTCGAAGGGCAACGACGCCTCCTGCAGCGCGAACCCGTACACGTAGCTGTCGAGCAGGGCGTAGATGTGGGCGGTCAGCTCGACCGAGAAGCCGGCCCGGCGCAGAGTGCCGATGGTCACGTCGTGGTGGCGCAACGTCGCGGGGCCGGGACTGGTGCGCGACTCCATGAGCCCGATCGCCCAGGGGTGGCGCCTGAGTACCCGGCGGGCGGAGTGCGCGCGCCGGCGCATCTCCGAACGCCAGTCGTTGCCCGGTATCGGCAGGTCGATCTCGCCGTGGACGACGTCGACGATGCCGTCCAGGATCTCGTCCTTGTTGGCGACGTAGTGGTAGACCGTCATCGGTTTGACGCCGAGCTCCTGGGCGAGCGATCGGATCGTCAGCGATCTGACCCCCGCCGCGTCGGCGACCGCCACGGCGCTGCGCAACACGCGTTCACGGGTGAGCCGGGCGGATCGCTGCCGGCGATCGTCGAGCGGTACGGACATATCTCTCCTGGCCATCGTAATTTCGTACTTAGTACGGTAGCGTACCCGTACTAAGTACGAAGGCGCTGCCGGGCACACGGGAACGCCACCTCGTCAGAGAGGCGCACCCATGTCCACCACCGCAACGACGCACCGGGCGATCGTGCAGGACGGCTACGGCTCCACCGACGTCTTCCATCTCGCCCAGGTCGCGCGGCCCGAGATCGCCGCCCACGAGGTACTGGTGCAGGTGCACGCCGCCGGCCTGGACCGAGGGACCTGGCACCTGATGACGGGCAAGCCGTACGCCGTGCGGCTCGCCGTCGGGCTCCGCCGGCCCCGGAACCCCGTGCCCGGGCTCGACGTCGCCGGCACCGTCGTCGACGTCGGTCCCGAGGTCACCAGGTTCGCCCCGGGGGACGACGTGTTCGGCATCGCCAAGGGCTCGTTCGCCGAGGTCGCCGCCGCCCGCGAGGACAAGCTCGCCCACAAGCCGGCCGGCCTCTCCTTCGACCAGGCCGCGGTCGTGCCGGTGTCCGCGCTCACCGCCCTGCAGGGCCTGACCGATGTCGGCCACCTCGCGGCCGGGCAGCGGGTGCTGATCACCGGCGCGTCCGGCGGCGTCGGCAGCTATGCCGTGCAGTTCGCCAAGGCGCTCGGTGCGGAGGTCACGGGCGTGTGCAGCGCCTCGAAGGCCGACCTCGTGCGCAGCCTCGGCGCCGACCGCGTCCTCGACTACACCCGGCAGGACTTCGCCGACGACGCGCACCGCTACGACCTCATCCTCGACATCGCCGGCGGCGCCTCGCTGTCGCGGCTGCGCCGAGCGCTCACCCCCACCGGCACGGCCGTCCTCGCCGGCGGCGAAGAGGGCGGCAGCATCATCGGCATCGGCCGCTCCCTGCGGGCGACCGCCCTCTCGCCGTTCGTCCGTCAACGCCTGACCTTCTACGTCTCCAAGGAGCGCGCCAGCGACCTCGAGCGGATCACCGAGTTCCTCGAGGCGGGCACCGTGACACCGAGCCTCGACCGGACCTACCCGCTCGACCAGGTCCAGGACGCGATGCGCCGCCTCGAAGCCGGCGAGGTGCGCGGAAAGATCGCCATCACCATCTGATCGACTCGCCGTATCGCTCGTTGCTGCCTTATGCGCCCTGAGGCGGGTTCCCCTCCTCGTGCAGGCTGGTGAAGACCAGCCACGGCCAGGAGCCGGCGACCTGCCCGTGGCCCAGGATCGAGCTGGTGGTGTTCTTCAGGAACGCCATCGAGTAGGCGTAGGCCGATGACGTGTCGTGGTCGATGCCGACCAGGACGTTGGTCGAGCCTTCGCTGCAGTCCGCCACTGCGAGGTGCTCGAACCCTTGCCAGGTGCGGGTCCTGATCACGGTCCGGGTGGCGGTCATCGTCGACGTCGTCGGGATCTTGATCACGACGAGCTGACCCGAGGTGGTGTTGGCCAGGAGTGCGTGGTAACTCGAGGTGACACCGATCAACGCGATGGTCTTCAGGTCGGAGAATCCGGCGACGGATCCGGCGCCGGTGACCACTCGCTGTCCGCCTGCGCCGGCGGCGACCCGGTAGCGGTAGATCGATCCGTTGTCGTGCAGACCGTAGAGGCTCACGGGGCTGGTGGATTCCACGGCCTCCCCAGAGGACACCAGGCGTCGGAAGCCGCCCCAGCCGCGACCCATGGACGTGACGGTGATCTCTTTGCTGTCCTCGTCGTCGCGAGCGGAGAGGCTGAACAGTGAGGTCGAGGTGTTGCCCAAGTGGTAGCGGAGCTTGAAGCCGAAGTCGGCGTGGAAGTGGCCGGTGGCCAACGAGCGGACCGAGCGTCCGCCGGGCACCTCGCCGAAGTCGGTGACGGTGCGCGGGCTTGTCGTGTCGCTCACGCGGATCTCTCGGTACCTTCCGGCGCCGATGATCGACATTTCGATGCTGCAGGGCAAGGTCGACGACGCGGCGGCGCGGACCTCGGGGATGTCCGGGGTGGCCGGCGTCGAGCTCGCGGCCGGTGCCGCGGCGACGCCTGCGCCGACGAAGACGCTGGCGGCGATGATGGCGAATCGTGGTTTCACATGATCACGCTCCCCGTGGGATGGTGTCGAAGGGAAAGCTGTTGGAGCTGTGGCGGTCATGGTGGCCGTCGTGGTGAATGTGGTGCCCCTCACAGCCATGACGCTCCCGCAGCGCGCACGGTTGCCTCGGAGCAAGGTGCCGCTGGCCGACGTTGGGGCCGAAGACGACGAAGCGGCGGGCCCGCCGGGCTCCGCCGCTGATCAGGGAGTGTTGAGGAAGTGCGCCATCAGGGACTCGAACCCCGAACCCGCTGATTAAGAGTCAGCTGCTCTGCCAATTGAGCTAATGGCGCAACGACGCTGAAGATTACCATCCCCACGTGGGGAAGCTGAAATCGTGAACCGATGCGGCCCCGGCGTGCGTCTTCAACTGATGTGACGGCTGGAGAGGGCTCCGACGACGAGCTGCTGCGCTCGCCGGGCTCGTTCTCTGTGCGCGCAACGGCGCGCGGGTGACGGCCGACACGGAGGCCTGAACGGGCGGTCGCCCTGTGGCAGGGTAGAACGCATGGCCAACCCGCCCGAACGCCGTGAGTACGACATCGACATCCCGGCCGAGGTGGAGCCCGGCACGTACGCCGACTTCGCCTCCATCTGGCACACCGCCGACTCCTTCGTCCTCGACTTCGCCGTCCTCAAGCGCCCACCGAAACCGTCCGTCGGAGAGGACGGCAGCCGGGTGCTGAAGGTGCCGACCCGCGTCGTGACGCGCGTGCGGGTGCCACCGAGCCAGGTCTTCGAGATCATGAAGGGTCTGGAGAAGCAACTGTCCATGTGGGAGCGCAGCCACGGCGTCAAGCGCCGGTCGCCGGAAGACACCTAGCGCGTATGGGCAACATCCTGCGCATCGTCATCGGCCTGGCCGGACTGGCCGCGGCGGCGTGGTCGATGTCGCGCACCATGCGCCTACGCCGCGACGGGCGGCTCGCCGACGCCGTCGTCACGGAGTCGACGCTGAAGCATCGCACCGGCGGGCAGGGCGAGCGGAGCAGCCGCTGGGTCTCGACGGTCGCGTTCCTCGACGAGGACGGCGCCGAGCGGACGTCGTCGCTCCCCGGGCGGTTCACCGTCGGCCAGACGGTCCCGATCCGCTACCTGCCGGACGGCTCGGAGCGGGTCGCGCGCGCCGGCAAGGGCTCCTTCGCCGAGATGTTCGCGATCCTGGGCGCCACGGCCGGCGGCATCGCCCTCACCCTGCTGATCTGAGACCCGCGCCGAGACCGGCGCCCGCCCCCGCCGGGCGTGCGTAGCGGGGGCGGACGTGTCTCGCGCGGCGTCGCGGTGTCAGCGCTTGAAGGCGTCCTTCACCTTCTCGCCGGCCTGCTTCAGATCGGCCTTCGACTGGTCGGTCTTGCCCTCGGCCTCGGTCCGCTCGTCGTCCGTGACCTTGCCGAGTGCCTCCTTGGCCTTGCCGGTGGCCTTCTCGGCGGCGTTGCTCATCTTGTCGTCCGCACCCATCGGTACTCCCTCCCTCGTGTGTTCTCTTCGGCCCGTACCCAGGGCCGGGCGAACTACTCGGAGGGGCAGGTGTCGGTCGCCTCGACGCGGGCGATGACGCGGCCGGCGATCGAAGTCAGCGCCTTGACGTCGTCGTCGGTGAGGACGTCGAAGAAATGCCGGCGGACGGCGTCGACGTGCGACGGCGCGGCGGCCTCGATGGCGGCCCGGCCCTCGGGGGTCAGGACGATGAACGCGCCGCGGCCGTCGGACGAGCACTCCTCACGGCCGATGAGGCCGCGCTTCTCCATGCGGCTGAGGTGGTGCGAGAGCCGGCTCTTCTCCCAGCGCATCGCCCTGGCCAGCTCGGACACCCGCAGCCGGGCGTCGTCGACGTCGGTGAGATGCACGAGGACCTCGAAGTCCTGCATCGAGAGCATCGACTCGGTCTGCATCTGACGGCTGAGGGCGGCGCCGAGGACGGTGTTCATGCGCAGATAGGCGCGCCAGGCGCCCTGCTCGTGGTCGTCGAGCCACCGTGTCTCTGCCATGCCGCCAAGTCTACGGAATAGTTGACACGTCATCCAAGTTCGATAATCTGTGATGCGTCAACAAAGTTAGTTGACCACAGACCCCCCGGCAAGGAGCAGACATGACCACGACGACCGACCTGACCCAGCTGACCGGCGACTACGTGCTGGACCTGGCGCACACGCGGCTCGGTTTCGTCGCCCGGCACGCGATGGTGACCAAGGTGCGCGGCGCCTTCAACGAGTTCGAGGGCACGGCCCGCATCGACGGCGGCGACCCGAGCCAGTCCTCGGTGAACATCGTCATCAAGACCGCCAGCGTCGACACCCGCAACGAGCAGCGCGACGGCCACCTGCGGACCAACGACTTCTTCGAGATCGAGACCTACCCCGAGATCACCTTCGCGTCGACGGCGATCGGCCAGTCGGATGAGACGACGTTCCAGGTCACCGGCGACCTCACCATCAAGAACGTCACCAAGCCGGTCACCTTCGACCTCGAGTTCACCGGCGCGGCGACCGACCCGTTCGGCAACCAGCGCGTCGGCTTCGACGGCGCCCTGGTGATCAACCGCAAGGAGTGGAACGTCACGTGGAACGCCCCGCTCGAGGCGGGCGGCGTCCTCGTCAGCGAGAAGGTCACGCTGGAGTTCGAGATCTCGGCCATCAAGCAGGCCTGAGCTCGCCTTCCGCGGTTCCTCCGGCGCCGCGCCCGGTTCGTGCCGGACGCGGCGCCGTTTCACGTCCAGGGGTCGTTCCATTGACATGGAACGGTGTGCCGTATTGCATGATCGGCACCCTCGCCCTGGAGGAACCATGAGAACCGTTCCCGTCCTGTTGGCCGGCGTCGTCGCGCTCGGCCTGCTGAGCACCCCCGCGAGCAGCGCGCCTGACGTCGTCAGCGGCGGCCCGACGTGGTCACCCGGCACCCCGGACGTCGTGATCGCGCAGGCCGCGCCGGGCAAGAAGCTGCACTTCCCGAACGCCGAGCGGCTGGCCGACGGGTCCGTCGTCGCCGTCGCCCGCGAAGGCGCCGGCCACACCGGCCAGGACGGCCGGCTGCTGATGCTGACCAGCGACGACGGCGGCAGCACCTGGTCCGCGCCCGAGGTCGTCCACGACAGCCCGTACGACGACCGCGACCCGATGATCACGCAGCTGTCCTCCGGCCGGCTGTTGCTCAGCTGGTTCCAGAACGACTACTCCGTCACCCCGCCGGAGCCGATGGGCACGTTCGTGGCGCACAGCGACGACGGCGGCCAGACGTGGTCCGCGCCGGTCGCGGTGCAGTCGATGCTCAGCGGCGAGTCGGACATCGTCGACACCTATGAGCTGGGCTGGAACGCCAGCCACGGCCAGGTCAAGGAACTGCCGGGCGGGGACCTCATCGTCCCGCTCTACGGCACCGTCCCCGACGACAAGTGGCAGAAGGCGACCGTCGTCCGCAGCAGCGACGGCGGCGAGACCTGGTCGGCGGCGACGGAGTCGCTGATCGCCTCGGCGACCGGCACGCACTACCAGGAGCCGGTGCTGACGGTGCTGCCCGGCGGCGTCGTGCACGCGCTGCTGCGCATCGGCACCGCCGCGTCGACGATGGGCGCGGTGCACTCGCAGGAGTCGTGGTCGCGCGACGGCGGGCGGACGTGGTCCGCGCCGGCGGAGATCGACCTGGTGACGTCGTCGGCGCACACCGAGGTGCTGCGGGACGGTTCGGTGTTCCTCGCCTACGGCGACCTGTCCGGGCACTTCACCGACCGGCGGGGGACGGTGGGTGCGGTGATCCGGTCGCCGTTGTCGCCGTGGAGCGGGGCCGCGCGCGAGTTGGTGTGGGACTCCGGCACCGGTGACCAGGCCAACCCCGCCGTCGTCGAGGCGCGGCCCGGCCGGGTGCTCGTGATCGGCTTCGACTCGGCGGCCAGCCGGCTGGTCGGCACCTTCGTCGACGTGTCGGACGTGCGGCCGGACCGCCCCGATCCGCGGCGGGTGGACCTGGCCGCGCTGGTGGCGTCCGGCGCGGCGTCGGTGTCGACCGACATGACGCACGTGCAGGCGGGCCGGCCCGGGGTGGGCGTGCTGGGCGCGATCGACGGCGTGGTCGGCTACTGGGACGCCGCCTGGGCGCCGCGGGCCGCGCCGGCGTCGTACACCGTCGAGTTCGACCGCCCCCGCCGGCTGTCGTCGGTCGGGGTGGCGTTGAAGCCCGGCTATGCGTCGGCGGCCGTGGTGTCCGTGCGGTCGGCCTCTGGCGGGTGGCGCGACGTCGGCAGCTTGGACTCGGTCGTGCGCTGGGGCGACGACCTGACCTGGTTCCGCTCCGCCGGCCCGGTCGACGCCGTCCGCGTCTCCATCACGTCGTCGAGCGGCTGGGCCGTTCTCGCCGAACTCGGCGTCCGCGCCCCGGGCGGCTGAGACCTGACGGACGGAAGCGGCCCCGCCGGACCGGCGGGGCCGCTTCCGCGCGTCGATGTGTCCGAGGTCACTGCCACTATGACTCATCGGCCGCCGGCCGACGCCGACTCGGTCGCACGGGTGGGACTGCGCGATCGCCCGGCGAGTCCGGCGCGGCCTCATGCTGCCGCGCCGCAGGTGGGGGAGCAGAGTCATGAGCGATGTCCAGCAACCATTCGAGCCCGCGCCGCCGCGACGGCCCAGCCGCGCGCCGATCGTCCTCGGGCTGGTGTTCGCGCTCGCGGCCGGTGCCGGAATCGGTGGGGCCGTCGGCGTGAACGTCGCCTCCGACGACGGCGCCGACGATCTCGAGCAGCGCCTGAGCGAGGCCGAGGCGCAGCGCGACGATCTCGCCCGTCAGTTGGACGACGCTCGAGCCGCCGTCGACGAGGCGCCCGCCGACGATCCGTCGCCCGAGGAAGCGCCGTCCGAGGAGCCGCCTGCCGAGGAGCCGCCGGCGGACGAGCCTGCCGAGGAGCCGGCCGCCGAGGCGCCCGATGGCAGCCGTGACCATCCGTTCACGGTCGGGACCCCGGTCGGCAACGAGGACTGGGAGGTCGTGATCGGCCAGCCGCGCGAGGCGTGGGCAGAGATCCAGGACGAGAACGAGTTCAACGAGCCGCCGCCGGACGGCATGGAGTTCTACCTTCTGCCCGTCACCGCGACGTACACCGGCGACGAGAGCGGCCACGCCTGGGCGGACCTCACGATCCAGTTCGTCGGCAGCGACAGCGTCACCTACTCGGACTACTGCGGCGTGATCCCGGGCGACCTGTCCGACGTCGGCGAGTTGTACGCGGGCGGCGTCGCCGAGGGCAATGTCTGCGTGGTGGTGCCGGCCGGCGCCGACGGCTTGTGGACGGTCTCGACACTGTTCGGTGAGCCGCTGTTCCTCACGGCCGGGACGGCGGCCGCGGGCACCTGACGGACGGAAGCGGCCCCGCCGGACCGGCGGGGCCGCTTCTGACTGGGGTGAGTGACGGGACTTGAACCCGCGACTTCCTGGACCACAACCAGGTGCTCTACCAGCTGAGCTACACCCACCATGCGCGCCGGGAGCGGCGCGGCTGAACAAGTATACGGTGCCGGACGGAGTGGTCGGGAACGGGCTAGTCCGACGCGGTTTGGGCGGCGCGCGCCTCGTTCATGATGGCGACCGCCGCGGCCCGCGAGTTCGTGCTGTCCGGCCCCGGCAGCGGGACGAACACCGTGCGCCGGTAGTACCGCAGCTCGTCGATGGAGTCCTTGATGTCGCCGAGCGCGCGGTGGTTGCCGGTCTTCGTCGGGCTGGCGAAGTAGACGCGCGGGTACCAGCGGCGCACCAGCTCTTTGATCGACGACACGTCGATGTTGCGGTAGTGCAGCCAGCCCTCGACCTCGGGGAGGTCGCGAGCCAGGAACAACCGGTCCATGTGGACGGTGTTGCCGGCCAGCTGGGCCTTCGACGGCTCCGGCACGTGCGCCTTGATGTACTGCATGACCAGGGTGTTCGCCTCGTCCATGGTGACGCCGCCGGCCAGTTCGGTGAGCAGGCCGCTGGCGGTGTGCATCTGCCGCACGACGTCGTTCATCTGCTCCAGCGCGTCGTCGGGTGGGCGGATGACGACGTCGACGCCGTCGCCGAGGACGTTGAGCTCGGCGTCGGTCACGAGCACGGCCACCTCGACGAGCGCGTCGCGCTGGAGGTCGAGGCCGGTCATCTCGCAGTCGATCCACACCATTCGATCGTTGGTCACGCGGACCACCTTATGGGCACATCGGCGATTCCCCCTCTTCCTTGTGGAACTCGCCGCTGCCTTGAACCTTCGCGGTCGGCGCCCAGTTAGGGACGCCTGCGCCGACGCCCCGTGGAGCCCGGCCGTGTCGGGTCGCCGGGGTCGTCGTCGGTCCGCTCGGGCCGCGATCGGGCCGCCACGAACGACACCAGGACGATGACCGCGGCCGCCGCCGCGACCACCGCCGCGGCCTGCCAGTACGGCCGTCCGTTCACGATCATGACGGCGACGGCGACCGCGGTCGCCAGCGACCCGTAGACGGCCAGTTCGGCGACCGACGGGATCACGATCGGCAGCTGGCGGCGGGGCACGGGATCCGGCGGCGTGTCGGCGGCCGGGACGTGCCGGATGTCCCGCTGAGCCGGCGGCGCCGACGGGGTCGCCGGCGTGGCCGGCGGGGCGGACGGTCTGGGCGGCGGAGTCGATGGGGTGGACGGCGGGCGGGTGGCGCGGCGTGGCCGCGGGGGTGCGTCGGGGAAGGCCGACCACGGCTCGGCGCCGGGGCGCACCGTCGTGGTGTCCTGTCCCGGCGCGACGACCTCGGGCGCCGCCGGTGCGCTGTAGCCGGCCGCTTGCCGGCCGGCCGCGAGCCGCTGGGCCGCCCGTCCGGAGGCGGCGGCTCGTGCGGCCGCCGCGGCATCGAGCCGCCCCGCCTCGCCACCGCCGGCGGTGTCGTCGCTCGCAGCATCGTCGGGCGGCGTGTCGGGCGCGTCGAGGTCCGGGGCGTCCCCGGGTCGGCCCGCCCGCCGGCCTGCCTGACGGCGCTTCGCCACCGGTACTCCTCGCAGCGTGGAACGGACGATCGCGTGTGCCGAACACCCTAGTCCCGAACGATCGACTGAACCCACCCGAAGCGAACTTGAGTTTGAGAACCGTTCTCGAATAGGCTGGCGAGCCATGACCACACCACGCATCGCCGCCACTGCCACCGTCGCGCTGTCCGCGCTCCTGCTCACCGCCTGCGGGGGCGACGACCCGCCCACCCGCAGCCAGAGCACGTCCTCGCCGCGCGAGGACGGCGCGCAGGAGGTGCAGGAGGCCGAGTCCCGGCTGGTCGCGACCTACGACGGCGGCGTGATGGTGCTCGTCGGCGAGTCGCTGGAGGTCGTCGAGACGTTCGAGCTGGACGGCTTCACCCGGGTCAACCCGGCCGGCGACGGCCGGCACGTGCTCGTCTCCGCGGGCGACGCGTTCCAGGTGCTCGACACCGGCGCCTGGAGCACCGCGCACGGCGACCACGAGCACCACTACGTCGGCGACCCCGCGCTCACGGGAGTCGAGTTCGAGGCCGACCACCCCGGCCACGTCGTCCGGCACGCGGGCACGACCGTGCTGTTCAGCGACGGATCCGGGCGCATCGAGATCTTCCAGCCGGACGAGCTCGCCGACGGCGCGCCGGAGACCGAGGTCGTCACGGCCGATCTGCCGCACCACGGTGTCGCCGTGCAACTGGCGAACGACGAGCTCCTCGTCACGCTCGGCGACGAGACGACCCGCACCGGCGCCAAGGTCCTCGACGCCGGCCGCGCCGAGATCGCCCGCAGCGAGGACTGCCCCGGCGTGCACGGCGAGGCGGTCGCCGACGACGAGACCATCGTCGTCGGCTGCGAGAACGGCGTCCTCGTCTACCGCGACGGCGCGTTCACGAAGATCCCCAGCCCCGACCCGTACGGCCGCATCGGCAACCAGGCCGGCACCGACGACTCCACGGTCGTCCTCGGCGACTACAAGGTCGACCCCGACGCGGAGCTGGAGCGGCCCGAGCGGGTCTCGCTCATCGACACGGCGACGAACACGCTCCAGCTGGTCGACCTGGGCGTCAGCTACACGTTCCGGTCGCTCGCCCGCGGCCCGCAGGGCGTGGCACTGGTGCTCGGGACGGACGGCGCGATCCACGTCATCGACCCGGCGTCGGCGCAGGTCACCGGCTCGATCCCGGTGATCGGCGCATGGACGGAGCCGGCGGACTGGCAGCAGCCGCGACCGGCCCTCGTCGTCGACGGCGAGACCGCTTACGTCACCGACCCCGCGGCGAGTGAAGTGCATGCCGTCGACCTCGCCGCCGGAGCCGTCGTCGCCTCCGAAACTTTGCCGCAGATCCCGAACGAATTGGCCGGCGCGAAGGGGTAATATTTTGCGTCGATGAGCTTCCAGCCCCTGCCGCCGGCGCCGCCGCCACCCCCGCCGCCGGTCGAGCGCCGCCGGCGTGGGTGGGTGTGGCCGCTGGTGGCCGTGCTCGCGCTGATCGCGGGCGGCGGCGCCGGGGTGGCCGTCGGCATGGCCATCGACGACGACGAGTCCGACCCGGTCGCGCAGGAGACCTCCGCGCCTGACGAGACCGAGGGCGGCGACAGCGACGAGTTGGAGCAGCTGCGCGAGCGCCTCGAAGCGGTCGAGCAGCAGCGCGACGACCTCAAGCAGCGGCTCGACGAAGCCCGCGCTGAGCTCGACGAGCGCGAGACGGAGCCGCCGGCGGAGGAAGAGCCGTTGGAGTCCGAGCCCACGCCGTTCGAGGGCGAGTTCACCGACGGTGTCTTCACGTTCACGGACGTGCAGGTGCTGCGCGACTTCGCCGGCGACTTCGAGGTCCGGGCGACGGTGACGAACACCGGCGACGAGACCGTCGACTTCGCCTCCTGGACGGCGACCGTCCTCTACGAGGGCGAGCAGGTCTCGACGCTGACCACGACCGCCACGGAGTTGGCGGCCGGCGACTCCGTCGACGCCCAGTTCATCGGCTTCGACGACTACGGCGACTGGGACGCCGTCGAGTTCGCCGTCGACTCCGACACCGACCAGACGTAGGGCCCTGACGCAACCGTTCGCGTAGACGTCGTCCGGCGGTCGCGAACCAGACATTGACTCGTTGTCAATCGCCTCGACGGTAGCGGTCATGAGCGATCGGTCCCGTTTCCGTCGAATCGTCCGCGCCGTCGTGGCGGTCCCGCTGGCGGCCGCCCTCGGCGTCGCCGTCAGCGCCGCCGCACACGCCGTCACCGGCCCCCACGACCCCGCCCACGCCCACAACGACTACGAGCACGAGCGCCCGCTCCTGGACGCGCTCGACCACGGGTTCACCAGCGTCGAGGCCGACGTCTGGCTCGTCGACGGCGAGCTGCTGGTCGCGCACGACGCCTGGGAGGTACAGCCCGGCCGGACCCTGGAGTCGCTGTACCTGGACCCGCTGCGCGACATCGTCCACGCCAACGGCGGCTCGGTGTACCCGGAGTGGGACGGCTCGCTGCAACTGCTCATCGACATCAAGAACACCGGCGAGGCGACCTACGCGGAGATCGACTCCGTGCTGCGCCGGTACCAGGACATGATGACGCGGTTCATGGGCGACCGGGTCCAGACCGGCGCCGTCACCGCCGTCATCAGCGGCGACCGGCCGCGCGCGACCATGCAGGCCCAGCGGCTGCGGTTCGCCGGCTACGACGGCCGGCTCGGCGACCTGACGAGCGGCCTGCCGGCCAGCTTCATGCCGCTGCTCAGCGACAACTGGGGCAACCACTTCACCTGGCGCGGCGTCGGCCCGATCCCGGAGGCGGAACGGGCGAAGCTTCAGCAGATCGTCACGACGGCGCACGCCGCCGGCTATCGCGTCCGCTTCTGGGCGACGCCGGACACCCCCGGCCCGGCGCGTGACGCGATCTGGTCCGAGCTGCTCGCCGCCGGCGTCGACCACCTCAACACCGACGACCTCGCCGGGCTGGACGCGTTCCTGTCCGCGCGCTAGGCCCGACTGCGGGCACTAGTCCCGCTTCCGCGCGCTGACCTGCAGGGTCGGGCCGGCCCCGTCGATCGTGACGTCGGCCAGCCCGGCCGCGGCGCGCAGGGTGGCGGCGACCAGCGACCCGGTGTCGCGGCCGCTGCCCGCGCCGTCGCCCGGCCCGTAGCCGTAGAACAGCCGCAGCCGGCCGCCCGGCGCCAGCAGCGCCGCGAGCGCGTCGACGTTGGCCTTGCGCGGGTGCGTCCAGAACACGTTGACGTTCGACGCGAAGATCAGGTCGAACCGGCTGGGCGGCTCCGGCGCGAGCGTCGTCAGGTCCTGCTCGACGACGCTGACCCGGCCGGCGTCGACGAGGGCCTGGTTGCGCTCGCGGATCCGCCGGGCGCCGACGGCGGACCGGTCCAGCGCCGTGACGTGCCCGTCGCCGCTGAGGATCGGGCCGATCTCCGCGACCGCGACGCCCGGCGCCGCGCCCAGTTCGAGGATGCGCTCGGTCCCCGTCAGCTCGAGCCGGGGGATCAGCCGGGCGATGTGTGCCGGCGGCTGTTCGCTCATGGATGAGAGTGTCGCAGCCGATCACTGACAAGGGGCGTCAACAGCCCCGTTTCGCGATACGGTGCGCCCGAGTAGTTCCCGGTTGCCTCGTCATCCAGACTCCGGCACAGCGGGACCGTCGGGGGACGGGACCTCCCGGCAGGTTGCCGCCGGCGCCCCGGGAGGGATCGTGCCCGCACCACGTTCCGGCCCGTTCGCGTGGTCGTCGTTCGGCGACGGCTACTTGGTCGCGTCCGCCGGTGAGCCCGGCGAGCCGATCATCGACCTCCTCCTGCCGTCGTCGGACGGGACGCTGCGCTGGGTCACGGCGTTCGGCCGCGGCGAGGTGGAGTGGCTGGCCGACCTGACGTCGTCCGACTCGCCGGCGAGCGTGCGCGACGGCGTCGCCGCGCTGGAGGCCGCCCTGCGTGCGCTCGCGGACGGCGACGCCGCGGCCGCGGACGACGCCGTCGGCGCGGTCGACGACCTGATGCGGCGGCTCGCTCAGCTGCGTGGCGAGCTGGCCATGGGCAGCGGGCCCGACGCCGGCGCGCCGTCGGCCGCGTCGCGCCTGGCCGCCGGTCCGGACGATGCGCACGTCCTGATGACCGGCCCGGCCCGCTCCCGCGCCGCCGACCGCCGCTTCACGACGATGGGCGGCCTTGCGTTGGCACTCGGTATAGTGGCGCTCTTCTGGGCCGCCCTGGGGGTGCTGCTGTGGCTGCTGCTGACGTGAGACTGCGGCGTCTGGACTCGCTGCACGCCTACCTCTGTGCCGCGGTGCCGATCCTCCTGGTCGTCTTCGTGTGGATGTACGGGCTCTTCCTCTGGGGCTCGATCAGCGAGTTCGACGAGCGGTGCAGCCACGGGATCGAGTACGACGGCGCGCCGTTCGTGGAGATGCGGCACTCCTACGTGCCGATGGAGAACGCGTGCGTGTTCGAGGACGGCACGGTGGTCGGAGGCGTTCCGTGGGCGTACAACCTGGTCGCCTTCGGTGCGCTGGGCGGCGCCGGCGCGTCCGCCGTCGCCGCCGTCCGCCTCGGTCGGCGGATCGACCGGGTCAGCGCAGCCGCGTCACCTGGATGAGCGGCCGGTCCCACAGCCCGAGCAGCTCGTTCGCCGTCGCGACGACCACGGCCAGGTCGTCGTCCCCGCCGGCGACCCGGGCCGCGAGCAGCTGACGCGGCACCTCGCCCGCGTCGAGCAGGATCCGCCAGTCGTCCGCGCCCATCGACAGGTACTCCAGCCCTGGGAACCGCGCGGCCTGGCGCGGGTCGGCGAGCGTCCCCGGCAGCGCGTCGAGGGTGCGGACGCGCGGCCGGTCGAGCAGCGGCGTCAGGTCGGCTGGGGCGTCGAGCAGGCCGAGGCTGACGACCTCCAGCTCGGCGTTGCCCGCGGCCGCCGCGACCGTGGTGCCGTTGCGGTCGTTGACGTGCGCGGTCCCGGCGCCGCCGACCGGCCCGGTCGGTTCGCCCTCGCGTCCGTGCACGAGCAGCTCGGTGAGCGACTCGCCGACGAGGGTGGCGCCGGCGTTCTGCTCGTGGTCGAGGAAGACGACCTGGCCGCGGTGCCCGTCCACGTCCGGCACCAGGTCGACGGCGTAGGTGTTGCCGCCCCAGTCGTGCCCGACGGGGAACCAGAGCGGCGTGGCGCCGAGCGGCCGGACCTTGCGCCGCGGGTCCGGCCCCAGCGTCTCCTTCGCGCCGAACCGCCACTGCGACATCCGCGCGCCGGGCAGGTACCAGCCGCGCGTCTCGTCGTCGTCGAGCGGGATCAGCGCCATGCCGTAGAACCCGTCCTCGCCGCCGACGATCAGCTCGCCCGCCGCCGCTGCCAGGTAGAGCGCCCTGACCTCGTCGGTGAGCGGCACACCGAGCCGCTCCTCGACGGCGGCGAGCTGGGCGGCCGGTGCGCCGGCGGCGTCCGGGAGCTTCTGGTGGACCAGCCGCGTCAGCGCCGCGGGATCGGCGGAGGCCGCCGTCGGACGAGGATTCGCGCCGGGCTCCGTCTGGCGCCGGTACAGCCCCGGCAGTGCGCCGTCGACCAGCACGAGGTCGCCGATCATGTCGCCCATGCCGTACGACGCACCCTCCGGCAGCTCGACGACGTCGGCCTCGCGCCGCCCGCTCCGGCTCGCCCGCAGGACGACGCCCACCTGCTCGCCGCCGATCGCGCTCGCCGCTCCGTGCAGCGCGTCGAACAGCTCGGTGCCCTCCGGCCGGTGCCGCGGCCGCTCGCCGTCCAGCCGCTGGCTCCCGCCGACCGACCCGGTCCCGACGGTGCCGGTGAACTCCACCAGCTCCACCCCCGCCGGCGCGTCGCGCAGGAGCGCCTCGAGGACGGGCATCCAGATGCTCAGCTCACGCGCTGTGGCCACCCGCCGAGGCTACGGCTCGCCCGTGACGCCCCGGCGACACGCGGCTGAACTGTCCGACCCCGGGCGTAGTTTGCCCGGCACGCGAGAAACGATCTCGCCGAATCTTGGGGGGTTCACCATGTCTGACGTCACGCCTGCAGCGCCACCGCCGAATCCGAGTGGTCCGCCCGTTCAGGGCCCGCCACCGGGGTACTACCAGCAGCCGCCGATGCCACGGAACGGACTCGGCCTGGCGGCGATCATCGTCGCGATGGCCGGGCTGGTGTTCGGGCTCGTGCCGTTGACCGGCTTCATCGCCGTGATCCTGGGCCTCACCGGTCTCGCCCTGGGCCTGGCCGCCCTGGCCCGGGTCCGTCGCCGTCAGGCCACCAACAAGTGGACCACGAGGATCGCCGTGCTGCTCAGCGCGGGCGCGCTCGCGCTCGGCATCTGGGGGATCGCGATCGTGTTCGGTGCGTTCGAGGATCTCGACGAGGGCCTGGACTGCATCGCCGAGGCCGACACCAGCGCCGAGCTGGACGCTTGCGAATAGGTGGCCGCCGTGGACACGAGTGCCGACGTCCCGCCGCCTCCGCCGCCGCCCGAGGGAGCGTCCGATTCGCAGCGGCGGAGGCGTGTGCCGTGGATTCCGGTCGCGATCGGCGTTGTTCTCCTGCTCGCCGCCTTCGCCGCCGGTTGGGGACTTCGCGACGACCGTGCCGGCGAACGGGAGGCCGAACTGCAGGCGTCGGCGGCCGAGCTCGCCGCCGACGGCCAGAGCGCTGATGCGCGCGCCGACCAGCTCGAGGCCGACCTCCAGGAGACCCAGGTCCAGCGGGACGACCTGAAGCGTCGGCTCGACGCGGCCGAGCAGGCCAACACCGATCTGGAGGAGCGATCGGCCACGCTCGATCTGCGTGAGTCCGAGCTCGACGAGCGGCAGGCGGCCATCGAGGCGACCGAGGCCGGCATCGAGGCGAACACCGTCGCCGACGGTGTCTGGACGGTCGGCCTCGACATGGCGCCCGGCACCTACCGCGCCACCGAGGTCTCCGGCTCGTGCTACTGGGCCATCCTCAGGACCGGGAGCAACGGCGACGACATCATCGCGAACGATCTGCCGAGCGGCGGCAACCCGCAGGTCACCGTCGAGGACGGCCAGGACTTCGAGACCGCCCGCTGTGGCGAGTGGGTCAAGGTCGAGTAGGAGATCGCCAGCTATCGTGGCCCGTCGTGAAGGTGCTCATCGTCGGCGGCAGCGGTTTCTTGGGCGGTGAGCTCGTGCGTCAGGCCCGGGCCGCCGGCCACGACGTCGCCGCGACCCATCTGACCCGCCCGGGCGACGCCGACGGGGTCCAGTGGCGGCCGCTGGACGTGCGCCGGCGGGACGAGGTCGCCGCGCTGGCCGACGACGTCTGGCCGGACGTCGTGGTCAACGCCGCGTACCGCCAGTCCGACTGGGCGATCACCGCCGACGGCGCCGCCCACGTGGCGCTCGCCGCCGCGGCGACCGGCGCCCGCCTCGTCCACGTCTCCAGCGACGCGGTCTTCTCCGGCGCCGCCGTCCACTACGACGAGACGTGCGAACCGGACCCGGTCAACGCGTACGGCGCGGCGAAGGCGGCCGCCGAGACGGCGGTCAAGGCGATCGCGCCGCGGGCCGTCATCGCCCGGACGTCCCTCATCATCGGCGACGGCGGTTCGCCCCAGGAGACGCGCGTCCACGACCTCGCCGCCGGGCGTCGAGAGGGCGTCCTGTTCACCGACGACATCCGCTGCCCGGTCCACGTCGCCGACCTCGCGGCCGCGCTGCTGGAGCTCGCGGCCTCGGACCGGGCCGGCGTCCACCACGTCGCCGGGCCGGACGCCGTGAGCCGCTACGAGCTCGGGCTGCTCATCGCCGAGCGGGACGGACTCGACCCGGCCGCGCTGCGGACCGGCACCAGAGCCGCCGACGGCCCGCCCGGCCCGCTCGACGTGCGCCTGGACTGCCGCACGACCCAGGCGCGGCTCCACACAACCCTCCGCGGCGTCCGCGAGTTCCTGACGCAGCGCGGCTGAACTGTCCGACCCCGGGGCTAGCCTCCGGCGCAGCAGGGGGAGATCGACCAAGGGGCGGGCGACATGACGGAAGAGACCTGGCACGAGGCGCGGCTGATCCCGACGTCGGGCATCAGCGGAGCCGAGGAGCAGGAGCGCCGGGCCACCTCGGCGCTGCTGGCCGTGATGACGGCGGTCCGCGAGTTCGGGCGGTCGCTGACCAAGCCGTTCGGGGCGCCGGCGGGCAACGTCGAGACGTACATCGAGGTGCCGTTCGTCCTGGGCGAGAAGAAGCTGTTCCCGGACGGTCTGGTCCGGGTCACTCGCGGGCAGAAGTCGTGGACCGCCCTGGTCGAGGTCAAGACGGGCAGCAACGAGCTGGCGCCCGAGCAGCTGGAGAACTACCTCGACATCGCCCGCGAGCAGGGCTTCGACGCGGTCCTGACCATCTCGAACGAGATCCCGGCCGTCCCGGGGCAGCATCCGACGAAGGTCGACAAGCGCAAGCTGCGCAAGGTCGCGCTGCACCACCTGTCGTGGACGAACGTGCTGACCGAGGCGGTGATGCAGAAGGAGTTCCGCGGCATCGCCGATCCCGACCAGGCGTGGGTCCTCGGTGAGCTCATCCGCTATCTCGAGCACCCGCGTTCCGGCGCGCTCGAGTTCGACGACATGGGCGAGACCTGGGTCGGCATCCGCAACGCGGTCGCGGCGGGGACGCTCCGGCCTGCCGACAAGGGCGTCAGCGAGGTCGCCAACCGCTTCGACGCGCTGCTGCGCTTCGCCAGCCTCCGCCTCGGCCGTCAGCTCGGCACCGAGGTGACGCCGGTGCTGTCGCGCAAGGAGCTGGCTGACCCGTCGCTGCGCGCCCAGTGGCTGATCGACAACCTGGCCGAGCACGGCACGCTCACCGGGGCCATCCGCATCCCCGACACCGTCGGCGAGCTGGTGGTGACGGCGGACCTGCGGGCCGGGCGCATCACCTGCCACGTCGACGTCGACGCGCCCAAAGAAGGGCGGCAGACGACGCGGGTCAACTGGCTGGTCCGGCAGCTCAAGGATGCGCCCGCGGACCTCCGCATCGAGGCGTACGTCATGCACGGACGGGGCGCCGGCGCGGCTGAGCTGCTCACCGTCGTCCGCGACGACCCGGGCGTGCTGGTCGCCGATCCGGCCAAGGAGCTACGCGCGTTCCGCGTCGCCCAGGGCCTGCCCATGGGCGGCAAGCGCGGCCGTGGCCGCGGCACGTTCATCGACTCGCTGCTGCACGCGGTCGACACCTTCTACGGCGAGGTCATCCAGCACCTGAAGGCATGGTCGGCCGCGCCGCCGCGGCTGCGTCCCGAGCCCGAGGCCGTGGAACGCCCGGCCGCCCTGGTCTCGACGTCGCTGTCGTCGCAGGACGACCCTCAGGTGGCCGCCGCCGAATGACGGCAGCGGCCACCGGGCCTCGTCCGGCCGGCGTCAGCGAGCGGGCCGCAGCCGGGACACGAGGGCCTTGGCGCGCGCCAGCATGCTGTCGCCGCGCGCCGGCGCCAGCGGACCGGGCAGGCTGTCCGGGAGCGGCTGAATGGGGTTGTCGCAGTAGATGGTGCCGGTGACGTACAGGTCGCCGGCGATCAGCACGTCGCCGTTGAACTGCGTGTGGCCGAAGGCGACGAGCGCAAAGCCGGCCTCGGAGTCGTTGACGGCCCACAGAGCCGAGTCGTCGCTGGCGGAGGTGTACGCGACGACGCCGGCGATGTTCGTTCCGACGCCGATGACGCCGGCGCCGGAACCCACAACGGGCGTGTCGTTGATGCCGACCACACCGACGCGCTCGGAGTCGAGCGTCGAGCCCACGACGCCGTCGTTGTACCGACCGCTGGCGGCGACGGCGGCGCCGGCGCCGGGGCTGTTGGCGTAGTTGGCGGCCGAGACGCCGTAGGCGTTGGGCGAGTAGCTGCCGCCGGCGAAGCCGTTGGACCGGGCGGACGTCATCAGCGCGGCGGCGCCCGACCCCGCGTTGTGCACTGCGACCGTCGGCGTCGAGGTCGAGTACGTGACGCCGGTCGAGGCGGAGCCCGACGTGTTCGAGCGGCCGAGGATGAGCGCCTGACCGGCCGCGGCCTGCGCCTGCGACGCGCCGGCGACGCCCAGCGCGGCAGCACCAGCGGCGCCGGCCGCGCCCGCCGCGATGATGCGACGACGGCTCGGCGTGCCGTCGGTGGTCGCAGGGTCGGTGGTCTCGTGCATGCTTGCCCCCCATGTTCCAGCCCGGCCGCGGGTCGGCGCGGGCACGGTCAGGTAACGGCTCGGACCGTAACAGCGGCGCATTAATGGTCAACAGGTATCCCGGCCGTCGGGCACAACCCTCATCAAAGTCCTCGATCAGACGCGCGTACCGGTGGCGGGCGGGGTGCCGGCGCCCCGCGTCAGGCGCGCCTCGACGGCGTTCAGCGCGCGCATCCAGAGCGCCATCCGCGTGGGGCGCTCCACCCGGCCGCCGGTGAGCCGTTCCGCGTTGTCGAGCAGCTGGCCGATCATCGTGTCGTGCATGCGCAGGAGCAGCGGCTTCGCCAGCTTGACCGCTCCCTCCAGCCGCGTGTCGAGCGTGTGCACCAGCCGCGTGCGGCCGTCCGCGAGCTGTTCGACGTCGAAGCCGTGGGTGCCGTCGAGGCCCGTGCCGGGGTCGAAGCGGAAGCGCACGCGGCGACCGGGCTCGTATGCGTCGACCGAGTAGCGGATGACGCCGTGCCCGCCGCGCGCGCCGGGGCCGAGCGGGCGGTCGAACTCGAGCTGGGTGCCGGGCCAGAGGTCGTTCGGCCACAGCGCGTCGTGCTCGCTGCCGAGGGCGGCGATGAGCCGTCCCACCTCCTCGCCGCTTGCGTCGAGGTCGCGCACGTGCCTGCTCAGGACTCTCATGGTGCGGTCCTTCCATACGGTTGCGTATGGTCCATACTGTAGCGTATGGCACTTAGCCGCGAGGACTGGACGCACGCCGCGCTCGTCGCGATCGCCGAGGGTGGTACCGCCGCGGTCACGGTCGAGCCCCTGGCCGCGCGGCTGGGCGCCACGAAGGGCAGCTTCTACTGGCACTTCGGCAGCCGCGCCGAGCTGGTCGCGGCCGCGCTCGCGACGTGGGAGCGCGAGGCGACCGACGAGATCATCGCCCGGCTCGAGGATCTGCCCGACCCCGTCGAGCGGCTGCGACTGACGCTCACCGCGGCCATGGAGGACGAGGGCGACGAGTACGGCGCGATCGACGCGGCGCTGCTCGCCTCCGCCGCGGATCCGGCGGTCGCCCCGGTCGTCGAGCGGGTCCAGAACAAGCGGCTCGCGTTCCTGGAGCGCTGCTTCCGCGACATGGACCTGCCGCGGCGCGAGGCGCGCCTGCGCGCACAGATCGGCTACAGCATCTACCTCGGCTGGTTCCGCCAGCGGCAGGCGGGCGGCGCGACGGTGCCGACGGTCCGCGAGCTGCGCGCCTACCAGCGCACGGCGATCGACCTGCTCACGCCCTGACGGCCTCGATGCTGTGTCGCCCTCGGACGCGATCTGAGCAACCAGAAACTCTGTTGCACCTCGATCACCGGAGCATCAACGTTGGGCGCATGGACAACGGCACCGCAGACGCCTGGCGCACTGACGGCTTTGTGATCCTGCCTGGCTTTCTTTCGAGCGATGACCTGGCGGCCGCACTCGGGGAGGTGGAGACGATGTTTCCCACCCCGGACGGGTTTCATGACGGCACCGATCCACGTCGCACCCGCTATGTCGATGATGAGTTCGACGGGATCGACGAGTTCCCGTTCTCCAGTACCGAGCTCAGTCTCCTGGCTGTGCATCCCCGGATCGTCCAGCTAGCCGAGGATCTGCTCGGGCAGACTGACCTGCGGATCTCCTCGGCGGAAGCTTGGGCCAAGTACACGGGCGCCGCATCGTACGACCAGGCGCTGCACCGCGACTATCTCAATCAGACGATCCTGGTGCCTTCCACTGAGAACCGGTACCAGCAACTTGAGCTCTTCGTCTTCCTCGTCGACGTCCCTGAAGAGCTCGGCCCGCCGCATGTGGTCTCGTGGGACCACACCGCCCACCTGCCGATGAATCCGAACTTCTACCCCAGGAGCGGTGGCACCGGCGAGTTCGTCTCGACCGCCGACAACTCGAACCTGTACGCCGCAGAGCAGTCCGGCGCGGGCCCGGCCGGCACCGTCATCGCATTCAACACCCGGACCTTCCACCGCGGCACCAGTCTCAGGGCGCCTCGGGGCGCCCGATACTCGATGCAACTCATCTTCCGTCCGGCCGACGTCGACTGGGGCCAACGGATGGCATGGGCGGCGCGAAGCCACCTGCCCGCGTGGTACGCGTTCGTGCACCGTGCGACGCCACGTCAGCTTGAACTCTTCGGGTTCCCGCCCCCTGGCCACCAGTTCTGGACCGCGGAGACACTCAACGGCATCCAGCAGCGCTACCCGGAACTGGACGTGAGGCCCTGGCGTGACTCTTCCTGATCATGTGCTGACGAGCTGGGTGCGCCTGGAGGGACTCGAACCCCCGACCAAGAGCTTAGAAGGTCGTTCAGGGGTCGAAAGGCGCGGCCGCGAAATGGCTTTGAGCTGCAACGATGTGCGACAGAGGGCGACGCGAAACGAAGCTGGTTTGGTCGGTCACCGACCAGATGCCGACCACCGTGGCCTGTCGGTGGCGCGTACAGGACCCGGGCAGGCGGGGCTCGTGGGCCTCCTGTAGGCGGGCTCTGCCTCATCCATTTAGTCGCCCCCAGCCGGTGCTAGAGACACCGGACCGGGGACTTGATCCCAACCTGAGCTAGCCAGGGAGAGACCCGTGGTCAACGTACCTGAACGTGACAAGAGAGAGATCATCGCCCGCGCGCCGTTCGTCGACGAGATGGTCGGTGAGATGGTGGCGCACCTGCTGCACGGGAACGCGCACATCGATGTAGAGATCAAGCCGTTCGAGACCGACATGTACGCCAAGGTCGGCCTGAACCTGAAAGAGGTCCGCCGGACGGCTCTGGAGCTGCTGCGGATGGCCGAGGTCGCGCAGCAGGCGACGTGGACACCGAGGCTGCTGGCCAATGTCCGTGAGCGGTACCTGCCCGGCGCGACCGATGCGCAGATTATCGAGCAGTTGCGGCGGCTGGCCGAGCGAGACGACGGTCTGGAACTGCTCGAATCCGGTCTGCTGTTCCCCCAGGACGGCTACGCCCTCACCGCTGAAGCGCACCGCGAGCTGGTCGACCGCATCGCGGCTGCGTTGTCGGCGGCCGGCGTGACGCTAGGCGAGCTGGAGTCCTCCGTCGATGATCTGCGCAAGGTATACGCGAGCCGGGCGGCGGACGTGTCGTGATCGCGGCGGTGAACAGCTCGACGACGGCGTACGTGGCCACAGTCGAGCGTGCCCGGCGGGGGAGTGGGTGCGACGCCGGCTGAGCAAGGTGTGCTGGCTGATCCCGCCGCGGGCGTGTTCGTTGCTGCGGCGGGATCAGCCTGGCCCATTAGGGCCATAGGGACGACCGAACGTCGCAGGTCGCGGCGGTGAAATCGTGGAGGTTGGCAGATGACAAGCCGTACACTCGGCATCATGACCGCTGCATCGGAAGAGTACGAGGAGATGCATCGGCTGGTCGATCAGCTCACGCCTGACCAGCTGCGGGAGATTCGCGCGCGCACGGTTCGCCTTGTCCACTCGTCCGAGCACACCGAAGACAGTCATTGGCCACCGTCGTGGGTCGGCTCCATCCACGCCGGCCGGTCGGATGTCTCGGAGCGGGTCGAAGAGATCCTGTCCGAGGAGTTCGGGCGCGACGAGTGATCGTCGTCGACACCGGCCCTATCGTGGCTGCTGCCATCACTGATGACGCGCACCACGAGCGATGCGTCCAGGAGTTCGCCCGCATCTTCAAGGCACGGACGACGATGGTCGTGCCGAGCTTCGTCGCCGCGGAAGCCTGCTACATGCTGTCCCGATTCGGAACGCCGCAGCACGAGGCCGCGTTCGTCCGGTCGCTGGAATCCGGGCTGCTGACCTTCGGCGAGCTGACTACGGACGATCTCGCCCGCGTTGCCGTCCTGGTCGACCGCTACGCCGACTTCCCGCTTGGTGCGGCGGATGCGTCCGTGGTCTCGGTGGCTGAACGGCTGAAGGCAACCGAGGTCTTCACCCTCGACGTACGCCACTTCACGGCGATGCGTCCAGCTCACACGAGTGCGTTCACCCTGCTACCTGGTTAGACGCTCGGCCGATCGCTGCGCATTGCCTACTCCCGCACGCCGCGATCACTCGAACTTTGAAGCATTCTGATCTATGGTTCTGTTATGGGAGCCGACTCGCCGTTCGGGCAACCGGTAACAGCGCCCCCGGAGCACAAACCATGGACCACTATCCCGCTCATCCAGCAGATTGATGATGAGCTGCCTTGGCTTGGCCAAGCGACGCACACGATCAAGTATATAGCTATGCCAATTGTCCGGGAGTTTATCTCGGCGTCCGCGCCCTACCAGGCGCCCGCGTTGGTCTTCAGTCAGGCGTTCAATGACTGGATGGAACTCCTTGATGAGGTGTTAGAGGGTGCGGGGCGACCAGCTACACGCACCGCGCGCGCATTAGTCGAGCATGCAATAAATATGGCCGATGTCTCAACGAGTCCCGGACAAGCTGAGCGATATATGGATCATCTCGTCATCGTTGCAGAGCTTCAGCAGAACGCGAGGATTGGCCTGTCGAAGCTTAATCCGAAGGCGAGACGGTCCGTTGCTAGGAAGCTGGAACGTGAAGCCAGGCAGGCCGAGAGAAAGATTACCGAGGCGGTGTCGCGCTACGGTCCTTCATGGAAACGCAGCTGGGCGAGCGAGAACCTCTATGACCGCGCGAGTCGCCTGAACCTTGTGGATCTGTACGACTACTATCGCATTGCGTCTTTGGTGATGCACGGAGCCGCTGGTGGAAGTCTCGGGACTCGCGCCACCATCGACGGGCATACCGTCCATCGGACGGGTCCAGCGATCGACCTTTGTCCCATGGCCTACTTCGAGGGAAATCGGGCATTCTTGTCGATACTCGATTCGGCTGCCACCGTACGCGCAGATATGGACTTCAGTGATCTGCGCAATGCGGTCCAAGAACTGCTAGATGGCTTTGATGACGTTAGAAGTGCCTTTGTAAAGATCGACGAGCAGACCTGGCCCAGGACCAGTCCGGCGGAGCCACATTCCGTTGTAGCTATTGCTCGCAATGGACAAGTTCGCTGGTATTGGCATGAGCCCATCGCTGACCTGCTCTTCGAGGCCGAGCAGCCGACCCTGGCGGATAAGGTTCAGCGCGCGTTGGACCAGAAAGTCGATGACATCGTGCGCTCGCCAGATCAGTATATCCACCCGGGCTTTCGTTGGGTCGCAGGAGTATTCGGTCCTCCGGCGCTTTCCCCGCCCCGGGCCGGCGGCTGGGCGGTTCCAGCAGCGAGCGTTCTCGCCGCGGGGCAGGAAGATATCGCCGTCCCGGATTGAGGCGTCGGCCTCATAGCTGCCGGTCGTTGGCCGGAGCGTAGGGGGTCAAGGGTGGCGCTTGCGCCATCGCGTAGCGACGTCAAGATGGTTCGCCCTTTGGAGTCGATCGGTGACGAGTCCGCTAGCCAGGCGAACGATCTTGGCGCCCTTGATGCCCGGAGTGGAGGTCAAAGAATGGCCGCGATGAGGGGGACGCCGTTCGGCGAGATGTCAGCGTGGCCTGAGTTGGTGTCGGCCAGCTCGCTCGCACGCCCGGTCCGCGCCCGGAACGGCCGCCAGGCCGCACGCCCGGCGCGTGGCCGGGCGTGCTGCGGCGCGCTTGCGCGCCGCCTTGATCCTCAAGAGGCCTATCCGGCAAATCCCGTGTCTGTGAAATGCCCGTGAAGCAAACGCATTCGAAGCGAGGCGGTGAGATCAACGGTCTTACCGTCGCTTGGATCAGCACGGACGAACTTTCGGGCGAGGCTTACTCCGAGGCCAGAGCGGCACCCAGGAGCGCACCCAACAAACCAGCAAGTCCGGCGAGAGCTGTGACGGCAACCATGGATCGGCTGTCGAGTCGGGCTGACGAGTAGTCGAGCGCCTCACGGGCCAGGCTGAGATCCATCGTGTCGATGGCTGCAAGGTCGTCGGTTGAGTCCTGGTCAAAGAGTGGGCGCAGTTTTCCTTCACCTTCGTCGATCTGCTCGGTGAATCGTCTCCTGTCTTCGCTCCACTGACGGTTAATGAATCCAATCGCGGCAAGCCCGAGCCATATATCGGCCATAGCCTTTCTTGTCTTGCGCTTCCAGCCCCATAGTCTCGCCCATGCCGCAAATCGCTTCCTGATCGGCGTAACTCTAAGCTGCGCGCGTTGCTGCTGCAATGCAAGGAGGGTGAACAGGCGGCGGCTAACGATACTCTCGATGTCTCTGATTCTCCGCGCACCATTCTTGTAAAGGGAAAATAGAAAGAATGGTTGTCGGACTCTCCTGTGCCACCAGGTCAGTATCTCGCCCGGATCCTTATCTGCTAGGCGAGCAGGCAGGGTGAACATCACTGTCTGCCACATCGATTTCGGCGCTTCCACACCCGGAAAGACAAGGAGTGCATTTGCATGCGTGAAAATGTTCTGACAGTTCGGATTGCAGGCTTGGACGTATAATCCAAGATAAGATCTCTTGATAGCGTCGCGCAAAACATCTATAGCGACGCGTCCTGCTGCAACGGATACCGTGCCTGGGGATTGCTGTTCCCACATGACAGTCAGGGAAATCCCATCCCACGACACGAAGTAGCTGCCACGCGGAAAGGTCTTGACGCCCCTGAATTCTTCTTGATTCTCTGCGGGCACATTAACGCTGAACAGTATGGGATCCGACAGCTGTAGTGTATGAAAATGATCACGGCCGGTAAGGGGTAAGTCGCTTTCGTAGTTCTTCACCCAAGGGTAGGCTTCTCCGCGATAGACAAGGTGTGGCCTAAGCGGGGGTCTCGTAAGCTCCTTGACGCGGCTATCCGCTTTAAGGGCGTCGCAGATGCTTGAAAGCAGCTTCTCCGCGGCCTCAGTGCGTCGTCCTTTTAGATCTATCAATGCCATGGCATGTCGCACCGCGAAGCACCGATTGTCGACAACCTCGCTTGGCGCCGCCACCTTGCCCGCATTGGCCGCTTCTTGACCTGACATCGCATCCCCCTTGGTCACCGCATGCGATCACCCTTGCAGACGTTGACGTGTCATGGAAGTGTCTGGCAGGGTCAGTTGCGCTAGGTCTCAATGCAGCAGCCACGTGCGACGTTCGCAGAGTGTCGTCCGCGCCGGTAGCGGTCAACACTCCGCCTTGCTACTGCAGTCTCATGCAACACATCCTGACTCAGACCCCGGACACTGACCCGGCGTGGTGGCGTTGCGCCAAGGGGGCGTGGTGAGTTAGAGGATGACTGGGGCCGCGTCGTCCGGCGGTGCGTCTCGTGAAGCGCCCTCGTCCTCCTTGAGCAACCCCCGCGCGCGGAGCAGTTGAGCTGGCATCTCGTACTCGTGACGTATGAGGTGGCGAACAAACTCAGCGAGCTTGGCAGCCTCGTCGGCTGTCACGTCGTCGTAGTCCTCGGGGTGCGCGCCTTCGTTGCCCAGCTGATTGAGGTGGTCGGCCCATTCGGCCAGCGACGAGTGCAGCGAACCGTCCTCCTTCATGTGCCTGAGGGCGGGTTTGAGGTGGCGTTCAGCTTTGGCGTCTGGTCCACCCTTGTCTTTGACGAACAGACTGAGCGCACTCCGGAACATCACCGCAGCGGCGCGATTCGCTCCGATGCCGAGGCAACGCATCCCCTCGTCGTAGCAAGAGGCAACGCGTTCGTTGACCTGCTTGTCCAGATTTGCGGCGCCTGGCGCTGGATACCAGTGGATCCCACGCCGGTTCTGTTCGACGACAGCGGTCACGCGTTGACAGCCCTGGCACTTCATCGCTTGGAGCGTCTCATCGATCACGCTGCCGCCCGGGACGTTCCGAAAGGTGAGGACCGCTACGCGCTGAACGTCGAAGTTGGACACGCGTCCACAACGTGGGCATGGTCCGCTCGGGTCGAGCGATGTCGGAAGTGTGTCTGGATTGCGATCGTCATCTGTCACGTCGGCGGATCTTGCCACCACCCCCGGACACATCTGCTGCTCGCTCAGTGGGCCGTCGTCTGCTGCTGAGTGCACTATCTCTGCATCGATGAGCGCTGCTACCTTTGGTGCGACCTGGTACTTCTTGTACGTCCTGAGAGGGGAGTGGCTGTGTTCGCTCTGGTGGTGCGGTTCGATCTGCGTGATGAGGATGCCGTCGCGGCGTTCGATGCGTTGGTGGCGCGGACGGCTCCTGGTATCAGGGAGTTGGAGCCGGGGACGCTGGTGTATGCGACGCATGGCGTCGAGGGGGAGCCGCTGGCCCGAGTGTTCTATGAGGTGTACGCAGACCGGGCGGCGTTCGAGGCGCATGAGGAGCAGCTGCACGTGAAGGCGTTCCTGGCGGAGCGTGGTCAATACCTGACGTCGACCCGTGTGGAGTTCCTGACGGACGGTCCGGCTAAGGGCCTGTCAGACGGAGCCAGAGGGTGACCGACGACGCTCAAGCATTAGGTCGTAGAGTCGCGCAGGCGCGGAAGCGTCGCGGCCTTTCGCAGCGGGAGCTAGCTCGTTTGCTTGACCGCTCTGAGACGTGGCTGTCGCAGGTGGAGCGGGGCGTGCGGAAGATCGACCGCATGTCCGTGTTGGAACGGGTGGCCGCGGTGCTGGAAGTGCCACTCGCAGAGTTGGCGCCGGATCGGCCCGTCGTCGCGGCGACACACGAGCGGCCGGCACCTGCGGTCGACCTGACGTTGGCTCTGAGTTCGAGCAACGCTCTCACGGCCGTACTCGCTGAACGTTCGTCGGCCAACCTCCAGGAGCTGACCGGTTCGGTTGATCGGGCATGGTCGCTGGTTCACGCGGCCGAGTACGAGCGGGTCAGCGAGCTGCTGATGCGGCTCCTGCCAGCGCTAGAGTTCGCGGCTCGTGCATCGAACGGGGAAGTGCAGCGGGCGGCCTATGCGACGCTGGCCCGCGCCTATCACGCGTGTGCGTCCGTGCTGTCGAAGCTCGGTGAGCCGTCCGCCGCCTGCGTCTCCGCTGACCGCGCCATCGCGGCCGCGGAGCGCTCCGGCGACGCTCTGCTGATGGCCGAAGGCGCCTTCCGTCTTGCGCTCGTGTTCCAGAGTGCACGGTTCTACGACCAGGTCATTCAGACTGCCTCCACAGCCGTCGACGCGCTCTCTGGTCGGGTCGATGCCAGGGACCCTGCGGCCATCTCGCTCTCGGGCTCGTTGCTGATGCAGATGGCCATCACGGATGCTCGGCGTAACAATGCCGACCAGGCCTACGCGCACCTGGCCGAAGCGGAACGCCTCGGACAGGTTCTCGGCGCAGACCGCAACGACTACGGCACGGAGTTCGGTCCCGCGAACGTCACCCTCCACCAGGTCACCGTCGCGGTCGAGCTTGGTGACGCCGGCCGCGCGTTGCGGATCGCCTCAGGCTTCGATTCCTCCGGTCTCTCTCCCGAGCGGCGATCGCGCTATCAATTAGAGCTGGCCCGCGCCCACGCCCAACGTCGCGACGCTCCCGCCGCCGTGGCCGCTATCCACGAGGCCCTTCAAATTGCACCTGAGTTGGTCGTCGGCCACCCCACCGTTCACGCACTACTGACCGATCTCCTGCGCACCGAGAGCGGACAAGCGACCGAGGTCCGGGACCTGGCGAGGCGAGTCGGCATGACGCCCTGAGCAACCAACCGCACTTAGAGTATTGACCCGTACTATTAGTGCGGGTAGCCTTCTGATCATGAGGCATGCCGGGGAACGTCCTCGGCGCCACGTGAAGGAGGCCAGTCATGGCGTTGATGAAGGGTCACCGGTTCCCGGTGGAGTTCGGTGAGGCGTTCCCGCGCGGTCTGGTGATGGTGGGTGAGATCGAGCCGGATCTGGAGTACCAGTCGCAGGAGGACCGCGCCCGCGGTAAGGAGCAGCGTCAGCGGGTGGACGACATCACCAAGCAGCGGCAGTGGAAGGCCACCGTCACGGACCCGGACGAGGCGAAGGCGAAGCGCGCCAGTTTCGAGGTCATCTTCACCGCGGAGGTGCAGCCCGCGCCGCTGCCCGATGAGGTGCTGCCGGGGATGCGACCGATCGAGCTGGTGGGTGTGACGGCGTCGCCGAAGGTGATGGGTCAGGGTGAGTTCAAGTTCCTAGGCTACGAGTACCGCGCGACCGGGGTGAAGGCCCCGAACGGTGCCCCGCGCCCGCCCGCCGCTGGTGCTCGTGGCCAGAGTGAGGCCAAGCAGGGCGAGTCGAAGGCCGGCTGACGATGCCGACCGAGCGCGAGGCTTACCTGAGCATGAGTCTGACGCTGGAGTTGTCGGCGTCCTGGTCGAGCGAGCACGGCATCGTTGTGATGCGCGGTGATCATGGCCCGTACCCGGCGCTGTCGATGCACCTCACGGCCGAGCAGGGCGCGGATCTGGCGGCGTCGCTGATCCGCCCCGTGCTTGCCAGCGACCCGGAGGGGCTGTCTCGGCGGCTGGTCGACGCGGCGGGTGAGGCGTTGGCGCATCACTGGCGCGACGCCATCCCCACCACTACCGATCCTGTGCCGGTCGGAGCGTCGACATGACGACGACCGCCAAGCATGAGGCGTGGTGCGAGGACCAGGGGAGCGGCCACGAGGGGCCGTGCCGGTTCTACGGCGACAGCCTGTCCGCGTCCGGTGTCGTGGTCACCTCGACCGCCGAGGCGACCGGGAACGGTGCGGTGGTGGTGCTGACCACGACTGGCCGGGACGGGCGCCCGGTGCGGCTCGAAGTGGCTCCGGCGGCGGCATCGTCGTTCGGGCGGGCGTTGACCCGGCTGGGGTCGGCGTTCGAGGACCGTGTCCCGCGGCGTTCGCACCTGACTACGACGACGAGGACCGCCACGACTGGTGGTGTTGTCGTCTCGCGATGAGCCCCACCGGGGACGGGTTCTTGGCCTAGGAAACCGATCCCGTCCCCGGTGACCCCAACCACACCCCCACGAGGGAGGGGATTGGTGTGCCCAAGCTTACGTTCTGGCGACTCCCCGTCGCCCTACTGACCGTGATCGCGGTCCTGGTCCTGACGGCCGCGCAGCTCGCCACCGCGGTCTCCGATGTCGAGGCCGAGCGGTCCGACGCTGCCGACGCGGCGCAGACGACGCGGTGTGGTGGTCGGCCGTGAACGGCGACCCGGTGCTGTTCGGGCTGCTGCCGCACGACACCACGACGCGGGCGTATGCGTTCCACTGTCCGGTCTGCGACAAGGTCCGCTCCACCGCGCCGGACAAGCTGTGTCGGGATTGCGCGCGCGTGGTGAAGCCGACTCGTCGTCGCGCGTCCAAGGGCGGTGGTCGTCGTGCGTGACGATCTGACGCCTGAACAGGCGGACGGGTTGGCGTGCGTGGTGTGCGGCACGTCGTTCCTCGGTAGCCGGGTGACTCACGTTCCGGTCGGACGGTCCCAGACGGGATCGCAGGTGTTCGCCTGCACCGGCCCCTGCGCCGATCGAGCGGCCCGGTGATGCCCGATGACCGCGCGCATCCTGTCGTGCGACTCCTGCCGCGCCACGACCGTCGATGACTGCATGGCCGGCGCCTGGTTCGTCTTCCACGACGGCGACGGACCCGGCAACGCCCGCTGTCCCGACTGCCTGCCCGAGCAGGCCCGTCGTGGCGGTGATCTCGCATGTCTGCTCTGACCCGCTGCTCAGTCTGTGGCCGTGCCGTGGATGCCGCGGAGGTGTGGTTCCACCCCGGCACCGGCGACGCCACCTGCAACGACTGTCACGAAGCCGTCCGGTCCCGGCATGCCCGGTTGACCGCGCTGAGAGGTGAGTACCGATGAGAACGCGTCCACGACTGCACACGAGGCACTGCAACCGCTGCGCCGCCCGGCTGAACGGGACCGGGATGCCGCTGCACGGTGCGGGGACGTTGTGCCCGGCCTGCTGGGTCACCACCCGCACCGAACGGTTCGAAGCACGCGCCCGTGCCGCTGTCGCCGCCACGCTGGCTGACGAGCAGGGCGGGTGGTGACGATGGCGAACTTCCTGCGTGTGGTGAAGACGCTGCTGGCGCTGCCGCGCAAGCGGGTGAACGGGGCGGCGTCGCTGCTGACCGGCTGGTGGATGGTGCGGCTGCTCTGGCGCTTCCGCGTCCTGGTCGCCGCGACCCTGGTCGTTCTGGTCGCGTACTCGACGTGGGGCTGGGTCGGCCTGGTGCTCCTGGCCGTGGTTCCGCCGCTGGCGTCGTTGACGTGGCGGGCTGTGCATCCGCAGTCGCACGGGTGGCTCATGAACCGGCTCTTGGCCCGGCACCGGCTCCGCCACGTCTACCGGGCGCGGTGGGACGCCGTCATGGTCGCCTGCAACCTGCACCGGCCCCTGCCCGGCGGTGACTACGGCACCCCGCAGCTCGTGACGGTGTCGCTGGCTCCGGTGGGGGACGTGCTGCACGTCAGGTTGCTGGATGGGCAGGCGCCGGCCGACTTCATTCGCCAGGCCGACGAGCTGGCGCACGCGTTCGGCGTCCCCGACGTCCGCATCGCTCCGTCCGGGCCGGGCCGTGTTGAGCTGGTGTTGGTTGAACGGGACGTGCTCGCCGAACCCGTCACCCTGACCGACGTCCCGCCTGTGACAGATCTGCGCCGGGTGCGGTTCGCGATCGGTGAGGACGGACGCTGGCGCACCCGTGACTACGCGAACATCGCGGCGGAGGTCGGCGGCGGCGTCCCCGGCTCCGGCAAGACCGCGGGTGAGACGTCGATGGCTTGTGGGCTGATCCAGAACGCGGCCGTGCAGTACGTGGTGATCGACGGCAAGGGCGGCGAGGACTGGTCCTGGATCTCCGGCCGCGCGGCCGCGTACTGCGCCGAGGACGAGGACCTCGAGGCGGTCCTGGCCATCGTCGAGCAGGTCCACGGCCTAATGCGGCACCGGCTCAAGACGCAGAAGGGCGAACGGGGCGAGGCGAACTTCTGGAACCTGCCCCTCGACGCACACCACCCGGTCGTGTTCGTGGTCGTCGATGAGGTGCAGACGTTCACCGACACCAAGGGCATGGACAACGACACCAAGCAGCTCGCGTTCCAGATCACCGCCCGGTTGTCGGCACTGGTGAAGAAGGGCCGCTCCGCCGGGATCATCACCCGCCTGTTGACGCAGAAGCCCACCAGCGACGCGCTGCCGACCGCGATCCGCGACAACGCCAGCGTCAGGACGGCGTGGCGGGTGATCACCGACGATGCCGCCGAAGCCATCCTCGGGCCGGTCGTGCGCCGCTCCGACATCACCCCGGTCGACATCCCCGAAGAGATGCGCGGCGTCGCGGTGGTCGCCAACGCCGCCGGGCGGCTGGAACGGGTCCGCTTCCCCTACGTGGATGAGCACACCGCCGAACGCATCGCCACCCGCGTTGCGGACCTGCGGCGCGAGCTGACCGAGTTCGGCGCACCCGGCGTCAAGGACGACAGCGAGGGCGGCAGCAGCGAGGGCGCGTCGGGTGAGGCTTCGGAGGTGCGGGCGTGACCGTCACGCCACTGACGGCGGGACTGCCGGATGACGCCGCTTTGCGGGAGCTGGCCGCCGCGAAGGGCGTGTGCGTGCGGCCGATCCTGCAACACGTCACAGACACCCTCACCGGCGCCTCCAAGACGGTCGTGATCGCGTGCGGGGCCACCCGAGCGAAGGTGTGCCCCTCGTGCGCCGACGCGGCCCGCCGGCTGCGGATCCAGCAGTGCCGCGAAGGCTGGCACCTCACCGACGACCCGCCCAAGCCCGAAGCCACCGAGCCCACGGAGGACGGTGGGGACGACGACGGCGACCAGGCCGATGGGGACGTCGGCATCGGCCGGCGGGTGCGGTCCACGCGTCGGCGGCAGGATGCTCCCGACCTGCCTCGCCTAGCGGTGTCCGACCGGACGACCGGCCGGGTGTTCGAGGCATCGGATGGGAAGACGTACCGGCCGTCGATGTTTGTCACGTTCACCTGCCGTCCTACGGGCGCGTCACGAGCGAGGGTGTCCCGGTCGACCCGCGCTCGTACGACTACCGGCGGGCCGCGCTGGATGCGATGCACTTCCCGAAGCTGGTCGACCGGTTCTGGCAGAACCTCCGACGCGCTACCGGCTACTCGGTGCAGTACTTCGCCACCGTCGAACCGCAACGCCGCCTTGCACCTCACCTGCACGCCGCGATCCGCGGAGCCATCCCGCGCAAGCTCATGAAGCAGGTTGTCGCAGCGACGTATCACCAGGTGTGGTGGCCGCAGCTCGACGACCCCGTCTACACCGACCCGGATGAGTACCCGGTGTGGGACGCACTGGCCGAGACCTACGCCGACCCAATGACGGGCGCCGTGCTGCCGTCGTGGGATGAGGCGCTGGACGCCATCGACGACGACCCGAACGCGATGCCGGCACACGTCATCCGAGCCGGGGCGCAGGTCGACATCCAGGGCGTCATCGCCGGGACTCCGCTGGCGGATCGGGTCATCGGCTACCTGACCAAGTACCTGACCAAGTCGATCACCGACCCGCTCCATGACGACAGCGACGGGGAGGCACGCGTCTCGGCCGCGCGTAGGTCGCACGTCGACCGGATCGCCGACGAGGTCCGCTGGCTGCCGTGCTCGCCGACGTGCGCGAACTGGCTCCGCTATGGTGTCCAGCCCCAGGACGCGACGGGTGGCCTGGAACCGGGCCGCTGTGGGTCGAAGGCGCACGACCGGGACCACCTCGGCCTCGGCGGCCGCCGCGTCCTCGTCTCCCGGCGGTGGACCGGCAAGACCCTCGACGAGCATCGCGCCGACCGCGCCGCCGTCGTCCGCGCCGTCCTCGCCGAAGCCGGAATCGAGATGGACGACCACGACGAGCTTTCGGCAACCGCCACCACCCCGGACGGCAGGCCGAGGTTCGTCTGGACGATCACGCACCCCGGCGACGTCGACGGCCCGACCTATGGCCGGTTGATCGCGCACGCCATCGCACAGAAACAGCGCTGGCGAACCCAGTACGAGGACGCCAAGACCCGCGCCGGACCTGCGTCGCCGGATCTTTCGGCAACGAGTTCCGTGCATGACCCGGAAGGAAGTGATGTCGATGTCTCGTCGACGGTTGATGAAGACGGCTGAGGCCGCGGAGTACCTGACCGTGACCGCTGCTGCGCTGCGTGCATGGCGGCTGCGGGGAGGTGGCCCGCCGTGGATCAAGCTGGGTGGCGCTGTCCGGTACGACGAGGGCGTGCTGAACGACTGGCTGGACGGCCAGACGACGCAGACGCCTCCGCCGTTGAGAGGCCGGCGGTGATCGAGAAGCGTGACAACGGCTACCGGGTCCGGGTCTATCACCGGTCCCGCTACGTGGCGTCTCGGTCGTTCCGCCGGAAGATGGACGCCGAGGCGTGGGAGCGGCGGCAGAAGGACGCTCTGGCCGCTGGGACCTGGGTACCGCCGGATGACGCCGCCGCAACGGTCGCGGAGTGGATCGAGATCTGGAAGGGCACGAAGAGCGACAGCAAGCCCGGCACGCGGGCGCACCGTGCGGGCATGATCCGGAACCACGTGCTTCCGGCGTTCGGGCGCCGGCCGTTGTCGAGTATCCCGCCATCTGAGGTGGAGTCGTGGGCGAAGAAGCTCGCGGTGGAGAAGTCGGCCTCGACGGCACGGCACGCGCTCAGCGTCATCCGCGGCGTCTACCGGCTGGCCGTCCGGGACGGCGTCGTGCACCGCAACCCGGCGGAGGGGATCAAGCTCCCGAAGATGGGCCGCAACGAACCGCGGCCGCTCACACATGCCGAGCTGTGGCGGCTGGCGAAGACGGTCCCGAGCGACCGCGACCGCGTGATGGTGCTCGTCATGGGCTACAGCGGCATGCGCTGGGGTGAGGTATCGGCGCTGCGCAAACGGTCCGTGATGCCCCGTGGCCGCGTCCGCCTGGTCGAGGGGTACAGCGACGTGGGCGGGAAGCTCCACCTGGGCACGCTGAAGGACCACGAGGCCCGTACGGTCGTGCTCCCGGCCGTGGTCGCGGACGAATTGCGCGCCTGGTCGTCGCGGTACCGGGACGACCAGGATCTGCTGTTTCCCACGGGCAACGGGAAGCCGCTGCGCAACCAGAACTGGCGGCGCAGTGTCCTCACGCCGAGCCTCGCTGCGGCGAAGATCAAACCGATCACGCCGCACAACCTCCGAGATACCGCGGCCAGCCTCGCCATCGATGCCGGGGCCTCGGTCGTCGCCGTCGCTCGGATGCTCGGTCACGAGGACGCCGCGACGACGCTGCGGCACTACGCAAGCCTGTTCCCCGACGATCTGGGCGACGTGGCCAAGCGGATGAACGCGAAGGCGCGCACCGCCCGCGACGGCCGAACAGCGCGACCCAAGGCCGCGTAGTTACCGACCAGGTACCGACCAACCGCCGACCGGAGGGGAGGTGTTCATGATCGAGATGTGCTCTGAGCTGGGTGCGCCTGGAGGGACTCGAACCCCCGACCAAGAGCTTAGAAGGCTCCTGCTCTATCCAACTGAGCTACAGGCGCAATTGCAGACAGGGACATTGTGACCGAAAGATCAGCCTTGCTGCACGGGCCGGCCGAGGCCCTCGACCACCTGCGCCCCCGGCCACGCCGCCAGCACCGAGCCGGGAAGCGCCAGCTTCGAGCCGCGCAGACCGCTGCCGACCACCGCGAAGGGTAGCGCGGCGACGGCGGGGTCGACCAGGATCGGCCAGTCGGACGGCAGCCCCAGCGGCGTGATGCCGCCGTACTCCATGCCGGTGAGCTCGACGGCGGACGCCATCGGCAGGAACGACGCCTTGCGGACGCCGAGCAGCCGCCGGACCACGCCGTTGACGTCGGCGCGCGTCGTCGCGAGCACCATGCAGGCGGCCACCCGCTCGACGCCGTCGCGCTTGCCGGCGACGACCACGCAGTTCGCCGACTTGCCCAACTCCACCCCGTAGGCGGCGCAGAACTCGGCGGTGTCGGCCAGCGTGGCGTCGATCTCCGCGACGAAGACGGAGTCGGCCGCCGCGGTGCCCTCCAGGGACGACTTCACCGGGCCCGCCAGCAGGTCCGGACGGGACAGCGCCGGCTCCGTCGCCAGCCGGCCGATCTTCGGAGTTGTCACCCCTCGATGCTACGGTCACGTCTTCGTGGCCCTCTTCCTGCGTCTGCGCGTCTCCGCCTACGTCATCTGCGAGGACGACGACGGCCGCATCCTGCTCGCGCGCTGGATCGGCTACGAGGACGGCCCGCAGTGGTCGCTGGCCGGCGGCGGGCTCGACCCGGTCGAGCAGCCGCACGACGGCGCGGTGCGCGAGCTGCTCGAGGAGACCGGCTACACCGCCGAGCTCGACGCCCTGATCGGCATCGACGTGGAGCACTTCCGCAGCGACCGGCACGTGCCCGACGGCTACGACGGCGTCGACGTCCACGCGGTGCGCATCGTCTACCGCGGCCAGGTCACCGGCGGCGAGCTGTCGCACGAGGTCGGCGGCACCACCGACCTCGCCGCCTGGCTGTCGCGCGACGAGCTGGCCGGCCAGCCAGCGATCTCGCTGGTCAAGGCCGGACTGGCGATGTACGACGACGACGGCGGCGGCGTCCCGGTCGCGCCCCGCGAGCCCAGCCTGCCGCTGCCCGACGGTGTGCGCGTCGAGCCCCGCGTCGCGGCCTACGGGCGTCGGCCGGACGGCGACACCGCCGGCGGGCTGCTCGACCACGGCGCCGACCCCGCCGAGGCCGTCCGCGCCGCCTTCCGCGAACAGCGCGGCCAGGATGTCGCCGTCGGCCGGCCGCGCGCCGCCACCAGCAGCGTCGAACCCCTCGGCGACGACGCGGTCCGCTGGATCGTCCGCCTCGACTACGACGTCACCGCCGGCGGCTAGAACCGTCGTTCGGCCTGTCGTTCATCAGCCGGAAGGCCGGGACCACGAAGGGGCCGAGGGTGAGCAGGAACATGACGACGCCGACGATGGTCAGGGTCGGTCGCACACCCGCCTGATCGGTGAGCGCACCCACGAGTACCGGTCCCAGCGGGATGCCGGCCCAGGCCGACGCCTTGACCGCGCCCAGTACCCGGGGCAGCATCTCGGCCTGGATCCGCTCGTACTGGACGGCGCCGATGATCGGGTTGATGCCCCCGGTGGCCAGACCGCAACAGGCCGCCGTCACCACCACGGGGATGAGGGTGTCGCTCAGGGCGAGGCTCACGTACAGCGGTGACCCGCCGATCAGGAAACCCACGGCATAGGCGAGCCACCGATTCACCCGCGGCGCCAGCCAGGCTCCGAGGAGGCTGCCGGCCAGCGCGCCCAGTCCCGTCGCGGCCGCGACCGTGCCGACGGCGGTCACCGACAGCCCGTTGTCGCGCACCCACGACGGCAGCAGCACGCTCAGGTAGCCGGTGCCGAGCAGGTTCGTCGCGGCGATCATGACGACCAGGGCACGCAGGACCGGGTCGTGGACGAGGAACGAGAGGCCGTCGACGATCCGGCGCAGGTACGGCTCGGCGGGATCGGCGCCGCCGCCGACGTCACTCGGCACCAGGAGCCGGACCAGCAGGGACGCGACCACGAACCCGGTCCCGCTGATCAGCAGGACCAGCGGCGGAGGCACGAGGCTCAGCAGCAGCGCGGCCAGTGGAGCGCCGAGGAGATTGCCGGCCTGGCTGGCCGACGCGTGCAGTCCGGCCGCCCGGCTCAACGACGTCCGGCTGAGCGACGCGGTGCCCGGGACCAGCGGCGCGCTGCCGCAGTCGGCCACGCCGCGTACCGCGCCCACCGCGGCGACCACGGCCACCAGTGCGCCGTAGCCGAGCTGCCCGCTCGCATACAGCGCCGGCACGACCAGCACGACCAGCCCGGCGACGAGGTTGCCGAGCCAGCTGGCCCGGCGCGGCCCGATGCGCTCGACCCACGGTCCGCCGAGCGCCTGCATCGCGACGTACGGCGCCATCTCGGCGAACACCGCGAGGCCGGTGCGGGTGGCGCTGCCCGTCGTGCTGAGCACCAGCCAGGGGACCGCGATGGCTGAGACGGCGGTGCAGGTCACCGACGTGAGGTAGGCGCTCAGGACCGCAGCCAGCGGCAGTCGCCGGCGCGGTGCGGCCACGACGGCCGGTGCCGGCGCCGAGCTCATCAGCGTGGCTCGGCGCCGGCGGGGTGGGGGTCGGGCAGCAACTGGAACTGGAAGACCGCCCGCCGCCGCTCCGGTCCGCCGGACGGTGTCGTCTCGTCCGGTCCGCCCGGCCCGCGCGCCTGATCGGCCTGGTCGCGGCGATACGGGGCGACGAGCGCGGCGATCTGCTCGGACAATTCCCATGCCTCGTCGTGGGTGAGGCTCAGCGAGGCGTCGCCCAGCTGCCAGGGCAACCTGGCGAGTTCGTCCTGGCGCTCCACCAGCGTGCCGATCCAGGACAGGACGCGCTCGTAGGCGACCTGGGCGACCATGCGCACGTACTGCTCGGACACTTCGATCTGTTCGACGTCACCGGCCTGCCCGGGGACCCGGAAGGAGAACGTCGTCGCCTCGTGGGCGGCCCGCCACCACCGGTCCCGCCGGTTGCCGAGTGAGGTGTCCTCGACGACGAGACCGGCGGTGGCCATGATGCGCAGGTGGTAGCTGGTGACGCCGCTGGACTGGCCGATGCGCTCACCCAGCCCGGACGCGGTCTGCGGACCGTCCTCGCGCAGCAACCGGAGCAGGGTGAGCCTGACCGGATGAGCCAGGGCGCGCACGTTCAGCGGGGTGAGGAGGTCGTGCCGGTCCGGGTCGAACCACGACGGCGGCCACGAGTGGGGGTGCGGCATGCTGACAGACTAGAATCGCAAACGCTTTTTGCAAAGGAGTTCTGCAATCCGTGGCGACCTACGATCAGTGCGAGTAGACCGGCACCACCATGCCGCGCGCCAGGGTGTGGAAGGCGAGGTTGAACGAGACGACGGCGGGGGAGGCGTCGGCCTCGACCCCGAGCGTCTCGACGTCGACCGCGTGGACGACGAAGTAGTACCGGTGCGGGACGTCGCCCTGCGGCGGGGCGGAGCCGAAGTACTCCGTCGTGCCCGCGTCATTCCGCAGCGCGAACGCCGGATAGGGCAACCCGGCGCCGCGCGCCACGGACGTCGTCGTCGCCGGAATGTCGACGACCACCCAGTGCCAGAAGCCGCTCGGCGTCGGCGCGTCCGGGTCGAAGCAGGTGAGCGCGTAACTGCGGGTGCCGTCGGGCGCGCCGGACCACGACAACTGCGGCGAGAGATTCGCCCCGCCGGCCGCCGCGGCGATGAAGTCCTTGGCGAGCTGCTCGCCGTCGCGGACATCGTCGCTGGTCAGCGTCATGGACGGGACGGCCGGGAGCAGTGTGTAGGGGTCGGGCGGGGTGGGACGTTCGAGCGACATCGAGTCCTCCATCGAAGGCATTCCGGCAGGCCCGACGTTAGTCCATCGACTCGACAGTGTGACTTGTGATGTGAACGATTGGCATCAATGGGGCTATGGCTCTTGGCCAGGGGCGGTGTGAGAGTGCAAGATTCGCCAGTGGAAACCGCTGAGGTGAGCGTTCACGGCGCTCTCGCCGCTCTTCGCGGACGGCTCTCCGGCGTGCGGTATCCGCTGGAGGTCAGCGACGCGGAGAACGCCCGCACGACGCGCCGCGACATGCTCGCTCAGCTCGACGACTACATCCTCCCGCGCCTGGACCAACTGGACGCGCCGTTGCTCGCCGTCGTCGGCGGATCGACCGGCGCCGGCAAGTCGACTCTGGTGAACTCTCTGGTCCGGCGGAAGGTCAGCGACGCGGGCGTGCTGCGGCCGACGACGCGCTCGCCGGTGCTGGTGCACCACCCCGACGACGTCGGCTGGTTCGACGAGCTGCGGGTGCTGCCCGACCTGCCGCGGGTGGCGATCCACGACCAGGCCGGCGGCGCGCTGCGGCTGGTCGCCGACGACGGGTTGCCGGCCGGCGTGGCGATCCTCGACGCGCCCGACGTCGACTCCGTCGTCACCGAGAACCGGACGCTCGCCGCGCAGTTGCTCGCGGCCGCCGACCTGTGGCTGTTCGTCACCACCGCGGCCCGCTACTCCGACGCCGTCCCGTGGGACTTCCTCCGCGCCGCCGCCGACCGCCAGGCCGCCGTGGCCGTCGTCCTCGACCGCGTCGCGCCCGACGCCGTCAGCGAGGTGCGCACCCACCTGGCCGCGATGCTGGCCGAGCACGGTCTCGGCGACGCGCCGCTGCTGGTCGTCGAGGAGACCGCGCCTGACGACTCCGGCCTGCTGCCCGAGGAGGCGATCGCGTCGGTCCGCGCCTGGCTGGACGGGCTGGCCGCCGACGAGACGGCCCGCAACGAGATCGTCCGGCGGACGCTCGACGGCGCCGTCGGCGGGGTGCTGCGGCAGATCCCGGTCCTGGCTGACGCCGCCGACCACCAGGTCGAGACGCTGACCCGGCTGGGGAACGAGATCGCGCACGTCTACGGCAAGGCCGCCAAGCGCATCGACGCCGCGTCCGCCGACGGCAGCATGCTCCGCGGCGAGGTGCTGGCCCGCTGGCAGGACTTCGTCGGGACCGGCGACTTCATGCGCTCGCTGGAGGCGCGGGTCGGCCGCCTGCGCGACAAGGTGACGGCGTTCCTGCGGGGACGGCCGCAGCCCGCGGCGGCGGTCGAGGAGGCGATCGAGAACGGCGTCGCCGCGATGATCGTCGAGGAGGCGAACCGGGCCGCGGAGAAGGCCGACCGCAAGTGGCGCGACTCCGCCGCCGGACGGGCGCTGCTCGCGGGCGACGACCTGTCCCGCACCGTGGACGACCTGCCCGTGCGCAGCGCCAAGACCGTCCGCGAGTGGCAGGACGCGGTGCTGGCGATGGTCCGGTCCGAGGGCGCGGACAAGCGGTTCAACGCCCGGGTGCTCTCCTTCGGCGTCAACGGGCTCGGGCTCGCGCTGATGATCGTCGTGTTCGCGTCGACGGCCGGGCTGACCGGCGCCGAGGTCGGCGTCGCGGGCGGGACCGCCGTCGTCGGGCAGAAGCTGCTCGAGGCGTTCTTCGGCGACGAGGCCGTCCGGCGGCTGGCCGCCAAGGCGCGTGCTGACCTGTCACAACGGGTCGAGGAGTTGCTGCGGACGGAGTCCGCGCGGTTCACCGACCGGCTCGGGGGGCTACCTGTCGAGGCGGGCGCGGGCGACGCGCTGCGGGCCGCTCTCGTCACCGTCGAGCAGGCTCGGGAGGACGCCGCATGAAGAGGTGGTCGCGCCGCGGCCGCGTCACCTTGCCGGAACGGGTGACCGCGCTGCAGGAGGCGGTCGCGGCCGGCGGCAAGCGGCTGCCGTCGGACCTCGCCGAGACGGTGCAGGTGGTGGTCGACCGCGCCGGTGAACGCCGGCAGCTGTCGGTCGAGCACACCGTCGTCGCGCTGGCCGGCGCCACCGGCAGCGGGAAGTCGACGCTGTTCAACCGCATCTCCGGCATGGAGGTCTCCGTCGTCGGCGTCCGCCGCCCGACGACGTCGGACCCGCTGGCGATCGTGTGGGGCACGCAGGGGGTGATCCCGCTGCTGGACTGGCTCGGCGTGCCGCCGCGGAGCCGGGTCGCCCGCGAGAGCGTGCTCGACTCCGGCGAGAGCGACGACCTCGACGGGCTCGTCCTGCTCGATCTGCCCGACCACGACTCCACCCAGAAGGCGCACCGCGACACCGTCGACCGTCTCGTCGAGATGGTCGACCTGTTCGTGTGGATCCTCGACCCGCAGAAGTACGCCGACGCCGCCCTGCATGAGCGGTACCTGCGGCCGCTGGCGTCGCACCAGGGCGTGACCGTCATCGTGCTCAACCAGATCGACCGGCTCACCCGCGCCGACGTCGTCGAGTGCGTCACCGACCTGCGCGGCCTGCTCGACAAGGACGGGCTCGACGAGGTGCCGGTGGTCGCCCTGTCCGGGGCGACGGGCGACGGGGTCGAGGTGCTGATCGACCTGATCCGCACCGCCGTCACCAAGCGCCGCGCCGTGGACGAGCGCATCGAGGCCGACATCAGGATGACGGCCGAGCTGGTGGCGTCCGCGGTCGGGTCGGGTGCGCCCGGGTCGGTCGGCGACGGTGAGCGTCGCCGTTTGGCCGCGGCGGTTGCCGAGGCATCCGGCGCGGACGTCGTCGCGACGGCGGCCGGGCGGTCGTACCTGCAGCGGGCGCGCGTGGCGACCGGGTGGCCGATCACCCGCTGGCTGGGCCGGTTTCGACGCGATCCGCTGGCCAAGCTGGGCGTCCGCGTCCGGCCGTCGGTGTTGTCGGCGTCCTCGTTGTCAGACGGTCCGGGCGGGTTGGCTGGAGCGTCCGGCGGGTCGGCCGGCGGGTCCAGTGGCGGGTCGGCTGGATCGGGTGGCGGTTCGGGCGGGCGGATCTCGCTGCCGGCGCCGACGCCGGTGCAGCGGTCCCGGTCCGACGCCGCCGTGCGCGAGTACGGCGACGCGGCGGCCGGCACCCTGCCGCCCGCCTGGCGCGACGCCGTCCGCTCCGTCGCCACGTCGGCCGGCACACGACTGCCCGACGAACTGGACCGGCGGGTCGCCGGGACCGACTTCGGCATCGCGTCGCGGCCCGGCTGGTGGCGGCTGTTCAACGGGCTGCAGTGGCTGTCCCTGCTGACCGCGTCGGCGGGCGTGCTGTGGCTGCTCGCCCTGGCCGGCACCTCCTTCCTCCGCTTCGACGTCGCCGAGCCGTCGGTGGGCGGTCTCCCCGTCCCGACGGTGCTGCTGGCCGGTGGGCTGGTGCTCGGGGTGTTGCTCGGCCTGCTCGGCCTGGTGGCCGCGCGGCGGGGAAGCAGGCGCCAGGAAGCCCGCGTCCGCCGCCAACTCCACGACCTCGTCGACGGCCT
This sequence comes from Jiangella alkaliphila, assembly GCF_900105925.1. NCBI lineage: Bacteria > Bacillati > Actinomycetota > Actinomycetes > Jiangellales > Jiangellaceae > Jiangella > Jiangella alkaliphila. Next base: position 6,852,652 of record NZ_LT629791.1, on the reverse strand, counting down.
CACCTCCGACGTCGTCGTCCAGCCCATCGACGCCGAGCTCGCCAAGTACGGCGCCTTCCAGACCGCCCTGGACCGCGCCCGCTCCTGATCGGCCGCTCAGCGTGTGCGCGCGGGCCTGTTTTCCACAGCCCTCACGAGTTCGCGGAGTTGTCCACATTTCGCCGAATCGGGCTTTCGATCGGCCGCGCCGAACGGAAATCTCGTGCTCGTCAAACCTCATCGGGTACGAGCACAGGAGACGCCACATGAGCGAGGTCAACATCACGGTCGTCGGCAACGTCGCGACCGAGCCCAAGCTGGACCGGAACAAGAACGGCGACGCGTTCGCCCACTTCCGGCTGGCGAGCAACAGCGCGCGGTACGACGCCCGATCACGGTCGTGGGTCGACGACGACACGTCGTTCTACACGGTGTACTGCTGGCGTTCGCCGCTGGCCGACAACATCGCGGTCTCCCTGCACAAGGGCGATCCGGTAGTCGTCTACGGCCGGTTGAAGAACCGCGAGTGGCGCGACGACAACCAGGCGATGCGCATCTCGCCGGAGATCACCGCCCGCAGCCTCGGCCACGACCTTTACCGCGGGACCTCCACCTTCACCAAGGTCTCCCGGCAGCCGGCCATCCCCGAGGACGACGACGCCGTCGAGTCCGTCCGCGCCGCCTACTTCGCTGCCGCCGACCAGCACGGCGTGGTCGATCGGCGGACCGGTGAGATCGAGTTCGGGTCACGTGGCGGTGAGCCGCGGCCCGGTATCGAGCAGCTGGTGCGTGGCGGCCCGCCGACGAACGGGCCTGCGGCCGGCGACGATCGGATCCTGAACGGTGCCCCGGCGGCTGTAGGCGATCGGCTGACCGCCGGTGATCGCATGGCGCCCGGCGACCGGATGATGGGCGACGACCGCACGGGCGTCCGCGGGCGAGCACCGGATGGCGGCGGTGATGCGCTGGGCGGTGGCGGAGTGCCTCGCAGCGGCGGCCGAGCGCAACCCGCCGAAACGGCGGCGTCCGGGAGGTCGGCACGCACGGCGACCTCGGCGCCGGGTACGGAGGCGGCTGCCGCGTCCGGCGCCAGGCCCCAGACCGATGCCGCCCAGGCCCGCTCGGAGTCCAGCCCGCCCGCCGACCCGCCGCCGGCCCCGCGCTCGAGCAGCCGCACTCGGCGCGAGAAAGCCGGCGTCGGCGGCTGACCGGACCCCGCGCCGTCGGTCGCCAGTGGCCCCGCCACGGACCTTCCCCCGATCCGTGTCGCGCCACAGCGACCGACGGCGCGGCCTTCAGCAGCATCGGCCGACTCGAGGAGGTGAAGTCGGTGCCGTCAGTCCCGTAGTCCCATGAACCCCTCGCCGCGGAGCTCGTGCCGCGCTCCGCGGCGAGGCCGGCCCTCGAGAACGGCAGCCGTCAAGGGCGGGCGTGTGCCGACGGGCCTGGCGTAGGTGACGTCGATGGTGGCGGTCGTCGTCGATGTCGGGAGCCGTGGTCCGGGTGTGTCGAGGGCGGGAGGGCAGCCCTTACCGGAGCCGAACGACCGTGCCTGGGTCGACGGCGTCCGGGCCGACCGTGCCGGGGCAGAGCGCGACGAGGCCGATCGGGCGCACAAGTCAGCCGCTCAAGCCCGGCCCGACGGCCGCGACCTGACTCACAATCGCAACCAACCCGAGAGAGTGAGGACCCGCGCCGCCCGCTGCCATCCACACGCCCGAGGCGCGACTACAGGCGCCTGACCAGCGCAGACCGTCCGCACAAGCCGCGCCGCGACCCGTCCGAACCGGCGACGGCTGCCGAGGACGGCGGGGCTGGGCGCGCCCCGGTGCCCAGAGAGGGGGACGCGGTCGTCTGCGGTGGGCGTGAGGCCGTACTCTTGGACTCGTTATGGCGGACTTCATTTACTCCATGCGTAAGGCGCGCAAAGCGCACGGTGACAAGGTCATCCTCGACGACGTCACTCTGTACTTCCTCCCCGGAGCGAAGATCGGTGTGGTGGGCCCGAACGGCGCCGGTAAGTCGAGCATCCTGAAGATCATGGCGGGGCTCGACCAGCCGTCCAACGGTGACGCCGAGTTGGCGCCCGGCGCGACGGTCGGGTACCTCGCCCAGGAGCCGGCGCTCAACGAGGACAAGACGGTGCTCGGCAACGTCCAGGAGGGCGTGGCCGAGACTCTCGAGCTGGTCAACCGGTTCAACGAGATCACCGAGAAGATGGCGGTCGACTACTCCGACGAGCTGCTCGAAGAGATGGGCAAGCTGCAGGAGCAGCTCGACCACCGCAACGCGTGGGAGCTGGACTCCCAGCTCGAGCAGGCCATGGACGCGCTGCGCTGCCCGCCGCCGGACGCCGACGTGTCGGTGCTGTCGGGTGGTGAGCGCCGCCGCGTGGCGCTGTGCAAGCTGCTGCTCCAGCAGCCCGACCTGCTGCTGCTCGACGAGCCGACCAACCACCTGGACGCCGAGAGCGTGCTGTGGCTGGAGCAGCACCTCGAGAAGTACCCCGGCGCGGTCATCGCCGTCACCCACGACCGGTACTTCCTCGACCACGTCGCCCAGTGGATCGCCGAGGTCGACCGCGGCCGCGTCCACGGCTACGAGGGCAACTACACGACCTACCTCGAGACCAAGGAAGCCCGGCTCAAGGTCGAGGGGCAGAAGGACGCCAAGCGCCAGCGCCGGCTGCGCGAAGAGCTCGAGTGGGTCCGCTCCAACGCCAAGGGCCGCCAGACCAAGCAGCGCGCCCGCCTCGAGCGGTACGAGGAGATGGCGTCCGAGGCCGAGAAGACCCGCAAGCTCGACTTCGAAGAGATCCAGATCCCGCCGGGCCCGCGCCTGGGCAGCCTGGTGGTCGAGGCGCAGGGCGTCACCAAGGGCTTCGGCGATCGCACCCTGATCCGCGACCTGTCCTTCTCGCTGCCGCGCAACGGCCTCGTCGGTGTCATCGGCCCGAACGGCGTCGGCAAGACCACGCTGTTCAACATGATCGTCGGGAACGAGACGCCCGACGAGGGCCAGTTCCGCATCGGAGACACCGTCCGGCTGTCCTACGTCGACCAGGGCCGGGCCAACATCGACCCGAAGAAGAACGTCTGGCAGCTCGTCTCCGACGAGCTCGACCACATCAAGGTCGGCCAGGTCGAGATGCCCAGCCGCGCCTACGTGTCGGCGTTCGGCTTCAAGGGCCCGGACCAGCAGAAGCCCGCGGGCGTGCTGTCCGGCGGTGAGCGCAACCGGCTGAACCTGGCGCTGACGCTCAAGCTCGGCGGCAACCTGATCCTGCTGGACGAGCCGACCAACGACCTCGACGTCGAGACGCTGCAGTCGCTCGAGAACGCGCTGCTCGAGTTCCCCGGCTGCGCCGTCATCACGTCGCACGACCGGTGGTTCCTCGACCGCGTCGCCACCCACATCCTGGCGTGGGAGGGCGACGACGAGGACCCGGCCAAGTGGTTCTGGTTCGAGGGCAACTTCGAGAGCTACGAGAAGAACAAGATCGAGCGGCTCGGCGCCGACGCCGCGCGGCCGCACCGGGTCACCTACCGCAAGCTCAGCCGCGACTAGGGGGTCCGGCGTGCCGCGCCACGTGACACACGTGCCCCTGCGCTGGGCCGACATGGACGCCTACGGCCATGTCAACAACGTCGTCTACCTGCGCTACCTGCAGGAGGCGCGGGTCGACATGCTGTTCGTCCACGCTCCGAAACAGGGCGCCGAACAGCTCGCCGAGGGCGTCGTCGTGGCGCGGCACGAGATCAGCTACCGCGCACCGCTGCACTTCCGGGCCGAGCCGGTCCGCGTCGAGACGTGGGTGCGCCGGGTCGGCAACTCGTCGTTCGACCTCGGCTACGAGGTGCTCGACGTCGACGGCGACGGCGCCCGCACGGTGTACGCCGTCGCGACCACCGTGCTGGTGCCGTACGACCTCGACGACGCGCACCCGCGCCGGGTCGCGCACGAGGAACGGCTCGTGCTCGAGACGTTCCTCGAGCTCGACGGGCCCGACCCGGGGAAGGCGGCCGCGTGAGACACGTCTACGAGTGCTCCGTCCGGTTCGACGACCTCGACGCGTTCGGGCACGTCAACAACGTGACGTTCGCCGAGTACCTGCAGGAGGCGCGGGTCGACTTCGCGCACCGCCAGCTCACGACGTCGGGTGAAACCCCGCACGAGGGCTCCGTCGTCGTCCACCAGAGCATCGACTACCTCGCGCCGGTCCCGTTCCGCACCGAGCCGCTGCACGTCGAGGTGTGGGTGACGCGCGTGGGCACGACGTCGTTCGAGGTCGCGTACGAGGTGAAGGACGAGTCGACGCTGTTCGCGCGGGCCACGGGCGTGCTCGTCGCGTTCGACGTCCGCTCGAACACGCCGCGGCCGGTCAGCCCGGCCGAACGCGAGGTCCTCGAGCGCTTCCACGAGCCGCCGACGTGACCTCGTTCGTCCCCGCACAGCCGGGCGCCGCCGCCGATCTTGCGACGTTCGCCCGCCGGGTGGCCAAGTACGAGCCCGACTCCGTGCTGCGCATCGTCGCCCACGGGACGGTTGCCGGCTGCTTCGCCGAGACCCCGTTCGACGCGCTCGCGCTGCGGGCTGTCGCGCTGGCCGAGCCCGCCGACTTCGACGTCGTCGTCGAGGCCGGCAACCTCGCCGCCCGTGCGGTCGGCGTGGCCGGGCAGTTCGAGCTGCCGCCGGCGCTGCCCGCGCTGCGCTGGGCCAGCAGCCTCCCGCCGCGGTCCGGGTGGACCGAGCTCGCCCGGCTCCCGTTGACCGCCGTCGTCGCCGACGTGGAACACGGCGTCGAGGAGTTCCGCACCCGCGCGGTCGGGGTCGCCGACGGCAAGTCGCTGCGGGCCGGACGGGCGGCGCTGGAGGGCCTGGCGACGGAGATCTGGGACCGCGAGCTGGCCGCCGGCATGCCGCTGCGGCTCGCCCACGCGGCGTCGTCGTACGGGTTCCTCGACGGTCCCGACGGCGCGGAGGTCGCGCTGCGCACGGTCGGCGCGTGGTGGCGGCTGGACGCCCCGAACGGCTCGGTGCTCGCTCGTACCGGCCTCGCGCTCTTCGCCCTCTGACGCGCCACCCCGCCAGGGCCCGCCCGCCTGCCCGCCTGCCCCCCCGGCCGCCTGTTGATCATGGAGAAGGTCGGCTCCCGGGCGACTCGGAGCCCGACCTTCTCCATGATCAACAAGGAGTGGCGGGCGTGGGGTGGGGGCGCGACATTGCACGGCGCGTCCGAGGTGACGCCCCCCTATCGATCGTGGGCGTGAGTGACGGTCAGACGGCGAGCCAGGCCGCGGTGTCGCCCGGCAGCCGGCCGTCGGGGTCGAGCGGGCCACTGGCCAGGATCAGCTCACGATGCGCGGGCAGCTCGGCCGGCGTCGTGCCCAGGTTCACCACGCAGACGAACCCGGCGCCCCGCTGGAACGCCAGGACATCGTCGTCGGACGGCAGCCAGGTGAGGGGCTCGGCGGACGGGATGTCTCGGCGCAGGCGCAGCGCCGACCGGTAGAGCGCCAGCATGGACGCGGGATCGGCGGACTCGGCCTCGACCGACCGGGCGCCCCACCCCGAAGGCTGCGGCAGCCAGGAACCACCCGTGCCGAACCCGTACGACGACCCCGAGACGGCCCAGGGGAGCGGGACCCGGCAGCCGTCGCGGCCGCGCTCGGTGCGGCCGGACCGCTCCCAGACCGGGTCCTGCAGCGACTCTTCGGGGAGGTCGAGCACCTCGGTCAGCCCCAGCTCCTGACCCTGGTAGACGTACGCCCCGCCGGGCAGCGCCAGCATCAGCAGCGCCGCCGCCCTGGCGCGCCGCGTCCCCAGCTCGACGTCGACCGGACCGCCGGGCCTGTCGGCGTGCCCGACTCCGGTCGACGTGGTCGTCCGGCCATAGCGGGTGACGATCCGCTCGACGTCGTGGTTCTCGAGTACCCAGGTGGCCGGCGCGCCGACCGAAGCGAGCACCGTGACGGAGTCGTCGATGGAGCGGCGCAGGTCGGCGGCCGTCCAGCCGGACTTCAGGTAGTCGAAGTTGAACGCGCTGTGCAGCTCGTCGTCGCGCAGGTAGCGGGCCAGCCGCTCGGCCGGCTCGACCCACGCCTCGGCGACGTACAGCTTGGGCGGGTCATAGGAGTCGGCGATCTCGCGCCAGCCGCGGTAGATGTCGTGGACGCCGTCGCGGTCGAAGAACGGGTGGTCGGCGATGCTCGGCCGGTCGAGCAGCCCGGACCGGTCGTACGGGAGGTCCGGCCCGTCCATGTTCTTGACCATGCCGTGTGCGACGTCGATGCGGAACCCGTCGACGCCGAGGTCGAACCAAAACCGGAGGATGTCGAGGAAGTCGGCGCGCACCTCGGCGTTGTTCCAGTCGAAGTCGGGCTGCGACACGTCGAAGATGTGGAAGTACCACTGGCCTGGCGTGCCGTCGGCCTCGGTGACCCGCTCCCAGGCCGGCCCGCCGAACACGCTGCGCCAGTTGTTCGGCGGCTCGCTGCCGTCAGGACCGCGGCCGTCGCGGAAGATGTAGCGGGCCCGCTCGGGCGACCCCGGGCCGGCGGCCAGCGCCTCCTTGAACCACTGGTGGTCCCACGAGCTGTGGTTCGGCACGATGTCGAGCAGGACCTTCAGGCCGAGCCCGTGCGCCTCGTCGAGCAGCGCCTTCGCCTGCGCGAGGTCGCCGAAGCGCGGATCGATGTCGCGGAAGTCGGCGACGTCGTAGCCGCCGTCGTTCAGCGGCGACGGATACCACGGGTTGATCCACAGCGCGTCGATGCCGAGGTCGCGGAGATACGGGAGCCGCTCGCGCAGCCCGGCGACGTCGCCCTCGCCGTCGCCGTTGCCGTCGGCGAAGGAGCGGATGTACACCTGGTAGATGACGGCGTCTCTCCACCAGTCACGGTAAGCCTGAGTCACGGGACACCAGCCTAGCCTCGGATGTCGTGGGGCCGGGCATGGGCCGCTGCGACGGCTCGGTCCGGACGCACCAGGACCTCGCTGCCGACGGGGGTGAACCCGCAGGCCAGGAACGCGCGCAGCGAACGGGCGTTGCCGGGCGTGACGGCGGCGAACACTGGCTCCCCGGCCGGGACCAGCGCCAGCGCGTCGGTCAGCAGCGACCGCCCGCGGCCGCGACCCTGGGCGCCGCCGGGCACCTCGATGCTCAGCTCACGCCGCCCGGCCGGCCCGCGTCCGAGCGTGACCAGCCCGCGCTCGTCGCCGTAGACGCGCACGTCCTGCCGCAGCGCCCGCGCGCGGCGCACCCGGTCGTGCCCCTCGAAGTCGGTTCGACGCGGAATGACGGTATCGGCGCGAGGTCCGCTGTGGTCGCCCTCGAGGACAGCCGGACCCGTACCCGTCGCCACCAGGATCAGGTCCAGCTCGCCGATCCCGCCGCGTGGACCAGCCAGCCGGCGCAGGAAGTCCGGCGCCATCGCCCCGCCGTACCCGTCAGGCGGCCGCGGCAGGCCGTCGGCTGCCAGCACGTCGGCCGCCGGCAGCGCCGTCGAGACCACCGCGTGCCCGGTGAACGCCGTCGCGCACTCCAGCCCGCCGGCCAGCGGCGGCAGCACGTCCACGGCGCCGTCGACCGGCGGGAACCGGCCCGCGGCGGCGTCGAGCAACACGGCCAGCAGCGGATGTGGTGTCATGGCGGTTCACGGTAAACGCCAGCGCTGAGGAGTGGTGCACGTGCACGGTCCCGATCTGCTGATCGATGCCTTCGGCCGGATCCGCGACCGCGTCAACGCGACGGTCGACGGGCTGACCCCTGGCCAGCTCGCGTATCGCGTCGACCCCGACGCCAACTCGATCGCCTGGCTGGTCTGGCACCTGACCCGCATCCAGGACGATCACGTGGCGCACGTCGCCGGCATCGACCAGGTGTGGACCTCGGGCCCCTGGAGCGACCGGTTCGGGCTGCCGTTCCCCGACCACGCGACCGGCTTCGGGCACAGCAGCGAGGACGTCGCCGCGGTCAAGATCGACGACCCCGAGCTGCTGATCGGCTACCACCACGCCACGCACGAGGTGACCGAGGGCTTCCTTCGCGAGCTCGACGACGAGACGCTCGGCCGGGTGGTCGACGAGCGCTACGACCCGCCGGTCACGATGGGTGTGCGGCTGGTCAGCGTGGTGGGCGACAACCTCCAGCACGTCGGCCAGGCGGCGTACGTGCGCGGCGTGCTGACGCGGCTCGGCATCGCCTGACGGCGTCAGTCCTCGAAGGTGTTGACCATGGAGTGCGCCGCCCGCTCGAGGTAGTCCCACAGGGTGTCGTGGTAGATCGGCGGCAGGTCGAGCTCGTCGACCGCCGTGCGCATGTGCAGCAGCCAGCGGTCACGCGCCGCCGGGTTGACCCGGAACGGCGCGTGCCGCATGCGCAGCCGGGGGTGACCGCGCTGGTCGGAGTAGGTCGTCGGGCCGCCCCAGTACTGCTCCAGGAACAGCAGCAGCCGCTCTTCCGCCGGCCCGAGGTCCTCTTCCGGGTACATCGGCTTGAGCAGCGGGTCGGTGGCGACGCCCTCGTAGAAGCGGTGCACGAGCTTCGCGAACGTCTCGTGCCCGCCGACGGCGTCGTAGAAGTTGTCCAGGCGCGTGGTCACGTCCCCATAGTCGTCGCCCCCGTCCCCGAGATGCAAAGTGCCCCTGGCCACACATCGGCGGACCGGACAGGGAAGGATGGACGACGGCCGCACACACGTCGCATGGGAGGACACGCTTCATGGCAACGACCCGTACCGCCACCACGCGCTGGGAAGGCTCGCTGTTCGAGGGCGCCGGTCGCGTCACGCTCGACTCGTCGGGGCTCGGCACCTACGACGTCACCTGGGCCTCGCGTGCGGAGACGCCGGACGGCAAGACGTCGCCGGAGGAGCTCATCGCGGCGGCGCACTCGGCCTGCTTCTCGATGGCGTTCTCCAACGGGCTGGCGAAGGCCGGCACGCCGCCCACGTCGCTGCAGACGTCGGCCGACGTGACGTTCCAGCCGGGCGAGGGGATCACCGGCATCAAGATCACTGTGCGCGGCGTGGTGCCGGGCATCACCAGCGACGAATTCGTGGCGGCCGCCGAGGACGCCAAGGCCAACTGCCCGGTGAGCAAGGCGCTGACGGGCACGACGATCACGCTCGACGCTGAGCTCGCCGAGGCCTGAGCTCTGGTGCGGAGGGGTGCACCACGATCGATCCGACCGTGGTGCACCTCCGCGGCAGACCCCGTGCCGGGTGTCTGACAACGCGTGAGGTGCCCGCTGACGCGTTCGGGCCGTCAGACCGGCCCGGCGGTGGACCCGAAGGTCCGGCGAGTCAGGGCGAACGCCCGGCTCGTGATCGGTAGCAGCGCGACGACGACGGCGCCGGCCCACAGCACGAGCGCGACGATCGGCAGCGCGATGTAGTCGCCCGCGCCGTTGCTCGAGAGGTCGATGACCCCGACGACGTACGCGATGATCACCAGCGCGCCCAGGCCCACCAGGATCCAGCGGGCGAACGCGAGCCGGAAGAACAGCAGCAGCGCGACCGTCGCGGTCGTGCAGCCGACGGTCATCGAGGCGGAGATCGCGAAGTCGACGTTCCCGGTGATGTCCCCGGAGAACGACAGCCCGACCAGCGCCGCGACGGCGTTCGGCCCCGGCGTGCCGAACCAGTTGGTCAGCGCGATGATCAGCGTGAACACTGCACAGGCCAGGAACAGCAGCGCCGTCAGGTAGATCGGCATCGCCGTCGCCGGCCGGTGCTGTGCGGGCGGGTAGGGCACGTAGCCGTACGGCTGCTGGCCGGGGCCGGGCGCCGGGTAATAGCCCGGCTGCGGCGGGTAGCCGGCCTGGGGCTGCGGCGGGTAGCCGGGCGGCGGTGCGTACCCCGGCGGCGGCGCGTAGCCGGCCTGGCCCTGTGGCGGGTAGGCGGCCTGGCCGGGCGGGGCGTACGCAGCCTGTCCCGGCGGCGGGTAGCCCGGCTGGGGCGCATACCCCTGGGGCGGGTAGCCCGGCGGCGGGTACTGGGCCGGCGCGGCGTGACCCTGCGCGTGCTGCGGGTAGTACCCCGGCGGCGCGGCCTCCGGCGACGGGGCGGCGGCCGGCGCCTCGGCCGGCGGGTCCGCGGGGACCACGTCGAACGGGCCGGTGACGGCCTCGCTAGGCGGGAGGTCGCCCGCGGGGCCCGGGTCCGGCGCGGCCGCCTGGTCCGCCGGTGGAGCGGACGGTGGATAGGCGTCCTGGTCCGCGGGTGGGCCGTCGGAGTGGCCTGGTGTCCGCGGCGTCTCATCGGGTTCTGTCACGGCCGGAACCGTAACCGACCGGCCGACGCGGTCGCAGGTGGACTGGTGTACCGCCCGTCAGCCTCCATCGGACGAGGTGGACGGCGGGATGATCGGGGGCGCGGGCGCGCTCGCCGGCGGCGGGTTGGTCGCGCCGCCCGGACCGCCGGGCCCGGCCGCGGGCGTCTCCGTCGCGACCGGCAGCGTGAGCCGTTCCGCGTCGAACCGGCTCTTGATGCGTTCGCGCAGCTCGCGGGCGACCCCCCACTGCTCCAGCGGCTTGGTCTTGATGACCACCCGGATCAGCACGCCGTCGGGGGTGAGGTCCTCGACGCCCCAGACCTCGGGGGGTTCGAGGATCAGTTCGCCCCAGCGGTCGTCGGCGGCGAGGTCGGCGACGACGTCCTCCAGCAGCCGGCGGGCCCGGGTGACCTCGGCGTCGGCGGGGATGTGGACGTCGAGCAGCACCCGCGACCAGCCGTAGGACGAGTTGCCGACGCGCACGACCTCGCCGTTGCGGACGTACCAGACGGTGCCGTCGACGGAGCGCAGCCGGGTGATGCGCAGGCTGACGGCCTCGACGGTGCCGACCGCGTGGCCCATGTCGACGACGTCGCCGACGCCGTACTGGTCCTCGAGCAGCATGGCCGCGCCGGCGAGGAAGTCCTTGACGAGGTTCTGCGCGCCGAAGCCCAGCGCGACGCCCGCGACCCCGGCCGACGCGAGCACCGGTCCGACGGAGTAGCCGAGGATCTCCAGCGCCATGACGACCGTGATGACGCTGATCAGCACCGTCGAGATGCTCCGCAGCACCGACCCGAGCGTCTCGGCCCGCAGCGACCGCCGCTCGGAGTACGCGCCGGCGCCGCCGAACACGATGCGGGCGGCCCGGGCGGACCCGAGCACGGCCTTCGGCGGCTCCTTCTCGACCGTCCGGCGGACCAGGCGGTTGATGAACTTGTGCAGCAGGTACCGGGTGACGACGGCGATGAGGACCAGGCCGGCGAGCCGCAGGGGCACGTCGAGCAGGATGTCGCGCCACCACTCGCCGGAGTACTGCTCCGCCTCGGTGACGCCGCCCGCCGCGAGCAGGCCGGCCATCGGGATCACCGCACCCCCAGGCCCAGCTGCGCGGCGACGAAGCCGAGCTGGTCGGCGCTGAGGTCGACGGTGCGCGACACGGCCCGGGCGCCGTGCCCGACGTTGGCCTCGGCGCGCAGCAGGATCGGCCGCGTCGCCGGGTCGCCCGACGTGGCGGCCTGCAGGGCGGCGGCCATCTTGCGCGCGTGCAGGGTGTCGACGCGGCTGTCGCCGTCGAACACGGTGAACAGGACGGACGGGTAGTCGACGCCGTCGCGCACGTGGTGGTACGGCGAGTAGCCGAGCAGCCAGCCCAGCTCGACGGGGTCGGCGGCGGTGCCGTACTCGTCGTTCCAGGACTCGCCGAGGCCGAACTTCTCGTACCGGACCATGTCGAGCAGCGGCGCGGAGCAGATGACGGCGCGGTACAGGTCAGGCCGCTGGGTGAGCGCGGCGCCGACCAGCAGGCCGCCGTTGGACCCGCCGAAGATCGCCAGCTGCTCGTGCGTCGTCCAGCCCTCGGCGACGAGGTACTCGGCCGCCGCGGCGAAGTCGTCGAACACGTTCTGCTTGTGCTCGCGCATGCCGGCGCGGTGCCATTCCTCGCCCTCCTCTGAGCCGCCGCGCAGGTTCGCGACCGCCCACACGCCGCCGGCCTCGACCCACGCCAGGATGCTGGCCGAGTAGGACGGCGTCAGGGCGATGTTGAAGCCGCCGTAGCCGTACAGCACCGCCGGCCGCGGGCCGTCGGCCTGCCCCGCCGGCGACACGATGACCATGCGCACCTCGGTGCCGTCCTTCGACCGGTACACCACCTGCTGCGACCGCACAGCGGGCACGTCGACCAGCCCGGGCGGGTCGGCCCACGTCGACACCGTCCGCGAGCGCGCGTCGTAGTGCAGGATGCGCACCGGGACCGTGTGGTCGGTGTAGGCGATCCACGCCTCGTGCCCGCCCTCGGGCCGCTCGGACAGCCCGCCGGCGCTGCCGATGCCGGGCAGCTCGAGCGAGTGCAGCGCCTCGCCGGTGGCCAGCGCGTGTGCCGTCACCTCGGAGACGGCGTGCCGCGTGCGCGACGCCAGCAGCACCGGAGCGTCCAGCTCGGCGCCGTCGAGCAGGGCGAAGTCCTCGAGCACCGCATCGGGGTCCTCGGGCAGCAGGTCGCGCCAGTGCTCCGGCTCGGGCGTCGTGGGGTCGGTGACGGCGAGCCGGCCGCGCGGTGCGTCGAGGTCGGTCCACACGTACAGCCGGCCGTCGCGGCCCACGTGCAGGCCGGTCTTCGCGTCCTGGCCGACGACGACGGGGCGCAGCCGCGGCGCCGCGGGGTCGGCGGCGTCGGCGCCGTCGCCGCCCAAGTCGGCGATCCAGACGTCGTTGCGCGGCGCCGTGCCCTGCGCCGCCGAGACCGTCAGCCAGCGGCCGTCGCGGCTGACCGAGACGCCGTAGTAGTTGGTCTTGTCCTTGCCGGCGCCGAAGATCTCGACGTCGCCGGCGGGGTCGGTGCCGAGCCGGTGCAGGTAGACGCGGCGGTGGAACTGGTCCTCGCCGGCCGGGACGGAGCCCTTCGGCAGCCGGCGCACGTAGTAGAACGCCTCGCCGCCGGGCAGCCAGGCGACGGGGGAGTAGCGGGCGCGGTCGATCGGGCCGTCGACCACCTCGCCCGTCGCGACGTCGAGCACCCGCAGCACGGACTCCTCGGTGCCGCCCTCGGAGAGCTGGTAGGCGAGCAGGCCGCCCTCCTTCGACGGCTGCCAGCCGTCGAGCGTGGTGGCGCCGGACGGGTCCAGCGCCACGGGGTCGACCAGCGCCCGCTCGGTGCCGTCAGGGTCGACGGTGAGCAGGACGGCGTGCTCCTGGTCGGGCGTGCGGCGGGTGTGGAACACGCGGTCGCCGCGCCAGACCGGGGTGCCGACGGAGCCGGCCCGCAGCAGCTGCGCCAGCCGCTCGGCGAACGCCGGGCGGGCCGGCCAGCCGGCGCGGTACTCGTCGAACAGCACGCGCTGCGACTTGGACCACGCCTGTGTGCCGGCGTCGTCCTCGTCCTCCAGCGCGCGGTACGGGTCGGGCACCGTGACGCCGTGCAGCACGTCGGCGTCGTCACCGCGCGGGGCGGGGGGATACGGCTGGGAGCTCGATGCGTCGATGGCCACCCTCCGACCTTACTGACCCCCTCCGGCCGGCTCGCGCCACATGGCCGTCAGCGTGGGACCGCCGGGCAGGACGATGTCCCTGGTCGGCCGGAACCCGAACCGCTCGTAGATCGGGACGTTCCCCGCCGCCGACGACTCCAGGTACGCCGGCACCCCTTGCGCGTCGGCCCGCGCGAGCCCGTCGCGCAGCAGCGCGCCGCCGACGCCACGTCCGGGCAGCGCCGCCCCGAGCGTCTGCAGGTACCAGTGCGGCGGCCCCGCCGGATGCGCGTCCTCGATGGTCCGGAACGCCCGCATCGCCTTCGGCAGCCCCGTCCCGAACGCCCGCAGCAGGTGCCGGCTGTAGCGCAGCGTCTGCCAGAACCCCGGCGGGCCGGCGCCGGGCAGCCCCCACAGCGCCGCCCCGGCGATCTCCCCGTCGACCACGTCGACCCACGACCCTCGCGGGCTCAGCAGCGTCTCGAACACGAATAGCGCGGTCAGCCGCCTCCGGTACCGCGGCGCCGGCACGATGAACCGCATCACCGGGTCGGCGTCGAACGCCTCGGCCAGCACCCGCGCGACCGTGCCGATGTCAGACCGCAGCGCCTGCCGGACGACGTGACTCGAAGGCTGCATCACTTGATCATGCTGCATGATCGGCGTGCAGGTAAGTGATGGCCCGAGACACGGCGGTTGCGTAGGTTCGGGCGGATGGAGCAGTCGGTTCGCTGGCCGACGTCTTCTCCGCCTTGGCTAGCCTGGTCGCCGCACCAGGCCGGGCATATCGGGCGCCGTCACGACGACCAGCCTTGCCAAGGGCGGCAATCGGCCGTCGGGTGCGGTGTCGGATCGGGGTGGGAGCGTTCGTAGAGGGGGTGAGCGGCCGCCCACGAGGGGCGACCCGAGGAGAGGGAACCGCGATCATGAAACTGACGGCCATCATGCAGGTGTCGGTCGACGGCGTGATGCAGGGGAACGGCGGGCGGCATCCGGAGCTCGACCCGGGGTTCGAGCGCGGCGGGTGGGCGCTGCCGCTGTTCGACGACGAGGCGATGGCGTACGTCGAGCAGCTGTGCCTGCGTGCCGACGCGTTCCTGTTCGGACGGCGGACCTACGAGTTCTTCGCCGCGACGTGGGGCACGATCGAGGAGATGGCGAACAGCACGATCGGGCGGGCCTTCAACACGCGGCCCAGGTACGTAGCGTCGACCACGCTGACCGAGCCGCGCTGGGCGGGCACGACCGTCCTCTCCGGCGACGTCGCGGCGGCGATCGGCGAGCTGAGGACCGGGCCGGGCGGTGAGCTGCAGGTGCACGGCAGCGGCGACCTGGTCCGCCGGCTCCTCGAGAACGACCTCGTCGACGAGTTGATCCTGCTCGTCTGCCCGGTGGTCGTCGGCGAGGGGACGCGGCTGTTCCCCGACGCCGGGCCGGACCTCGCGCTCGACCTGGTCGAGTCGCGGGCCTTCCCGAAGGGCATCACGGCCCAGGTCTACCGGCCCGCAGGCCGTCCGCAGTACGCCAGCTGAAGCTCGACACAGACAGGAGACGATCCGAGATGAAGTACCTGGTTTCCGTGATCGACGACAAGAGCGGTTCGGCCACCCCGGCCGAGATGGCGGCGATCCACGAGTTCAACGAGCGGATCCAGGCCGATGGCCACTGGGTCTTCGCCAACGGCCTCGCCGACCCCAGCACGGCCACCGTCGTCGACAACCGGGGCGGCGGCGAGCCGTTGATCACCGACGGGCCGTTCCTGGAGTCGAAGGAGTACTTCGCCGGCCTCTGGATCATGGAGGCCGCCGACCTGGACGCCGTGCTCGAGCTGGCCGCCCAGGCGTCGAAGGCCTGCAACCGGAAGCTCGAGGTGCGGCCGTTCGTGCGGCCGTGACGTGTCTCGCTAGCTCGGCGTCCCGTCGCCCTGGTTCCTCTGGGCGAGTTGGTGGCGTTGGCCTTCGTGGATGTCGGCCACCCACTCCCAGCCCTCCTTGGCCGGCGGGCCGATCCGCGGGTCGTCGAGAACACCGTCGTCACGCAGGACGCGCAGGTACGCGCGGTCGAGGTCGATCCGGGCGCGCAGCTGATCGGCTCCGCCGACGGATCCGTGACCAGGGATGACGACGTCGGCGTCGCCCGCCACGCCCTCGAGGAGTTCCAGTCCGGCGAGGTAGTCCCCGATCGGGTCGGCGGGGTCGAAGTCGAGCATCGGGGGGAAGAGGTCGGACAGCATGTCGCCGGCGACGAGCACCCCGCTCTCCTCGACCAACAGTGCCGCGTGGCCCGGGGCGTGCGCCGGATGCTCGATGATCCGGACTCGAGGGCCGTCCCAAGGAAGCTCCGCCGTTCCGGCGGGCAGAGCGGTGATGCGGCCGAACGGGTCCAGCGGTATCTCGTCGGCGATCTCCGGCGGCAACCCCTCGGTGACGCGCGCCTTCCAGTCCGCGTCCGACAGCACGTCTCGCATGAAGGACGCGCAGCGGGCCGTGCCGTAGCGGGGCGCCTCGCCGAGCTCGTCGTGCCAGAGCACGTGATCCCAGTCGGGATGCGTCGCGAAGCCTGCCACCACCGGCTGGCCCAGCTCGCGGAGGTCGTTCGCGAGGCAGGCCATCTCGTCGCCCGTGATCCCGGGGTCGACGAGCAACACGCCGGCCCGGCCCTGCACGACGGCGGTGTTATTCTGGAGTAACTCGCTCTGGTGGACCAGCACACCCTCCGCGAGCTGCGTCAGCATGAGGTTCCCTCCGCTTGTGATATGCAATCGCTTTCCGGGACGGTACTCCCTGGCGATGGTAGATTGCAAGCACTATGGGCGAAGCACATGAGCCTCGGTCGGGGTGCCCGATCAACGCCGCCGTCGAGGTGTTCGGCGATCGCTGGAGCCTGCTCGTCCTGCGCGACATCATCTTCGGGGGCCGCCGCTATTTCCGGGAGCTGCAGGCCGGCTCCATGGAGGGGATCGCCTCGAACATCCTCGCCGACCGGCTCAAACGTCTCGTCGAGTTCGGCTTGCTCACCCGCGAGGACGTGCGACCCGGCCAGCGGGCGCGCTACAGCCTGACCGAACCCGCGATCCAACTCGTGCCCGTGTTCGCGCAGCTCGGCAGCTGGGGGGCGCGCCACCGGCCCACGAGCTCCGAGCTGCGCGCGGGCGCCGAGGTGCTCGAACAGGGCGGCCCCGCGCTCTGGCTCGAGCTCATGGATGAGCTTCGCCGCTCGCACCTCGGCTCACCTCCTGCCGCCAGTTCCTCGTAGCGCGCCAGGTGGGGCGACGCTCCGCTTGACACCACTCGAACATGTGTTCGACGATGGGTGAGTGACGGTTCTCAGGCGCGACCAGGCCGAAGCGGCGCTGGCCAGAGCGGGTCTCGCCGTCCAGCCGGTCGAGCTGGTCGCGGTGCTGCCCGCCCTGCGCACGCTGCTCGGCGGGCTGCGCCGCGGGCAGGTGGTCGCGGTCGACGGGGCCGGGGTGCTGCCGCTGGCGCTCCTGGCCGGGGCCACGGCGGCCGGGGCATGGGCGGCGGTGGTGGGGCTGTCCGAGTTCGGCGTGCCGGCGGCGTCCGACCTGGGCGCCGACCTCGGCCGGGTCGTGGTCGTCGAGCACCCCGGCGACCAGTGGGCCGAGGTGGTGGCGGTGCTGCTCACGTCGGTCGAGGTGGTGCTGGTGCGCCCGCCCGGGCCGGTCTCCGGGCAACTGTCCCGGCGGCTCGTCGCGCTGGCGCGACGGCACGGCACGGCGCTGGTCTGCGTCGGCGACTGGGAAGGGGCGCAGACCCGCCTGCGGGTGGCGTCGTCGCTGTGGGTGGGGCCGGATGGCGGCCGCGGCCACCTGCGCGGGCGGCGGGTGAAGGTCGAGGCGTACGGACGGGGCGCCGGCGCCCGGCCGCGGTCGGCGTGGTTGTGGCTGCCCGGACCGGACGGCACGGTGTCCGGCGCCGACCTCGAGGCGCTGGAGACCGGCGGACCCGCGCTGTCCGCGACGGATGCGACGGGCGCGACGGCCGGCAGCACGCCGGCGGCCGGTCTGGGGGTGGCGGGATGAGCCGCCGCCGGGTGCTCGTCGTGTGGTGTCCTGACTGGCCGGTGGTCGCGGCCATGGCCGACGACGCCGCCATCCAGGCGTCCGCGCCGGCCGTGGTGCTGGCCGCCAACGCCGTCGTCGCCTGCAACGAGGCGGCCCGGGCCGAGGGCGTCCGCCGGGGCATGCGCCGCCGCGACGCGCAGTCGCGCTGCCCCGAGGTCACCCTCATCGACGCCAGCCCCGACCGCGACGCCCGGGTGTTCGAGCCGGTGCTGGTCGCGGTCGAAGAGCTGCGGCCGGGCGTCGCGCCGTTGCGGCCGGGGCTGCTGGCGGTGCACGCGCCGGGTCGGTTCTACGGCGGCGAGGAGTCCGCCGGCGCGCTCATCGCCGAACGGCTGGTCCAGGTCGGCGTGTGGGACAGCCGCGTCGGCATCGCCGACGACCTCTTCACCGCCGAGCAGGCCGCCCGGCAAGCCGGGCCGCAGGAGACCGTCGTGGTCGAGGCGGGCGGGTCGGCGGCGTTCCTGCGCGACCTCCCGGTCAGCGTCATCGACGACGACGAGGTGGCCGGCCTGCTGCGCCGCCTGGGGCTGCGCACACTCGGCGACTTCGCCCGGCTCGACGGCGACGACGTCCAGGCGCGGTTCGGCGGCTACGGCGCCAAGGTGCACCGGCTGGCCCGCGGCGAGGACGCCGCCCTGCTCGGCGCCCGCAGGCCGCCGCCCGACCTGGAGTGCCAGGTCCGGTTCGAGCCGCCGCTGGACAACGTCGAGGCCATCGGCTTCAGCGTCCGCCAGACCGCCGAGCGGTTCGTCGCCCAGCTGGCCGGCCGCGGGCTGGTCTGCACCGAGGTCCTCATCGAGGCCGAGTGCGACCACGAGGTCGCGTCGTCGCGGATGTGGGCGCACTCGCGCTGGTTCGGCCCCGCCGACCTCGTCGACCGCGTCCACTGGCAGCTGCGGGGACAGCTGCGCAACACCGGGGGCGTCTCGGCGCCGGTCGAGCTGGTGCGGTTCGTCCCCGACACCGTCGAGCCGGCCGGCGCGCACGCCGCGGCGCTGTGGGGCGGCGGCACCGACGAACGCGTCGAGCGGGCGGTCGCCCGGGTCCAGGGGATGCTCGGCCCGCACGCGGTCACCGTCCCGGCGGTGCAGGGCGGCCGCGCGCCGGCCGACCGCCAGGCGCTGGTCCCGTGGGGCGAGCGGCCGGTCGGGCTCCGCCCGGTCGACCTCCCGTGGCCGGGCAGCCTCCCGCCGCCGGCACCGGTCCGCGTGTTCGCCGAGCCGCGTCCGGTGGTCGTCGTCGACGACCGGGGGCAGCTGGTGTGGGTCAGCGAGCGCGGGGTGGTCAGCGCCCCGCCGGCCCGCTTCCGCGACGCGTCCGGTGACGGCTGGCAGCCGGTCGGCGCGTGGTCCGGGCCGTGGCCGGTCGAGGAGCTGTGGTGGGACAACCCGGCCAGCTGGGTCGCCCGCTTCCAGATCGTCTCCGTCGACGGCCACGCCTGGCTGATGACCTGGGCCGACGACGGCTGGTGGGTCGAGGCCGGCTATGACTGAGCAAGAGAGGTCCTGACGTGGGGTGGAACAACCCGCCGATCCCCTGGGGCGAGCTGGAGCGCCGGTTGTCCGACCGGCCGACGGTCCCGCCCGAGGACGGCCCGGGGTCGCGCAAGCGCAAGCCGTACAGACGCAAGGCCGAGGTGGTCCGCCCGGACGAGCCGGTCACGCCGTACGCCGAGCTGCACGCGCACAGCAACTTCAGCTTCCTCGACGGCGCCAGCGGGCCGGACCGGCTGGTCGAGGCGGCCATCGAGCTGGGGTTGCACGGGCTGGCGCTCACCGACCACGACGGCTTCTACGGCGCGCCGCTGTTCGCCGAGATCGCTCAGAAGTACGCCGCCGAGAACCTGCGCACCGTCTACGGCGCGGAGCTGTCGCTGGGCCTCGACGCGCCGCAGAACGGCGTCCCCGACCCTCGTGGCCAGCACCTGCTCGTGCTGGCCAGAGGCGTCGAGGGCTACCACCGGCTGGCCGGCGCCATCACCGAGGCACAACTGCGCGGCAAGGAGAAGGGAAAGCCCGACTACCGCCTCGACGAGCTGGCCGAGTTCGGACGCGGGCACTGGCTGGTGCTCACCGGCTGTCGCAAGGGCGCGGTCCGATCCGCTCTCGCCACCGAGGGACCGTCCGCGGCCGTCGTCGAGCTGGACCGGCTGACGGAGAGGTTCGGCCCCGAGCACGTGGTGGTCGAGCTGTTCGACCACGGCCATCCCAGCGACGACGACGTCAACCGGCTGCTGGCCGGCCTCGCCGCCGACCGCGGGCTGCGCGTCGTCGCCACCAACAACGTCCACTACGCCGACCCCGGCGACCACCGGCTGGCCTCGGCCATGGCGGCGATCCGGGCCCGGCGCAGCCTCACCGAGATGAACGGCTGGCTGCCGGCGTGGGGCGCG
This sequence comes from Jiangella alkaliphila, assembly GCF_900105925.1. Classification (NCBI taxonomy): domain Bacteria; kingdom Bacillati; phylum Actinomycetota; class Actinomycetes; order Jiangellales; family Jiangellaceae; genus Jiangella; species Jiangella alkaliphila. The sequence continues at coordinate 6,832,734 of NZ_LT629791.1, read as the reverse complement.
GCGTCGCTGCGGACCGGCCGCGAGATGGCCGCCAAGTTCGCCGCCTACCCCGGCGCCGTCGCGCGCTCCGTCGAGCTGGCCGACGAGCTCGCGTTCGACCTGCACAAGGCCAGCCCGCGGCTGCCGAAGGAGCACATCCCCGACGGCCACACGGCGATGAGCTGGCTGCGGATCCTGGTCGAGCGCGGCTTCCAGCGCTACTACCACGGCGTGAAGCACGAGCAGGCCGCCCGCGACCGCGTCGACTATGAGCTGAAGATCATCGACGAGAAGGACTTCGCCGGCTACTTCGTCATCGTCCACGACATCGTCGCGTTCGCCCGCGACGAAGGCATCCTCTGCCAGGGACGGGGCTCGGCGGCCAGCTCGGCGGTCTGTTACGCGCTCGGCGTCACCGCGATCGACCCGGTTTACCACGACCTCCCGTTCGAGCGGTTCATCTCCGTCAACCGCGACGAAGAGCCCGACATCGACGTCGACTTCGACTCCGCCCGGCGCGAAGAGGTCATCCAGCAGGTCTACGAGTGGTACGGCCGGCGCAACGCCGCCCAGGTCGCCAACGTCATCAGCTACCGGCCCAAGATGGCCGTCCGCGACGCCGCCAAAGCGCTGGGCTACTCGCCGGGGCAGCAGGACGCCTGGTCGAAGCAGACCGACAGCTGGTCCGCGGTCGCCGGCCAGGACGTCGCCGACCACGAGATCCCCGGCGCCGTCGTCGACCTCGCCAACCAGCTCATGCGGGCGCCGCGGCACCTGGGCATCCACTCCGGCGGCATGGTCCTGACCGAGCGGCCGATCGGCCAGGTGTGCCCCATCGAGTGGGCGCGCATGAAGGACCGCACCGTCCTGCAGTGGGACAAGGACGCCTGCGAGTCGATGGGACTGGTCAAGTTCGACCTGCTCGGGCTGGGCATGCTGAGCGCGCTCAACCACGCGTTCACCCTGATCGCCGGGCATCTCGGCGAGGCGTGGGAGCTGCAGAGCGTGCCGAAGGAGGAGCCGGCGGTCTACGACATGCTCTGCCGCGGCGACTCCATCGGCGTGTTCCAGGTCGAGAGCCGGGCCCAGATCGGGACGCTGCCGCGGCTGCGTCCGCGCAAGTTCTACGACCTCGCCATCGAGATCGCGCTGATCCGCCCCGGCCCCATTCAGGGCGGCGCCGTCCACCCGTACATCCGCCGCGCCACCGGCAAGGAGGAGGCCGAGTACGTCCACGAGGACCTGAAGCCCGTGCTCGAGCGCACCCTCGGCGTGCCGCTGTTCCAGGAGCAGCTCATGCAGATGGCCATCGCCGTCGGCGACTGCACCCCCGACGACGCCGACCTGCTGCGCCGCGCCATGGGCTCCAAGCGCGGCGTCGAGCGCATCGAGAGCATCAAGGAGAAGCTCTACGTCGGCATGGCGAAGCGGGGCCTCACCGGCGCCGTCGCCGACCAGCTCTACACCAAGATCCTCTCGTTCGCGAACTTCGGGTTCGCCGAGAGCCACGCGCTGTCCTTCGCCAAGCTCGTCTACGTCAGCTCCTGGCTCAAGCTGCACTACCCGGCGGCGTTCCTGGCCGCGCTGCTGCGGGCCCAGCCGATGGGGTTCTACTCCGCCCAGTCGCTGGTCCACGACGCCCGGCGGCACGGCGTGCAGGTGCTGCGTCCGGACATCATGAGCTCCGGCGCCACGGCCGGCCTCGAGCCCGACGGCGACCCCCGGGGCACCGGGCGGGCCGAATGCCTGGCCCCGGAGCACGAACCTGCCGAGTGGGTCCCCGGCACGCCCGACCCGACGCCCGAGCACCGCCGCGACAGCGGGTACGCGGTCCGGCTCGGCCTCGACTCCGTCCGCGGCATCAGCACGCCGGCCGCCGAGGCGATCGTCGCCGCCCGCGAGGACCGGCCGTTCCGCGACCCGACCGACCTGTCCCGCCGGGCCGGCCTCGACGCCCGGCAGCTGGAGGCGCTGGCCACCGCGGGCGCGTTCGACGGCTTCGGCCTCACCCGCCGCGAGGCGCTGTGGAACGCCGGCTACGTCGAGACCGCCGGCCAGCTCGAGGCCGTCACCGCGACCCCGCCGGCGCCGGCGCTGCCGGGCATGAGCGACGTCGAGCTGACCCTGGCCGACCTGTGGGCCACCTCGATCTCACCCGGCAGCCACCCGATCGCGCACCTACGGCCACTGCTGCGCCGCGAGGGCATCCTCGCCGTCGAGGCCCTCGCCGCCGCCGAGCCGAACCGCCGGGTCACCGTCGCCGGCGTGGTCACGCACCGGCAGCGCCCCGGCACCGCCGGCGGCATCACGTTCCTCAACATCGAGGACGAGACCGGCATGCTCAACGTCGTCTGCGGCGGCGGGCTGTGGCAACGGCACCGGCGGGTCGCCCGCAACGCCGCCTGCATGATCGTGCGGGGCATCCTGGAGCGCAAGGACGGCGTGATCAACCTGGTCGCCGACAAGCTCGCCTCGCTGGCCGAGCTGCACCCCGAGGCCGCCCGCGCCCTGCACGCCCGGCACCGCTCCCGCGACTTCCAGTGAGGACGGGCGGGTAGCGCGGGCAACGGTGTACCGCCGCCCGCCGCTGCCCGCCGCTGCCCGCCGCCGCCGCCCGCCGCCGCCGCCCGCCGCCCACCGCCCGTCTGCCGCCTGCCGCCGCCCGCCCCGCCAGTCCGGCCCGCTGGAGGTCTGCCATCTCATTCGATTGCAGACCTCCATCGCGCGATGGAGCTCTGCAATCGCATCCGACGGCAGAGCTCCAGCGCGGCGACGAGGCCGTCACCGGCCCACGGGCCGTCACCGGCCCCCGGCTCCGGCCCACGCGCCGTCGCCGGGCCCCGTCACCGGCCCACGGGCCGCCGGCCGGGCCCCAGGCCCCGGCCGGCGGCGACGCGGTAGCGTCCTGGCGTGCCGACCTACCGCGCCGATGACACAACGCCCCTGCACTACGACGAGCTGGCCGGACCGGATGCCGCCGGCCCGCCGGTCGTCGTCCTGGCGGGAGGGGCCGCGCGGCACCCCGTCTACCTGGGCGATCTCGCCGGGCTGGCCGACCGGTACCCGCTGGTGATCCCGCACCTGCGCGGCATCGGCCAGTCACCGGCGCCTGCGCCGGACCGCCCGAACCAACTGGAGGCGGCCTCGTACTGGCGGCAGGCCGACGACCTCGACGCGTTGCGCCGGCACCTCGGGCAGGATCGCCTGCTGGTCGCCGGGCACTCCGCCGGCACCCGGCTCGCCGTCGCCTTCGCCGTGCAGTACCCGGAACACGTCGCGGCGCTGCTGCTCCTCACGCCGCCGTCCGTCCACCTCGTTGACGCCGAGCCGGACGCGGGGAAGATCGCCGGCCGCCTCAGCACGACGGAGCCGGCCTTCGCCGACGCCTGGGCCGCGCTGGCCGAAGGGCCCGCCGTCCTCGACGACGAGGGCTTCAACGACTGGCAGCGGCGGGTCGCGCCGTCCAGCTACGCCCACTGGGGCCCGGCCGAGCAGCGGCACGCCGCCGAGGGCCGCTACGACCTGCCCGCCAACCGCGCGTACTTCAGTGTCGACCCGCCGGTCGACCTCGCCGAGCGGCTCGCGTCCGTCGCCGCCCCGGTGCTCGTGGTCGCCGGCGCCGACGACGCGATGACCGGGTTCGCGCCGGTCGCCGCGCTGGCCGAGCGGTTCCCGGCCGGTCGCCTGGCCGTCGTCGAGGCCAGCGGGCACTACCCGTGGGTCGAGCGGCCGGCTCCGTTCCGGGCCGCCGTCGACGCCTTCCTGGACGACGTGGTCGAGGTGCCGCTGCTCGGCGGCGACGTCAGCGACGGCGTCGTCCGCGTCGGCCGCACCGTCCGGCGGCGCCCGGCCGAGGCCGCGGCCGCCGTCCACGCCTACCTCCTGCACCTGGAGCGGGCCGGCTTCGCGCACGCGCCGCGCTTCCTGGGGTTCGACGAGCGGGGCCGCGAGATCCTCACCTACCTCGACGGCGAGATGGGCGGCCGGCCGCTGGCGCCGTGGGCGGCCACGGAGGACGCGCTGCGCGAGATCGCCGTCATCCAGCGCCGGCTGCACGACTGCTCCGCCGGCTTCGTGCTGCCTGACGGGGTCGGCTGGCCGCCGCCGGTCGACCTGCCCGGCGTGCCGCCGGTGATCGAGCGCGGCACCGAGGACGTCGTCGGGCACAACGACATCACGTTCGAGAACACGATCTTCGCCGGCGGACGGCCGGTCGGGATCATCGACTTCGACTTCGCCGGGCCGACCACGCGGCTGCTCGACGTCGTCACGACGCTGCGGTACTGGGCGCCGCTGGCCGCGCCGGCCGACCGCGACCCGGCGCTGCGCGACGCCGACGCCGGCCGCCGGATGCGGATCTTCGCCGACGCCTACGGGCTCGACGCCGCCCAGCGGGCCGGCCTCCTCGACGTCGCCGACCGCCGGTTCACCCGCAGCTGGCACGCCATGAAGCACCGCGCCGAGAACGACGGCGGCGGCTGGGCGCGCATGTGGGACGGCGGCGCCGGCGACAACATCCGGCGCAGCCAGGAGTGGGTCCGGTCGCAGCGAGACGCACTCGCCGCGGCGCTCACCGGCTGAGCCGGCCGACCCGGCCGAGCCGGGTCAGCACAACACCGCGGCGCCGGTGCGGTGCAGGTAACCGCAGATCAGCGCCAAGTCCCACTCCAGCTGCGTGATGCGTTCGTCGATGTCCTCGGCCGGCCAGGACGGCGCGTCCAAGCCGAGCTGCCGCTCGATCTCGTCCAGCCGGGCCGCGTCGCCCGGGCCGGCCCGTTGGCCGGTGCCGTCGCCGTCGTCGACCCGTGCCCGCAGGTCGCGGACGACCGCCTCCAGCTCGTCGATCCGCCCGCTCTGCCGCTGCACGACGACGCCGCCGAGCCCGACGACGGCGAGCAGGACGAGACCCATCGCGATCAGCGCAATCCGATTCATGACCGCCCCCGCACGTCCGTGTGCGTGTGTTCCGCACGGTACGCCGTCTAGAGTTCGGGCGGTGAGGATCGTCATCGCCCGTTGCCAGGTCGACTACGCCGGCCGGTTGTCCGCCCACCTCCCGCTCGCCACCCGCGTCATCATGGTGAAGGCCGACGGCAGCGTGCTGGTGCATTCCGACGGCGGCTCGTACAAGCCGCTGAACTGGATGAGCCCGCCCTGCACGCTCACCGTCCGCGAGCCGGAGCCGGGCGAGGACGGCGTCACCGCGGTGTGGACGGTGCAGAACGACAAGACCGACGACCGCCTGGTGATCGACCTGCACGAGATCCTGCACGAATCCACCCACGACCTCGGCCTCGACCCGGGCCTGGTCAAAGACGGCGTCGAGGCGCACCTGCAGGTGCTGCTGGCCGAGCAGGTCGAGACGTTCGGCGCCGGCTGGCGGCTGGTGCGGCGCGAGTACCCGACGCCGATCGGCCCGGTCGACCTCCTCTGCCGCGACGAGCAGGGCGTCGCCGTCGCCGTCGAGGTGAAGCGGCGCGGCGAGATCGACGGCGTCGAGCAGCTCACCCGCTACCTCGACCTGCTCAACCGCGACCCGCTGCTGTCGCCGGTGCGAGGCGTGTTCGCGGCGCAGGAGATCAAGCCGCAGGCCCGCACGCTCGCCGTCGACCGCGGCATCGCCTGCGTCACGGTCGACTACGACGCCCTCCGCGGCGTCGACGACCCGACGTCGCGGCTGTTCTGACCGGGCTTCCGACGGCGCCGTTCAGTCGCCCTCGATCAGGTCGAGCATCTCGAGCCAGTTCTCGGCTTCGCCCCAGCCACTGGTCCACCCCTGCTGGGCCTCGTCGGCCGACTCGTTGAGCTCGTTCGGCGGTGCGTCGTCGGTGGGTGGGTTGACCCAGTCGTAGAACTGGTCCGCGAGGGCGTCATCAGCGAAGATCTCGTTCATCGGCCTGAGTTGGCCGTTCTCGAGGAGGCCGGCCGGCGCGCTGGCGAGCGCGTCGGCGCCGACCCCGTTCTGGATCATCTTCTCGGCGATGAGGTACCAGCGCATGTGCTCTTCGGTGACGTTGTCGGCGACCACCTGGCCCTCGGTACCCTCGCCGTCCACCCACGCGGCGAGGCCCTCGCCCGTGCCGATCTGCAGTGCCCAGTACGGCAGGTGCGCCGAGCCCGGCACCGGGATGAGTCCGAGGCCGGCGCTGTAGAACTTCGCCAGCCCGTCCCGGATCTCGCGCTGCTGGGCGTCGAAGTCGGCGGCGTAGTTGCGCCGTGCCTCGTAGTGCAAGGACGACATCCCGCCGAACAGCGACATCAAGTCCGCCGTCCGGGTGCCGGGCGGATCGGTGGCATGGTCGGCCAGGATCGATGCGTTGAGCTGAGTGTCCATCAGCGTGCTCATGGCGGTGTCGAAGGGCATGGACGTCTCGAGCTGGTCCTGGAAGCCGCCGACGAACAGGTAGACGACGTCCGGGGTGAGGTAGAACGACGGGGTCAGGCCCGCGTCGCCAGGGAAGTCGGCCGGCGCATCGGTCATCGACGGGTCGCGCCGTCCGGGACGTTCGCCTGGATCGACGAAGGACCCCGCCACCATCTCGTCGACGTACGCCGCCGCCACCCGACCGAGCGAGTCTCTCATCGAGGCCGGCACTTCCCTGTGCCTCCCGACGGCGGAGATGAACTCGAAGGCGAGCTCGTTCTCCTCAGGAGAGTGCTCCGTGCGCGGCGGGGTGCCCTCCGCACCGACACCGGCCTCGATGGCCAGCCCGAACGCGTCAGCGACGCTATGCCGATCCGGCGGTGACCCGCTCAGCAGGTCGACCCGGTCGAAGAGCTCCTGCACCGAGATGTCCTGCCCGGTCAGCACTTCCGTGGCCATCGTGGGATACCGGCTCAGCACGGTGAACGCCATCGCGGTGATGTCCGATGGCAGGCCGGCGGTCGTGGTGTCGGACGGCGTCAGCGACTGGGCCGAGATGTTGGCAGGGTCCGCCCAATCCTCGCCGGCGAACGCGTCCAGCGCCGTTCCGTTGACGGTTCCCTGGACGAACGACTGCGCATCGGGGCCGGAGAAGTTGCCGTACTGCAGCAGCGCCAGCCGGCCCCAGGCGACCATGGGGTCGTCGGTCGGCTGGTGGAACTCGTACATCGCGCCCCAGCCGTCGGGGTGGTCGGCGTCGAGCAGGGCGGTGGACAGTCCCTGGCTCATCAGCTCCAGGTAACGCTGGGCGTTCGCGCCGGCGCCGCCGTCGGGCATGCCGATCGACCCGGCCAGCATGGCGGCGGCCTCGGGGCCGAGCTCGGCGTAGAAGGCGGACATCGCGTCCGGATCGTCGGCCAGCTCCTCGAGCTCGGCCATCAGCTCGTCGAAGCCCTCGTTGACGCCGCCCAGGTCCTTCAGGGCGATGGCGAGCTCACGGCCGCTGGCCTCCGCCGTCGAGGTGGACATCCGCTCGACCAGCGCCTCGTCGAGCTGGACCGTCAGTGCGCCGGGCTGCTGGTTCTCGAGCACGCGGGCGAGGTTCAGCCGGCGGGTCAGGTCCGGGAGCGCCTCGTCGTCGATCCAGTCCTGGACCCGGTCCAGCGCCTCGAAGCCGCGGGAGGAGACGTCGAGCCCGTCCATGTCCGACCGCACCGACCGCCCGGTGGGGTGGCCGGTGAAGTCCATGACGGTGCTCAGAGAGACCTGCATCCGCGCCACGAGGTCCTCGAGCCCGGCGATGGTGATCGAGGAGAAGACGGTCATGCCGGTGGGTCCTCTGGTGCCGACGCGACCTCGGCCGCGATGTCCCCGGCGATCGTGTCCGCCGCCGTCTGGAGGGCCGCCTTGTGACCGTCGAGGTCGGCGCCGAACGCGTCGGCGCGCGTGCCGGTCCAGGCCCCGCCGCCGGCCATGATCGTGAGCGGCGTGTCGAGGGCGCCCTTGAGATCGTCGACGATGCGTGAGACTCGGATCTGCAGTTGCTCGAGGTCGGCGCGGCGGGTGGAGTCGTTCACGGTATCGAGTGAACTACCCGGCATCTTCAGATCGTCTTCACTTGTGTGTCACGGCTCGCAGCGTGGCCGGACGGCGGGCCTCTAGGCTGGGGTCCATGAGTGCGCACTTCGATGTCGTCGTCCTGGGCGCCGGTCCGGGCGGGTACACCGCGGCCGTCCGCGCGGCGCAGCTGGGCAAGTCCGTGGCCGTCGTGGAGTCCAAATACTGGGGCGGCGTTTGCCTCAACGTGGGCTGCATCCCGAGCAAGGCGCTGCTGCGCAACGCCGAGCTGGCCCACATCGTCAAGAACGAGGCCGACACCTTCGGGCTGGTCTTCGAGGGCGAGGTCAAGGCCGACTACTCGAAGGCGTACGAGCGCAGCCGCACCGTGGCCGACGGCCGCGTCAAGGGCGTGCACTACCTGATGAAGAAGAACAAGATCACCGAGTTCGACGGCTGGGGCACGTTCACCGACGCCACCACGTTGGACGTCCGCCTGAACGACGGCGGCAACGAGACGGTGACGTTCGAGCACTGCATCGTCGCGGCCGGCGCGACGACCCGGCTGCTGCCCGGCACGTCGCTGAGCGAGCGCGTCGTCACGTACGAGGAGCAGATCCTCGAGAGCGAGCTGCCGCAGCGCATCGTCATCGCGGGCGCCGGCGCCATCGGCGTCGAGTTCGGCTACGTCATGGCCAACTACGGCGTCCAGGTCACGATCGTCGAGTTCCTCGACCGCATGCTGCCGCTGGAGGACCCCGACGTCTCCAAGGAGCTCGCCCGCCAGTACAAGAAGCTCGGCGTCGACGTCCGCACGTCGACCCGCGTCGACGCCATCGACGACTCCGGCGACGTCGTGAAGGTGACGGTGACCTCCGGCGACCAGCAGGAGGTTCTCGAGGCTGACAAGGTCCTGCAGGCCATCGGCTTCGCCCCGCGCGTCGACGGCTACGGCCTCGACAAGACGGGGGTGCGGCTGACCGAGCGCGGCGCCATCGAGGTCGACGACCGCCTGCGCACCAACGTCCCCAGCATCTATGCCATCGGCGATGTGACGGGCAAGCTGCTGCTCGCGCACGCGGCCGAGGCCATGGCGATCGTCGCCACCGAGACCATCGCCGGCGTCGAGACCATGCCGATCGACTACGACATGATCCCGCGGGCCACGTACTGCCAGCCGCAGGTGGCCAGCTTCGGCTACACCGAGGAGCAGGCTCGCAAGCTGGGGCATGAGGTCAAGGTCTCGAAGTTCCCGTTCATGGCCAACGGCAAGGCCCACGGCCTCGGCGACCCCGTCGGCTTCGTCAAGATCGTCGCCGACGCCGCGCACAACGAGCTCCTGGGCGCCCACCTCATCGGCCCTGACGTGACCGAGCTGCTGCCCGAGCTCACGTTGGCGCAGCTCTGGGACCTGACGGCGGACGAGGTCGGCCGCAACATCCACGCCCACCCGACGCTGTCCGAGGCCGTCAAGGAGGCCATCCACGGCATCTCGGGACACCCGATCAACATCTAGACGCGTGCGTACACCCCATGATCATCAACCTTTTGCGTCGTGATAGCACAATGCCGTTAAGTTAGGGCGGTTTGTGCTGGTCAGCGGCGTGTCGGTGGGGTTCGTGGGCAGGGCCCTCCGTTAGAACGGTGATTGTCGAAGATCATCGTCTGCCGGAGGGCCCTGTGAGTTCTGAGTCTGCCACGTGGCGATCGGGCGAGGTGAGTCTGGGCGCACTGGAAAGTGATCTTTGTCCGGAGCTGCTGGACGAGGTGATCGAGCAGGCCGGTGTGCGCGAGCAGCGGCGGCGGCTGTTGCCGGCCCGGACGGTGATGGTCTTCGTGCTCGGGTTATGCGTGTTCTGCGGCGCCGACTCGCATTCCCCGCCGGGATACCGCATGGTGATGTGCTGGCTGACCAGCACGTTCGGGTACCTGCGGGGGCTGGTCGTGCCGAGCGCGTCGGCGCTGTGCCAGGCCCGCAAACGCCTGGGCGTCACGCCGCTGCGGCTGCTGTTCGACCGGGTCCGAGGCCCACGCGCGGCGCCCGACGCGGCGGGAGCGTGGCTGTTCGGGCGGCGGCTGGTCGCCTTCGACGGCACCGCCCTGGACCTGGCCGACACCGCGGCCAACGTGGCCGCGTTCGGCCACATCGGCACGCCCTCGGGGTTCGCACAGGTGCGGCTGGTCGCGCTGATCGAATGCGCCACCCACGCGATCATCGACGCGGTGTTCGACGCGTGCCGGCACAGCGAGCAGGAACTGACCCAGCGGCTGATCGGTGCGATGCGTCCGGGGATGCTGGTGCTCGCCGACCGCAACTTCGGTCACCGGTTGTTCGCCCAGATCGCCACCAGCACCGGCGCGGACCTGATCTGGCGGATCAAGGGCAACGCCGACTTCCCCGGGCGTGTTGAATCTTTCGTGTAAGGCCGGGTGGGCCAGGATTGGTCCGGGCGTGTTTGCGTCGTGGCCGCGAGAGGATTCTTTGTGTCGGAGCAGGAGAAGGTTGTCGATTCCTCGGATGAGGCAGCTCGTCGGTTGGCGGCGGTGTTGCCGGATGAGGCGATTGATAATCTGTTGGCGGATGCCGAGTCGTCCGGGACACCGGTTGATGGTGTTCATGGGTTGTTGAATCGGTTGACGTCGAGAGTTCTGGAGCGGGCGTTGGAGACCGAGATGACCGATCATCTCGGTTATGAGCCCGGTGATCCGGCTGGGCGCGGATCGGGGAACTCCCGGAATGGGCGTTCGGCCAAAACGGTCGCGACGACGGCCGGCCCGGTGAACGTGACCGTGCCACGAGACCGGAATTCGACATTCGCCCCGCAGATCGTGCCGAAACACTCCCGGCGTGTCGGCGCGATCGAGGACATCATTCTGTCGTTGTATGCGCGCGGGCTATCGACCCGGGAGATCGAGGCGCACCTGAAGGAGATCTACGACATCAACACGTCGCCGGCGCTGATCTCCAAGATCACCGACGTGGTCGTGGACGAGATCACACTGTGGCAGAACCGGCCGGTCGACGAGGTCTACCCGATCGTCTACGTCGACGCCATCCGGATCCGGGTCCGCGACCGCGGCTCGGTCACGCTGAAGTCCGCACACCTGGTCGTGGGCGTCGACGTCGACGGGTTGAAGGACGTGCTGGGGATCTGGATCGCCGCGGAGGAGGGCGCGAAGTTCTGGGCGCACGTGCTCACGCAGCTGCGCAACCGGGGCCTGCGCGACGTCCTCATCCTGTGCTGCGACGGGCTCACCGGGCTGCCTGACGCCGCGCGCAGCGTGTTCGACAAGGTCACCGTGCAAACCTGTGTCGTGCACGTCATCCGCAACACGATGCGATTCATCTCCTACGGCGACCGGAAAAAGGTCGCCACGGCGATGCGTCACATCTACACCGCTCCCGGCGTCGCCGCGGCCGAGATCGCGTTGAAAGAATTCGAGCAGAACTTCGGGCAGCAGTATCCCGGCGCGATCGAGGTGTGGAAGAATGCGTGGAACGAGTTCATCCCGTTCCTGGATTACCCGGCCGAGCTACGCCGAATCGTCTACACGACGAACCTGATCGAATCAATCAACTACCAGCTGCGGAAGATCACCAAGACCCGCGGCCACTTCCCCGACGATGACGCCGCCATGAAGCTGCTCTTTCTCGGGATCCGTAACATCAGCCGGAAACGAGGAGGAGCATCAGGCACCGGAACCCATGGATGGAAGAAAGCACTCAACTTCCTGGTCGTGGAATTCCCCGGAAGACTCACCTAGAAAAGTCACATCAAGGTAAAGGTTTGCCCTGTCTTACACGAAAAACTTGACAGGCCGACTTCCCCGCCATGAAGATCCTCGACGACGGCTCCTACCTGTCAGTGATCACCGCGCAACGCTACAAGAAGCGCTGGCGCACCGCCGCCCGGCGGGGCTGGCCGGAGCCTCCGATGCCCGGGCACCCGGTGCGTATCGTCGACTACCGAGTCACCACCCACGTCGGCGATACCGTCACCATCAGCGATATCAGGCTCGTCACCACCCTGCTCGACCCGGCCGAGGCGCCCGCCCGAGCCGTCGCCGAGGCCTACCACCAGCGGTGGGAATCGGAGAACAGCTACCAGGAACTCAAGACCCGACTGCGTGGCGCCGGGTTCATCCTGCGCTCGAAGTCACCCGACCTCGTCGATCAGGAGATCTACGCCCTGCTCGTCACCTACCAAGCCCTCTGCACCCTGAGAACCGACGCCGCGGACACCGTCGGCGTGGACCCGCGCCGGATCTCCTTCACCATCACCATCCGCGTCACCCGAGACACCATCACCGCCGGCCGACTCGACCAGAACACGCGCGTCCTGGCCATCGCCGCCATCAGCAGCGACCTCAACCCGCCACGACGAGCCCGCGTCACGCAGCGCGTCAAGAAACCACCCCGGAACACCTTCAAAGCCAAACGACGAGACCAGACCCGCCCACCCAGCCACGCCACCCACAAGATCAAAGTTCGCCGGGCCAGCAAAACCGCCCTAACTTAACGGCATTGCGTGATAGCAGCACGAAAGGTTGATGATCATGGGGCGCGGGTCAGTCGTCGGTCTTCTGCTCGATCTCGGGTGTGACGACGCCGTCGATGCAGCGGAGGCGGACCTCGACCTCGACGTCGTCGCCCTCGAACTTGATCTGGGGGTGGTCGTCGCGCTCGTCGTCGTCGCTGTCGACCTCGAAGCCCTGGTTCGCAATGGCGCTGACGACGGTCACCGTGCCGTCGGCGTTGCACCGGGCGATGACGGTGCCGGCACCGTCGGCGGGGATGCTGACCGGTGCGGAGACCGCGGGGGTGGTCGGCTCCACCTCGGGCTCATCGGACGGCGGGTCCGTCGGCGTGGGGGCCGGGGTCTCCGAGCCCGACGGGGACGGTGACGGAGACCCCGACGGCACACCGGCCGGGTCGCCGGTCGGGTCGGGGGTCGCGAGCCGTTGCTCGACCTCGGCCTGGGTGAGCGGCTCCTGGGACGACCCGAAGATGTCGCTGCCGATCATGCCGACTGCCGCCATGCCGACCGCCGTCGCGGCGGCCGCGGCGGCGAGCCACAGCAGCACACCGGTCCCGATGCGCACCGTCCGTGTCCTGACCACCTCCCCACTATGCCTGCCGGCCGGTTAAGGGATCCCTAAGCCTCGATCCACCGACAGGTGGAGTGTCGTGGTAGGGCGTGGGAGCGTGAGAATGCGCTTCTGAGCTGGGAGGATACGACTTGTCTAAGGCACGTATCGCCAGCTCAAGAAGGGCATCTCGTAGATGCAACTCTCTCACACCCGACCGGTCGTCTCGGCGGCCTTCGATGAGCCCAACCTCGTGTCGTCGGCGGGCCTGGTCCCGGCGATGGCCCTGGCCGGCGAGGCACGGCTGCGCGAGCTGGGCGATGAGCACCTGAGCGTGCCGACGGACAAGGGCGCCAACGCCGGGCTGAAGCTGTCGGGCCTGGTCGCCGGCATGACCGCCGGCGCGGACAGCATCGACGACATGGCCCTGCTACGCCACGGCGCGATGGGGAAGGTCTTCGCCGGCATCTACGCCCCCTCCACACTTGGCTCGTTCCTGCGCGCCTTCACCTTCGGCCATGTCCGCCAAGCCGACGCGATCGCCTCTCGGTTTCTGATCAACCTGACCCAGCGCACGGCCCTGCTGGGCGAGACCGCAGACACCGCGACGGTGATGGTCGACATCGACGACACCATCGTGGAGGTACACGGCTATCAGAAGCAGGGCGCGGGGTTCGGGTACTCCGGGGTGCGGGGCCTGAACGCCGTGCTGGCCACCGTTTCCAGCCAGACCTTCGCGCCGGTGATCGCCGCCCAGCGCCTGCGCAACGGCTCGGCCGGGTCCCCACGCGGGGCGACGCGTCTGGCCACCGACGCCCTCGCCCTGATCCGCCGCACCCACCTGGCCGGCCGAGACGTGCTGGTCCGGGCGGACTCGGCGTTCTACTCCCACGCCCTGGTCACCGCAGCGTTGAAGGCCGGCGCGAACGTCTCGATCACCGTGCGGATGGACCCGGCGGTCAAACGCGCCATCGCCGGCATCGCCGAGACCGCCTGGACCACGATCAAATACACCGACGCCGTCTACGACGAGACCACCAGAACATGGAACTCTCGTGCCGAGGTCGCCGAGGTTCCCTTCACCGCGTTCACCTCCAAGAACAAGACCGACCAGATCCCCGGCCGGCTCGTGGTCCGCCGTATCCCCGATCTCAACCCCCGCAACAGCGAAGGCCAGGACACGTTGTTCGATTCCTGGCGCTTCCACGCCTTCTTCACCACCACCGACACCACCGAGATGGACACCGTCGCCGCGGACCAGACCCACCGGGCCCACGCGGTCATCGAGAACGTCCACGCCGACCTCAAGGCCTCCGCGCTGGCCCACCTGCCCTCCGGGGTGTTCAACGCCAACGCGGCCTGGCTCGTCTGCGCGGTCATGGCGTTCAACCTCACCCGCGCCGCCGCGACCCTGACCAAGACCCCCACTCTGACCAGGGCGACCACCGCGACGATCCGCCGCAAACTCATCACCGTCCCCGCCCGGATCGCCACCTCCGCCCGGCGTCTGACCCTGCACCTGCCGACCAACTGGCCCTGGCAGACCGCGTGGTCCACGCTCTACAACGCCCTCTTCCCCCGGCCCGCCACGACACACACCTGACCACCAGCCCCCGCCGGCACGAGAAGGAACCCCAGTGGAAAGCCGGGCAGACCGGCAACTCACTCACACCCAACGTGATCACAACCACCTCGCCTGAAACCAGACGACGTCACCAAGCTGGTCGGTGGATCGAGGCTAAGGCGAGGCAGTGGTCTTCCCATCCGGCGCCTGCGGTAGATTCAATTCACGAAACGACTATTTCGCTTGGTGATAGATGGCGGCAGAACACGCCGTCTCGTCACTCGGCTCGTCTCCGGCTAGCTTGACACGGTCATCGGTTCGGTGGAATCGAAGGGGAGCGACATGAAGGTCGGGATCATCACCCTTCCGTTGAACGTCAACTATGGCGGCATCGTTCAGGCATTCGCGCTGAAGAGGGTGTTGGAACGACAGGGTCACGATGTCTGGTTCATCGACCGGGACGGCTGGCCGAGATTCCCGGCCACGAAGAAGCCGATGGGCTACGTCGACGGACTGCGCGCGGCCTACCTGCTCAGGAAGAAGCTCTCGTGGCGCGGCCTCCGGGAGCGCGACGACCTGGTGCGTCGCACGCGCGAGAACACCCGGCGGTTCGTCGACGACCACCTCGAGCAGAGCGTCGCGCTGGCCGACCTGGACCCTTCGGGGCGGGACGGGTTCGACGCGCTGGTGGTCGGCAGCGACCAGATCTGGCGCCCGGCCTACGAGATCGTGACGTCCCAGTCGTTCGACAACGTCTTCTTCTCGTTCGCGGAGAACTGGGACGTGACGAGGTTGTCCTATGCGGCGTCCTTCGGCGTCGACGAGTGGGAGTTGTCCGAGAGCCAGACCCGGCGGTGCTCCGAGCTGCTTCAGCGATTCGACGCCGTGTCGGTCAGAGAGCAGAGCGGGGTCGCGCTGTGCCGCGACCGGCTGGGGGTGATCGCTGAGCAGGTGCTCGACCCGACGATGCTGCTCGATCCGTCCGACTACGCCGACGTCATGGCGGACGACGCGCCCTCCGGCGGGGGCCGGGTCTTCACCTACGTTCTCGACGCCAACGAGGACAAGGACCGGGTCGTCGGCAAGGTGGCGGCCTTCGTCGGCGCGGAGGTCGCCGGCCTCGAGATCGGCCGGGTCTCCGAGCGGCTGAACTACGCCGTCCGCATCGGCCTCGACCGGACCGGGCCCGGCGCGGCGACGTGGGACTCGATCGTGGTGCCCCCCATCGAGACGTGGCTGGCCGCGTTCCGGGACGCGAGCTTCGTGGTGACCGACTCGTTCCATGGCAGCGTCTTCGCGATCCTCTTCCGGAAGCCGTTCATCGTGTACGCGAACGGGAACCGCGGCCTGACCAGGTTCAAGTCCCTGCTGGGTCTCTTCGGGCTGGAGGACCGGCTGATCACGTCGTCCAGCGAACTGAGCGACGCGAAGCTCGCGGACGAGATCGACTGGGTCAAGGTCGACGAAGTGCTCGGCAAGGAGCGGGACCGGTCTCGTCGCTTCCTGGACGCTGCCCTCCGGCCGGGTTAAGGGACGGCTAAGGCAACCTCAACGGACGCCCCGGGGAGGGGCGAACCGGCAGGTGAGCGGCCGCCGGTGGCTTAGGGTCGCTGTGGAGGGCCTTGCACACCGGCGATGACCGGGGGCCGGAGGCTCCCGCGAGTCGTCGGTCGAGACCGCAAGGCGTATGGAGAGCGGAACGGGTCGTGCGAGGCCCGACACGTAGAGGATTGTCTGCCATGGCCCAGGTACTCGTCGTCGAGGACGATGCGACGATCAGGTCCGCGCTGATCCGCGGGCTGACCGAGCGCGGCCACGCGGTGCGATCGGCGCCGACGGCGATGGCGGGGCTCGAGCAGGCGGTGGGGGACCGGCCCGACGTCGTCGTGCTGGATCTGGGGCTGCCGGACCTGGACGGGACGGCGATGCTGCGCATGCTCCGCGGCGTCAGCGATGTCCCGGTCATCGTCGCCACGGCGCGGGACGACGAGAGCGAGGTCGTCGCCGTCCTGGACGCGGGGGCGGACGACTACGTGACGAAGCCGTTCGGCGTCGCCCAGCTGGACGCGCGCATCCGGGCCGTGCTCAGACGCGGCGGCGAGGAGCAGCGCGACCAGGCGGTCACCGTCGGCGGCCTGCGGGTCGACCCGCGCTCCCGCGAGGCCGCGCTCGACGACACCAGCCTCGAGCTGACGCCGCGCGAGTTCGACCTGCTGCACTACCTGGCCGCCCGCGCCGGCGAGGTGGTCAGCAAGCGCGAACTGCTGACGGAGGTCTGGCAGCTCCCCTACGGCGGCGCCGACAAGACCGTCGACGTGCACCTGTCCTGGCTGCGCCGCAAGCTCGGCGAGACCGCGCAGGAGCCCCGCTACCTGCACGCCGTCCGCGGCGTCGGGGTGCGGCTGGCCGCGCCGGAGGACTGAGCAGGTGCGCCGCCGGCTCCTCGTCCTCGTCGCCGCCACCACGACGCTGGTCCTGGTGGCCTTCCTCGTGCCGCTGGCGCTGCTGGTCAACGACGTCGCCGCCGACCGCGCGGTGCAGGCGGCCACCGTCGAGGCGCAGGCGCTGACGTCGGTGGTCGCGACGGCGGAGGGGGACCCGCTGGCGCTCACCGTCGCCCAGGTCGACGCGACGTCCCGGTTCGACGTGACGGTGTTCCTGCCTGACGGTGAGCGGCTGGGCGCCGAGGCGGACCGGTCGCCGCTGGTCGAGCTGGCCGAACGCGGCTCCAGCGCGTCCGCCGAGGCCGACGGCGGTCGCGAGATCGTGTTCGCCGTCGACGGACCGGACAGCACCAGCGTCGGCGTCATCCGCACGTTCGTCCCGGACGCGGAGCTGCGCCAGGGCGTCGCCCGCGCCTGGCTGGCGCTGGCCGGGCTCGGCGTCGCGTTGCTGCTGGTCGGCCTGGTCGTCGCGGACCGCCTCGGCCGGCGGCTGGTGCGCGGCGCGACCGACCTCGCGGCGGTGTCGCACCGGCTCGGCCGCGGCGAGCTGGACGCGCGCGCCGACCCGTCCGCGCCGGGCGAGCTGGGCGTCACCGCGACGGCGCTGAACGGGCTGGCCGGGCGCATCACCGACCTGCTGCGCGAAGAGCGCGAGACCATCGCCGACCTCTCGCACCGCGTCCGCACCCCGCTGACGACCCTGCGGATGGACGCCGAGGCGCTGCCCGCCGGCGAGCAGTCCGAGCGCATCGTCGCGAGCGTCGACGCCGTCGACCGGGCGGTCACCGACGTCATCCAGCAGGCCCGGCGGCGCGGCACAGGCCCGGAGGGGGTGACGGCCGACGCCGCCGACGTGGTCCGCGAGCGGGCCGCGTTCTGGGCGGTGCTCGCCGAGGACACCGACCGCGAGCTGACGGTGGACGTCGCGCCCGGCCCGCTGCCGGTCGCGCTGGCCCGCGGCGACCTGGAGGCGTGCGTCGACGCGCTGCTCGGCAACGTGTTCGCGCACACCCCGAACGGGACGGGGTTCACGGTGCGGCTGGAGCCGCGCGACCGCGGCGGCGCCCGGCTGGTCGTCGCGGACGAGGGGCAGGGGCTGCCGTCCGGCCAGACCACAGGCGTGCTGCGGCGCGGCGTCAGCGGGTCCGGGTCGAGCGGCCTGGGGCTGGACATCGTCCGGCGGACGGCCGAACAGTCCGGCGGCGGTGTGCGGCTGGACAGCCCGCCGAGCGGCGGCCTCACCGTCGTCGTCGACCTCGGCACCGGGCCGGAGGCTTAGCCGGGCGTTAACCGTCGCCCAGCGCGGCGCTAGGGCGGCCGGCGGGAACGTGGTGGCATCGCACCGCACTAGGAAGGAAGCCATCATGAACCGGAACCGACTGGTCTCCGCCGCCGCTGCCGCGGCCGCCCTGCTCATCACCGGCGGCGTCGCGTACGCCGTCAGCACCGACGACGTCGACAGCGGCCCGCGCTCGTCGGTCACCGACACGCCGTCGCCGTCCACGACGCCGGACGACTCGCCCTCGCCGTCGGCCTCGGCCACGCCCTCGGCCACGCCGGACGACACGCCGTCGCCGTCGGCCTCCGCGACGCCTGACGACTCGCCGTCGCCCGACGACACTGCCACCAGCGCGCCGAGCACGGGCGCCGAGATGGGCAGCGGCGAGGCCGAGCAGATCGCGCTGGCGCACGTCGGCGGCGGCACGGTCACCGAGGTCGAGCGCGAGTGGGAGCACGGCCGGCTGGAGTGGAAGGTCGAGATCCACCTCGACGGCGTCGAGCACGACGTCCGCGTGGACGCGGTCTCCGGCGAGATCACCCGCGTCGACGTCGACGACGACCGCGACGACCGTGACGATGACGACCACGACGACAACAGCGGCCGCGACGACGACCACGATGACGACGACCGCGACGATGACGACCACGACGACGACAAGGGCGGCGACCGCGACTGACATAGTGAACCCCTGCTCGTGCGTCTGTGAGTGAGGAAGCAGCGCCGACGAGAGGGACGAGATGGATTCTCGAGCCGAGAGCGAGTTCCGGGAATTCGTCGAGTCCCGCTCGTTGGCGCTGCGGCGTACCGCCTACGCGCTGACCGGTGACCTGCACGTGGCCGAGGACCTCGTCCAGGGCGCGCTGGTCAAGCTGGTGCGCCGCTGGCACAAGGTGGATAACCCGGAGGCGTATGTCCGGCGCACGATCTATCACGACCACGCCAGCCGCTGGCGCCGCCGGAAGATCGTCCGCGAGGACACGGTCGCCGACCTGCCGGACCGCTCCGTCGGCGACGGCGCCGGCCAGGTCGACGACCGGCTCGACCTGCGCCAGGCGCTGCTCCGGCTGACGGCCCGGCAGCGGGCCGTCCTGGTGCTCAGGTTCTACGAGGACCTGCCCGAGCGCGAGGTGGCCGAGATCATGGGCTGCTCCGTCGGCACGGTCCGCAGTCAGACCGCCCGGGCGCTGGCCCGGGTGCGCGTGCTCGCCCCTGAGCTGGCCGCCGACGCCGCTCTGCCCACTCCTGAGGAGGCCTCAGCATGATGCTCGAAGACCAGATGCGCGATGCCCTGGACGATCTCGCGCTGCGGGTTCCGCCCCGAGCCGGCCTCGCCGACACCGTGCTCCGTGAGGCGCGCAGGCGCCGGGCCAAGGTCCGGCTTGCGACCGCCGGCAGCACCGTCGTCGCCGTCGCCGCCGGGACGATGTTCGTCGTCGCCGACCCACTCGCCACCGACGGCCCCGACCTGGACACCGTCGGCCCGGCGGCCGGCGAGCCCGCAGAGGACCAGGGCCAGGACGCCCCGGCGGGGCCCATCACGGTCGATGTCGACCAACTGCCCGCGGGGCCCGCGCCCTCGGTGCCCTGGTACGCCGACGGCGTGCTGCACAGCGGCGACGTCGAGGTCCCGCTCGAGGGCGACTTCAGCGGATTCCGGGCGTTGTCCGAGGTCGCAGGCGGCTTCGTGGTCCTGTTCGTCGAGTCCGGCGTCGACAACACGGACGGGAACCAGCTCGCCCTGATCTCGCGCGACGGTCAGCGGACCGTCCTGGACGACGGCGCCGTCTACGACGTGGCCGTCTCCGGAGACGGCACCATGATCGCCTGGGCGGTGCACGACTGGGCCACCCATGGGCCCGGCGACGGCCCGGGGCGCACGCTGCTCCGCGTGGCCGACGCGCGGACGGGGGACGTGGTGTACGAGCGCGAGCAGACGGGCGCCGAGGGCTCCGTCGGCGTGGCGAAGGGCTTCCTCCCCGACGGCCGCATCGTGCTGGACAAGGCGACGAACGCACCGGGGGGCATCTTCCTCTGGGACCCGGCCGCCGACACCGTCACTCCGTGGACCGACTACGGATTCACCAACACGGTCGCGCCCGGCGGCGAACTGGCCGTGCTGACGCCGCCGAACGAGGCCGCGGACACCGCGCCGGGCGTTGTCGACACCCTCACCGGCGAGCTGCTCTGGACGGTCTCGCCGGACCACTACGTCGGCACCCAGGCCTTTTCGTCGGACGGGCGGCACCTCGCGGTCATCGCCGCACCGGGTCTGCCCGGCGCAGAGGAGTTCGAGGACGCGGAGAGGATCGGCGCGGGGGTCGACGGCGAGCTGGACGTGCCGCGCTCGGTCGTCGTACTCGACGCGCGGTCCGGCGAGCCAGTGCTCACGGTCGCGGACACCGGGCCCGGGAACATCACCTGGGAGAGCGACGGCAGCCTCGTGTTCGAGGTCTGGGACGAGGCCAGCGCCACCCACAGCCTGGTGCGCTGCTCGCTCGACGGACGCTGCGAGCTCGCGGCCGCGACGGGCCAGGTCGTCTGGGGCGGGACGCCCTGATCGGCGCCGGCGCCTGAGTGGTCAGAAGACCGGCTTGCCGCCGGTGACGCCGAGGACGGTGCCGGACACGTAGCTCGCGTCCCGCGGGGAGGCGAGGAAGACGAAGGCCGGCGCCACCTCGGCGGGCTGGCCGGCCCGGCCGAGCGGGGTGTCCTGGCCGAGCTTCGCGACCTTCTCCGGCGGCTGGGTGGCCGGCTGCAGCGGGGTCCAGATCGGGCCGGGCGCGACGGCGTTGACGCGGATGCCGCGAGGGCCGAGCTCGGCCGCCAGGTTGACGGTGGCGTTGTTGATCGCGGCCTTCGTTGAGGCGTAGTCCAGCAGCGACACCGACGGGTCATAGGCCTGGATCGACGAGTTGTTGATGATGCACCCGCCGGCCTTCAGGTGCTTCACGGCCTCCTGCGTCATCCAGAACAGCGCGTAGAGGTTGGTCTTGAAGACGCGGTCCAGCCGCTCGGGGTCGATGCTCTCGATGCCGCCCTCGCGGGCCATCTGGTAGCCGGCGTTGTTCACCAGGACGTCCAGGCCGCCGAGCTCCCCGACCGCCCGCGCGACGACCTCGACGCAGGCGTCGTGCGTGCGCAGGTCCGCGACGTAGGCGAACCCGCGGCGTCCGGCGTCGTGGACCAGCCCCACCGTCGCGTCGGCGTCGGAGCGCTCCTCGGGCAGGTACGTGAAGGCGACGTCGGCGCCCTCGCGCGCGAACGCGAGCGCGACCGCCCGGCCGATGCCGGAGTCGCCGCCGGTGATCAGAGTGCGCAGCCCGGTCAGCTTCCCGGAGCCCTGGTAGCTCTGCTCGCCGTGGTCCGGCGTCGGGGTCATCGCCGCGGTCGAGCCGGGCGGCTCCTGCTGCTGCGGCGGGAACTCGGTGGGGCGGTCGGCCTGGTCGGTGGTCATGGCTGGCTCCTACCCGCCGGCCGCCGGAGGAAACGCCCCGTCAGTCGACCAGCCGGGTCAGCACGAACACCGGAATGACCCGGCTGGTCCTCGTCTGGTAGCCCGCGTAGTCGGGCCACACCTCGAGGGCGCGCGCCCACCAGAGGGCGCGCTCGTCGCCGGTCGCCTCGCGGGCGAGGTAGTCGTGCTTCTGGTCGCCGTCCTGCAGCTCGACATGCGGGTTGGCCACGAGGTTGTGGTACCAGACGGGGTGCGCCGGCTGGCCGCCGTCGGAGGCGACGACGGCGTACTCGCCGTCGTGCTCGACCCGCATGAGCGGCGTCTTGCGGAGTTTGCCGGTCTTGGCGCCGACCGAGGTGACGATGATGACCGGCTGACCCCGCAGGGTCTCGGCCACGGTCCCGCCGGACTCCTCGTACAGCTCGGTCTGCTTGCGGGACCGGCTACGCGTGCTCGGTACGTACTCTCCGCTGAGTGGCATGTCCACGCCAACTCAGCCGCCGCGGCGCGGTATTCCCCCGTACCCGGGTGCGGTAGAGCAGCCAGACGAAGTACGGCGCGCCGACGATCGCGGTGACCAGCCCGGCCGGCAGCTGGGCCGGCGCGATCACCGTCCGGCCCAGCGCGTCGGCCAGGCAGACCAGTGACGCGCCGAGCAGCGCGGCCACCGGAAGCATGCGCCCGTGCCGCCGCCCGACGAGCGCGCGGGCGGCGTGCGGCGCGACCAGCCCGACGAACCCGATGACGCCGACGCCGGCGACGGCCGCGCCGGTCAGCAGGACGGCGCCGGCCAGCAGCGCCAGCCGGGCCCGAGGCACGTGCACGCCGAGGACCCGCGGCGTGTGGTCGTCGACGGAGAGCAGGTCCATCGTGTGCCGCATGCCGTACAGCAGCGGGATCACCGCGACGACCGCCAGCGACATCGGCACCAGGTGCTCGAACGAGCGCCCGTAGGTCGACCCGGCCAGCCAGGTCAGCGCCTTGGTCTCGTTCCACGGGTCGGTGAGCGTGATGAGCACGACGATCAGCGACTGCGCGCCCGCCGACACCGCGACGCCGATCAGCACCAGCCGGTCGCTGGCGAAGCCGCCCCGCGCGGCCAGCGCGAACACCAGCGTCGCGGCCAGCGCCGCGCCGGCACCGGCCGCCCCGGCCAGCGCCCAGAAGCCGGCCAGCGGCACCAGCGTGATCATCGTGACGGCGCCGACGCCCGCGCCGCCGGCCACGCCGATGATGCCCGGCTCGGCCAGCGGGTTGCGGGCGACCGACTGGATGATCGCGCCGGCCAGCGCCAGCGAGGCGCCGGCCAGCAGCCCGGCGACGACGCGGGGGAGCCGGGTGTCCATGACGGTGCTGACGATCGGCCCGGCCTGCCCGGACAGCCAGTTGACGACGTCGCCGAGCAGCAGCACGGAGTCGCCGAGCAGCGTGCCGCCGACGGTGACGGCGATCGTCACGACCACCATCGTGCCCAGCACCAGGCCGAAGCGGCGCCGCGTCACGCCGCCGCGCACCCCTGCGGCGGGCGGCTCGCCGACGGTGTCGGCGGCGCGGATGCGCCGGGCCAGCGCGATGAGGAAGATCGCCCCGAGGATCGTGGTGACGACGCCGGTGGGCACCTCGAGCGCGCCCTGCGACCCGATCGCGGCCCGCAGCCCGACGTCAGCCGCGAGCAGCATGAGCACGCCGGTCGCGGCCGACACCGGCAACAGGACGGCGTGCCTGTGCAGCCCGGGCACGACCGGCGTGGCCAGCCGCACGACGGCGGGCGCGGCGAGGCCGACGAAGCCGATCGGCCCGGCCAGCGTGACGGCGCAGCCGGACAGCATGACGGCGAGCACGATCGAGCCGGCGCGGACCCGGCGCACGTTGACGCCGAGCATGCGGGCGTGGTCGTCGCCGATGAAGACGAGGTCGAGCTTGCGGCCGAGCAGCAGCAGCCCGGCCAGCACGACGGCGACCACTGGCGCGATGGTCTGGACGCCGCCGAGGCCGTTCTGCCCGAGCGATCCCTCGCCCCACGCGAACAGGCCGCGGGTCTCCTCGGAGAACAGGATGATCATCGCGCTGGTCGTCGACTGGATCGCCAGCGCGATGGCGGTGCCGGCCAGCACCAGCCGCACCGCGCCGGAACCGCCGAGCCCGGACAGCGCCAGCACCAGCGCCGCCGCGCCCAGGCCGCCGATGAAGGCCAGCCCGGCCCCGCCCAGCAGCGGCAGCGTGACGCCGGCCGTCGCCGCGGCGACCAGAGCGAAGTGCGCACCGGCGTTGACGGCGAGCGTGTCGGGCGAGGCCATGACGTTGCGCGACACCGACTGCATGACCGCGCCGGCGGCACCGAGCGCGACCCCTACGACGATCGCGGCCAGCAGCCGCGGCAGCCGCGAGGCCAGCACGATCGCGCCGGCCTGGTCATCGCCGCCGCGTCCGGCCGCCCAGCGCAGCACCTCGCCGGCGCCGACCTGCGCGGTGCCCTGCATGAGGTGGACGACCGCCAGGCCCGCGATCAGCACCGCGAGCCCGACGGCGACCACGCCCAGGCGGCCGGACCTCACTTGCGGGACCGTCTCAGCCGAGCGCGTCGACGGCGGCGTCGACGTACTGCATCATCGACGTCGGGCCGCCGAACTGCCACAGCGAGTCGGGGAACCGGACGACATTGCCGGCCTGGACGAACGGCAGCGCCTCCCAGATCGCGTTGCCGGCCAGGCCGTCGGCGAACGGGTCGCCACCGTCGGCGGAGTTGGCCATGTACCAGAAGCGGACGTCCGCCGGCAGCGCCGTCAACCCCTCGACGTCGGCCTGAGCCAGGCCGTAGGCGGGGTCGCCCTCCAGGCCCCACGGGTTCTCCAGGCCGATCTCGGCGAAGACGTCGGAGACCAGCGAGCCGTCGGCAAACGGGCGGACGCTGACGTTGCCGGCGTCGATCCAGCCGTCGGCGAAGGCGACCTGGTCGCCGGTGGCGCCGGCCGCCTCGACGGCCTCCGCGCCCTCCTCGACCTTCGCGTCGAACTCGTCGCGCAGTTCCTGGGCGCGGTCCTGGGTGCCGGTGAGCTCGGCGATCAGGTCGAGGTTCGCGAACATCTGCCCGATGTTGTCCTGCACGTCGCCGCCCGGGATGACGACGACCGGCGTGGTCGCCTCGACCTGCTCGATGGCGCCCTCGATCAGGCTGTCGGTGACCACCACGAGGTCGACATCGAGGGTGGCGAGGGTGTCCATGCTCGGCTCGCCGCGGGTGCCGATGTCGGTGACGGTGTCGTCGAGCGGCGCGCTGCTGACCCAGTTGTCGTAGCCCTGGATGTCGGACACCCCGACCGGCATGACGCCGAGCGAGACGAGGTTCTCGACGGCGTTCCACTCGGTGGCGGCGACCCGCACGGCGGGCTCGTCCAATGTGACCTCGACGCCGCGGGCGTCGGTGACGGTGATCGGCCCGCCGGCGGTCTCGCCGCCGCCGGGACCGCCGTCGCCGTCGGACGTCGGGTCGCTGGTCGTCCCGGCTTCAGTGGAGTCGTCGGACGAGTCCTCCGTCGTGCCGCAGGCGGTCGCGAGCAGCACGAACGCGACGGACAGGCCCGCGAGGGCGCGCGCTCTTCTCATGGTGTACCTCGTGATCGTGGGTTCGATGGGGTGGAACGGGCCTCAGGCCGTCGCGCGCGGCCGGACGTCGTTGTGCCGGCCGACGGCGCGGGTGGAGATGCGGCCGTCGACCGGATCGACGTCGACCTCGACGCGGATGCCGTACGCGCGGCTCAGGTTCTCGGGGGTCAGCACCTCGGGCGGGGGACCGTCGGCGGTGACCGTGCCGCCCTCGAGCAGCAGGACGCGGTCAGCGATGGCGGCCGCCTGGTCGAGGTCGTGCAGCACCAGGCCGACGCCGATGCCGTGGTCGTCGGCCAGCTCGCGCACGACGTCGAGGATCTCGATCTGGTAGCGCAGGTCGAGGAAGGTCGTCGGCTCGTCGAGCAGCAGCAGGCCGGTGTCCTGCGCCAGGCAGCTGGCCAGCCACACCCGCTGCGCCTGCCCGCCGGACAGCGCCTGTACCGGCCGCTCGGCCAGCGCCTCGATGCCGGTGAGCGACATCGCCCGGGCGATGGCCTCGTCTGCGCCCGGGTCGCGGCCGCTCCACCGCGCGCGGTGCGGGTGCCGGCCGTACTCGACCAGCTCGCGGACGGACAGCCCGCCGGGCGTGCTCCGGCTCTGCGCGAGCAGCGTGACGCGCCGGGCCAGCTCGCGCGGGTCGAGGCTGAGGACGTCGGTGCCGTCGTGGAAGCTGATGGCGCCGGCGGACGGCAGGTGCAGCCGGGCCAGCGCCCGCAGCAGCGTCGACTTGCCGCTGCCGTTCGGCCCGATGAGCGCCGTGACCATGCCGGACCGCAGCTCGATCGACGCGGCCCGCACGACAACGTCGCGCCCGTACGCGAGGTCGACGTCGCGCGCGGCGAGCCCGTCGACGGGCAGAGTGGGCGAAATGGTCACCGCAGCAACGTAAGGTACGCCTAAGCTAATTCGCAACCTGCGGAACCGCCGGATGCGTCACGCCGTCGCGCCCGGGTGTTCGCCGCGTTCGCGGCGTTTCCCGTCCCCTGATGCCCGATTTTCTTGGCCGTGGGGTCGCGCCTCAAGTCCGCGCCCGGCTGCTGGGTGCTCTTGGGTTGTGGTCAGGGGGCTTGGACTTGACCCGCGACCCCACGGTCAAGCGCGGGCATCCATCAGGGGGACGGGGGGAGTGTGGCGGCGGTCCGCGGCGGCGTGGTGTCTTTCTGGGTGGCGTTCGTTGGGCTGGCGAAACGATGTGGGATTGCTGCGTTTTCGGTGTGAGAGAACTGTCGCTCCCGCGACAGTTCTGCCGCATCGTCTCCGCAGTGATCTCACATCGATCGCCTCGGGCAGCACTGTGTGGGATCACTGCACCTACTGGGCGGCAGCACTGTCGTTCCGACGACAGCAACGCCACCCATACCGCGCAGCAGACTCACGCGGTGATCACTGGCGTGCCTCCCACTTTCCGGACTGCGGACCTCATAAGGTCCGATCCGGAAAGGAGAAGTGTTCGTGGCGAGGAAGAAGGCAACATTCACGCCTGAGTTCCGCGAAGAGGCTGCTCGACTGGTGGTCGAGAATGACCGTCGTATTGCCGATGTGGCGCGTGAGATCGGCGTGGGTGAGACCACTCTCGGCAATTGGGTGAAGAAGTACCGAGAGGACCACGTCGGCGACGAGCCGCCGCTGGGGTTGTCCGAACGTGCGGAGTTGGCCGAACTGCGACGGCGGACGCGAGACCAGGAGATGGAGCTCGCGTTCCTGAAAAAAGCTGCCGCGTACTTCGCGAAGGAGCAGCGGTGAGCGAGAAGTACGAGTTCATCGCCGCCGAGTACGCGCACAATAGCGCCGACAATGTCAACGACGCTCCGTCTCTCAAGCAGATGTTCACCTGGCTGGGTGTGTCCAGGTCCGGCTACTACGACTGGCGGGACCGGCCACCGTCGGCGACCACGCGGCGGCGTGAGGAGTTGAAGCTCAAGATCGAGGCGTTGTTCGACCACAACGACCGCACCTACGGGTACCGGCGCATCCACGCCGAGCTGCTCCGCGGCGGCGAGCAGACCGGGCCCGAGCTGGTCCGTGACCTGATGCGTGAGCTGGGCCTGGTGCCGTGCCAGCCGCGCCCGTACAAGATCACCACTATCCAGGGCGACGACCGGCCGGCCACCCCAGACCTGGTGCGCCGCGACTTCACCGCCGACGCGCCGGGAACGAAGCTGGTCGGCGACATCACCTACATCCACACCTGGGAGGGATGGCTGTACCTGGCGACCGTGATCGACTGCTTCAACAAAGAAGTCATCGGGTACGCACTCGCCGACCACATGCGCACCGAACTCGTCACCGACGCGCTCGACATGGCCGCCAGGAATCACGATCTCGCCGACCGCTGCATCCTTCACTCAGATCGCGGGACGCAGTACACATCGACTGACTTCTCAGCGAAGATCAAGCAGCTCGGGATGCGCGCTTCGCTCGGCAGGACCGGCATTTGCTACGACAACGCTCTGGCCGAATCGTTCAATTCCATGTTGAAGGTCGAGCGCGTCTACCGCACCGTGTACCCGACACGGAAGAAAGCCCGCGAGGATGTTGCGAACTACATCGAACTCTTCTACAATCGCAGACGAATCCATTCAGGGCTCGGCTACCGGACCCCGCACGAAGTCCGCAACGAACACCTGAATGGCCAGCTCGCAGCATAAGAGACCGCAAACGAAGCGGTCCGGAAAGCTCGGGGCAGCCCAACACCGGGCGGGTCGACGGTGGGGCGACGGAGAGGTGTGCCCACATCTTCCCCAGCAATCCCGGCGACGCGGCGCACGCCGGACCCGGCGCACGGACGCGTGCCTAGACTGCGCGGCATGAGTGTGCGGATCGCCAGGGTGGGCGTCGTCGGGCTGGGAACCATGGGTGCGGGCATCGCGGAGGTGTTCGCACGCGCCGGCCTCGACGTCGTCGGCGTCGAGCGCGACGACGCGGCCCTCGACGCCGGCCGCGGGCACGTCAGCACCTCCACCGGACGCGCGGTCCGCCGCGGCAAGCTCACCGCCGCCGAGCAGGCCGAGCTCACCTCGCGCATCGAGTTCACCACCGACCTCGCCGCGCTGAGCGACGCCGACCTCGTCGTCGAGGCGGTGCCGGAGCGGCTGGACCTCAAGCGCGACCTGTTCGGCCGCCTCGACGGCATCGTCGGCGCCGAGACGATCCTCGCCACCAACACGTCCTCGCTGTCGGTGACCGAGATCAGCGTGGCGGTGTCCGGGCCGCAGCGGGTCGTCGGCCTGCACTTCTTCAACCCGGCGCCGGTGCAGGAGCTGATCGAGGTGGTCCGCACCGTCGTCACCGCGCCCGAGGTCGCGGCCGCCGTCACGGGCCTCGCGCGACGGCTGGGCAAGACGCCGGTCGAGTGCGGCGACCGCGCCGGCTTCGTCACCAACGCGCTGCTGTTCGGCTACCTCAACCGGGCGGCGGCGATGTACGAGAGCGGGCACGCGAGCCGCGAGGACATCGACGCGGCGATCACGGCCGGGCTCGGCTACCCGATGGGGCCGCTGGCGCTGCTCGACCTCATCGGGCTGGACACGGCCTACGAGATCCTGGGGACGATGTACCGGCAGGGCCGCAACCGGCTGCACGCGCCGGCGCCGGTGCTGGGCGAGCTGGTGACGCTGGGGTTCCTGGGCCGCAAGACCGGTCGCGGCTTCTACGACTACTCCGGAATCGACGATATCGGCGCGAGCTCCGCTGTGGTCGCCCCCGAGGACAGCCGGACCCGCCGCGTCGCGTTCCTCGACCCGTCGCCGGGACCGCTGGCCGAGGCGCTGGCGAAGGCCGGCCACGACGTCGTCCGGTCCGGCGGCGCCGACCTCGCCGGCGCCGACCTGATCGTCGCGCCGGGGGAGCCGGAGACGTTCGCCCGCGTCGTCGCCGGCGCACCGTCCGGCGCCGTCCTCGCGGCGACCGGCGCCGGACCGGTCGTCGCCAGCGCCGCGGCCAGCGGCCGGCCCGCCGACGTCGTCGGGCTGCACCTGGCCGGGACCGGCGGCGCCGTCGCCGAGGTCGTCCGCACCGTCGTCTCGTCGCCGGGCGCCGTGGCCACCGTCGCCGAGGTCGCCGCGTCCGCCGGGCTCACCTCCGTCGTCTGCGCCGACCGCGCCGGCTTCGTCGTCGACGCGTTGCTGGTGCCGTACCTCAACGACGCCGTCGCGATGCTGGAGACCGGGTACGCGTCGGCGGCCGACGTCGACACCGCGATGCGGCTGGGCTGCCGGCTGCCCGCGGGGCCGTTCGAGCTGCTGGACGCGCTCGGCCCAGCCGCCGCGCTGGCGACGCTGGAGCGGCTGCAGGACGAGGTCCGCGAGCCGGGCCTGGCGCCGTCGCCGCTGCTCACCCAGCTGGCCGCCGCGGGGCTGCGGTTCGCCGACCTCTGACGACGAGGTCCTGTGATCCCGAAGTGAAGTCTCGGTGAAGGGGAGACCGCACACTCTGGTGCAGTCCGGACATCCTTGACAGTCTTGGTGACCACCGGCCAATTGGGAGGTCACCCGTCATGCGCCGAGCCGTCCTCACTCTCCTCGCCACCCTCGCCCTCGTCCTCGGGCTGGTCAGCGCCGCCCACGCGTACCCGCCGGACGCGCCGTCGCCATCGGAGTCCGCCGGCCAGCTCGCCGAGCTCACCGTCGCCCCGCCCGGATCCAGCGACGGCTACTCCCGCGACCGGTTCCCGCACTGGAGCCCGGCCGAGGGCAGCTGCAACACCCGCGAGATGGTGCTGGTCCGGGACGGCTCGGGCGTCAGCACCGGCGCCGACTGCTACCCGACCGCGGGCAGCTGGTACAGCGTCTACGACCAGGTCTGGATCGAGGAGCCGAGCGACGTCTCCGTCGACCACATGGTGCCGCTGGCGAACGCCTGGCGCTCCGGTGCCAGCGCGTGGACCGAGGACCGGCGCGAGGACTTCGCCAACGACCTCGCCCGCGGCCAGCTGATCCCCGTCACCGTGTCCAGTAACAGCTCGAAGGGCGACAGCGACCCGTCGGAGTGGAAGCCGGCCAACGAGGGCTGGTGGTGCTACTACGCGCGGCACTGGACCGACGTGAAGTACGACTGGGACCTCACCATCACTGCGGCGGAGAAGGGCGCGCTGCAGGAGATGCTGGGCACCTGCTGAGACCATGGACCCGTGCACGAGAGCATCGAGTCCGGCCCCGACGGCGAATGGGTGGTCCGCCGCATCACCGGCAGCGCGTCCACGAAGGCGTACCGCTGCCCGGGCTGCGACCAACTGATCCGCCCGGCCACCCCGCACGTCGTCGCCTGGCCGACGGTCAGCCTGTCGTTCACCGGCGAGGGCATCGACGAGCGGCGGCACTGGCACACCGGCTGCTGGCGCTCGCGGGCCACGCGCCGCCGCTGACACGTTGATCTTGGAGTTCTTCGGCCATCTAGCGGACATATCGCCCCCGAATTGCCGAACAACTCCAAGATCAACTTCGGTGGGTGGCTAGGGTCGCCCGCGGCGCTCGGCGCTGGAACGACCCGGCGCCGTCCTCAGCCCTTGAGCGCGCCGGCCGTCAGCCCCTTCGTCACCTGGTTCTGCAGCAGCGCGAACACCAGCAGCACCGGCACCACCGTGATCATCATGCCGGCGAACAGCGTGACCCAGTTCGTGCCGTAGTCGGCGGCCTGGCCGAGCTGGAACAGCCCGAGCGGCAGCGTCATCCGTTCCGGCGAGTGGATCAGCACCAGCGCGTAGAAGAACTCGTTCCAGTTCTGCAGGAAGCTGATGATCGACACCGACGCCAGCCCGGGGCCCATCAGCGGCAGGATGATCCGCAGGAACGTCGTGACCGGCCTGGCGCCGTCGACGGCGGCCGCCTCCTCCAGCTCGCCCGGCAGCGTCCGCATGAACCCGACCAGCACGAACACGTTGAACGGCAGGTTGTACGTCGCGTAGACGAGCGCCAGTCCGAGCCGGCTGTCCAGCAGCCCGAGGTCCTGCATGGTCACGTACAGCGGGATGAACGTCACCATCCACGGCACCATCAGGCCGAGCAGGAAGACGCTGAGCACCATGCCGCTGCCGCGGAACGGGATGCGCGCCAGCGGGTAGGCGGCGAACGCCGCGAGCACCACGCCGAGCACCGTCGCCGACACGCTGACGATGACGCTGTTGCCGAAGAACGAGCCGACGTTGGCGCTGGACCACGCGTCGCTGTAGTTCTGCCAGCGCCAGTCCTCGGCGATGGTCCACGGGCGGGTGCCGATGAACTCGCTGTTGGTCTTCATCGACACGTTGAAGACCCAGGCGAACGCGCCCGCCGTCGAGAACGCGACGGCGCCGAGCAGCAGGTAGATGATCAGGTGGAACCGGCGGAACGGCGCGCGGTCGCTGCCCCGGCGCCGTGGTCGCGACGGCGGCGGGGTGGGCGCGCCGGCGGCCGGCGCCGGGCGGACGTCAGTACTGGAGCTCATCGCGCTTCATCACCTTGTTGACGATCTGCGTCACGATCAGCATGATCACGACGAGGACGACGCCCATGGCGGCCGCGTAGCCGAACTCGTAGCGCTCGAACGCGACCCGGTACATCAGCGTCCCGACGATGTCCGTCGACCCGTACGGACCGCCGCCGGTCATGATGAACACGAACGCGAACGCCTGCATCGACTGCACGATCCACAGCACGACCAGGATCCGGAACAGGTCGCGCAGCATCGGCAGCATGACGCTGCGGAACAGCCGCCACTCGCCGGCGCCGTCGATGCGCCCGGCCTCCAGCACGTCGGCCGGCAGCCGCTCGAACCCGGCCGACAGCAGCACCACCCAGATGCCGATGCCGTGCCAGACCGTGGTGAACGCGACCGCCGGCAGCGCCGTCGACGCGTCGCCCAGCCAGGTGCGGGCCAGCGCGTCGACTCCGAGCCCCTCCAGCGCCGGGTTGATCAGCCCGAGCGTCGGGTGGTACACGAACTTCCACATCAGCGCGACGACCGCCGCGCTCAGCACCACCGGCGCGAACACCACGAACCGGAAGAACCGCTCGCCGTGGATGCGCTGGTTCAGCGCCCACGCGATGGCGATCGCCACCGGGAACAGCATGCACCCGCCGACCAGCGTGAACAGGAACGCGTTCTTCAGAGCGTTGAGGTAGCCGGGGTCGTCGAACAGCCGGGTGTAGTTCTCGCCCCCGACGTAGCTGTAGTCGCCCGTGCGGGTCCACTCGGTGAACGAGATGTCGACGGTGCGCACCAGCGGATAGAGGAAGAACACCCCGAGCAGCAGGAGCGCGGGCAGCAGGAACGGGATGATGATGCGACGTTGCGCGGCTCGATGCATCGTGTCTCCTCTCGTCCTGCTGCCCGCGGCTGCGGAGCCTAGTTGCCGTGCACCCGGCGCAGGCCCTCGTCGAGCCGCTCCAGTGTCTGCTGGGCGTCCTGCTCGCCGAAGAGCAACCGGGCGATCTCCGGGTAGATCACCTCGTTGGCCGGGCTCTGGGTGATGCCGTAGTCGCGCGGCTCCAGCGCATCGGCGTCGGCGACGACCTGGTCGATGCCGGGGATGCCGGGCGGGCTGGGCACGTCCACGACGGCCGACACCTCGCCGATCTCCTCAGCGCGCCGGGTCTGCGTCTCGACGCTGGTGAGCCGGCGGGCCCACTCCAGCGCCAGCGGGATGTTCTCGCCCTCGGCGGCGACGGAGATCTCCTGCAGCGCCGCCATGACGGCGCCCTGGTCGCCGGCACCGCCCTCGACCGCCGGGAACGCGACGACGCCCAGCTGGAAGTCCGGCGGGATGACGTCGGCCATCTCGCTGACCAGCCAGGTGCCCATGAGGATCATGCCGGCGTCGCCCTGGAAGAACTGCGCCTGGGCGGCGGTGAAGTCGGTGCCCTCGAAGCCGGTGAGGAACGCGCCGTCGTCGCGCAGTTGCTGCAGCATCTCCAGGCCCTCGAGGAAGCCGGGGTCGTCGGTGATGTGCCCCTCGCCGCCGGTGAGCACGGCGCGTGCCTTGTCGTAGCCGACGGTGCGCAGCCACAGGTGGTCGCTCCACATGCCCATGTACGGCTCGAACAGCCCGGTGACGGCGATCGGGTCGACGCCGGCCGCCTTCAGCGCGGTGTTCGCGGCCAGCAGGTCGTCCCAGGTGCTGGGCGGCTCGATGCCCAGCTCGGTGAACAGGCCGGCGTTGTAGAACAGCACGTGCAGCGACAGCTCGGACGGGACGCCGTAGATGCCGCCGTCGGACGGGTTCTCCATGAACTCGCGGACGGTCGGGCTGAAGCGGTCCAGCCACGGCGTGCCGGTCTCGGGGTCGTTCTGCTCGAGGTAGGGCCGCAGGTCGAGCAGCGCGCCGTCGTCGGCCCACACGGTCAGCGCCGGGTTGGTGCCGTCGAACATGCCGTAGTCGACGTCGAGCGGGTCGCCGGAGCGCCAGCGCTGCTCGATGCCGGGGCGGGCGTCGGTGTTGGCGAACGTCAGCGTGACGTCGGTGCCGTCGTAGTCGGCCGCCAGGCCGTCTGCCAGCTCCTGCAGGATCGCCAGCCCGGGCGTCCCCTCGGCCGACAGCACGCCGACCTCCAGCGGGCCGCCCTCGATCTCCTCGTGCCAGCTCGCCGCCTCGGGCCCGGCGTCCGTCGTGTCGTCGTCGCCATCGCCACCGCACGCGGCGAGCGCGAGGCACCCGGCGGCGAGCGGGACGGCGAATCGCAGCGTCTTCATGTGCCTGCCTTCCGTGGGTAACTTCAATATCTCGAAGATAGTTACGCCAATTCGGAGAATATACTCCGGTCAGCCGAGATGGGGAAGCATGGTGTCGAACTCGGCGAGGAACCGGTCGACCATGCCGATCTCCTCGGCATCGAGCCGGTGGGCCGGCTCGCGGCAGTAGGGGTCGGCGAACAACCCGCGGCGCACCGAGATCAGCTTCTCGGCCGCGATGATCAGCTCGGTGTCGAGCATCCAGTACGAGATGTAGGGCAGCAGCCGGCGGTGCAGCTCGTCGCCGCCCGCGTGGTCGCCGGCCTCGTAGCGGCGCCAGAGCTCCACGTAGATCTCGGTGAACGAGCAGCCCGGCTGGGTGCCGACGGCGCCGCGGCGGACCGCGTCCGGGAGCTGCACGCCGGCGTAGCCCTCGACCGCCGGCAGTGCGGGCCGGCCGGCGGCGAGCTCGGCGATGAGCCGTCCCGGCGGGCTCGACTCGACCTTGACCAGCCGCAGGTTCGGGTGCTCGGTGGCCAGCTCGCGCAGGGTCGCCGCGTCGAGGCTGGTGCCGGTCTCGGACGGTGCGTACTGCAGCACCACCGGGGTCGGCGCGACGGCGGCCAGGACGGCGCCGACGTGCTCCTGGACGGCCCGCCGCGACGGCGACAGGTAGTGCGGCGGCAGCAGGTTGATCAGGTCCGCCCCCGCGTCGACGACCGCCCGCGCCCGCTGCGCCGCCAGCCGCGTCGCGTGGTCCTGCACCGCGACGATCGCCGCGACGTCGGCGCGGCCGCGGGTGCGCGACAGCAGCACCTCGGTCAGCTCGGCCCGCTCGGCCTCGGCCAGCTTGTGGTACTCCGAGGCGAAGCCCGGGAACATCACACTGGTGACGCCGGTGCTCAGCACGTGGTCGACCACCCGGCTGAAGCCGGCCACATCGACCGCGCCGTCGGCGTGGAACGGCACCTCGAGCACCGGCGAGACGCCGCGCACCAGCAGTGCCGCATCGCCGGTCGCCGTCCCGCCGTCCGGCGTCGGCCGAGTGTCCAGTGCTGCCATGCCACCCTCCGCTAACTTCGGTATTTCGAAATCATCTTCTGAATATAGACGATAGATGACGGGTGTCGACTTGTCGACAGCGGGGTGGGGTGGTGAACGTGATCGTCTCGGGCGGTTCGGCGGGGGTGTTGCCTAGTCGGGCGGGGGTGTGACAGTTGGCCGTCCCCCTGCTGCCCATTTTCTTAGCCGCGAGGGTGCGCCTCAAGTCCGCGCCCGCTGTGGTGCTTCTTTGGTTGTGGTTGGGGGCTTGGACTTGACCCGCACCCTCGCGGTCTAAGTACTGGCAGCTATCAGGGGGACGGGGGAAGAGCGGGCACAGCCCGCGTGGGGTGAAGCCGACGCTGCGGGTCCTGGTCTGGCGTTACGTCGTGGTCTGCGGTTACGCAAAACGGCGGATTCGGGGCTCGTAGCGTGACTGGGGACCAGGACGTGACGGCAGACCAGGATCCCGACGGACACCATCCTGGGTGTGGAGCGCGTCCTGGGTGTGAGTCGCGGTTTCGGGCCCGTTTCGCCGTTTCGGCGCGACTCACGCCCAGGACGCGCCTCAGACCCAGGATGCCGACGCCGCAGGGTCCGGCGAACGGTGCATATCGGGCGCGGCTGTGCCCGGTTCTTCCCCGTCCCCCTGGTAGCTGCCAGTTCTTAGGCCGCGTGCGCGCGGGTCAAGCGGTCATCGTCGCGCGAAGCGCCATCAGTCCGCTTGAGGCGCGGGTGCGCGGCTAAGACAATGGGCAGCAGGGGGACGCCCAACTAGGCAACCCCCTGGCCCACTCGGCAACCCGAGCCGCTAACCGAGCAGTCCGGCCAGCGTGCCGCCGAGGACGGCGGCGCGATCGGCGTCAGGGATGGGCCAGTCGGTGATCCGGGCCAGCTCGGCAGTGGGCGCCGTGTATGGAGCGTCGGTCGAGAAGACCAGGCGGCCGGCGCCGATCTCGGGGTCGCGGGCGAACTCCGACAGCACGGTGTCCCACGGCGCGTAGCTGGTGTCGGCGTACAGGTTCGGCGCGTGCCGCAGCGCCGGCGCGGCGTCGATCCAGAAGTCGGTCGCGCCGCTGCGGCCCATGACGAACGTCAGCGACGGCCAGCGCCGGGCCAGGGACGCCAGCGGCAGCGGGACGGCGTGCGGCGGCGTGCCCGTCCGGACGTAGACGAGCCAGCCGGCGTCGCGGGCGAACGCCAGCAGCGGGTCGACCAGCCCGTCGAGCAGGTCGAACCCCTGCAGCGCGGGGTCGACGGCGAGGGCAGCGGCGCCGCGGTCGCGGGCCCGGGCCAGCTCGGCGACGGCTTCGGCGCCGGCCCAGGGGTTGGCGACGGCGTAGGCGATCAGCCGGCCGCCCGACGCCGCGGCGGCGGCCGTCACGAGGTCGTTGCCGCCGCGGTTGTCCCAGGCGGTCGCGTACTCGCCGGGCGCGACGAGGGCGCGGTCGATGCCGAGCCGGTCCATCGTCGCGGTCAGCTCGGCGACGTCGAGCGCGGCGGACCGGCCGGGGCCGAGCCGCACGTGCGCGTCGATGATCACGGTGTCTCCTTCAGCGACAGGCCCAGCGCGCCCAGCGCGTCGGCGTGGATGATCTGCTCGACCACCTCGTCGGGGATCCGCGGCAGCGCGGTGCCCTCGGTGATCGCGTTGACGCGGCGCAGCCCGGCCATCGCCTCGCCGGTGTTCGCGATCGGGAAGTCCGACCCGAGCAGCAGCTTGTGCGTCGCGCCCCACTCGACCGCGGCCAGCAGCGACTCGTAGCAGACCCAGGGGCGCAGGTAGATGGACGAGACGTCGGCGTAGACGTGCGGGTGCTTGCGGATCGTCACCACCGTCTCCTTGCCCCACGGGTGGCCCATGTGCGCCATGACGATGCGCAGCTCCGGGAAGGCCAGCGCGATCTCGTCGGTGACCAGCGGGTACGTGTAGCGCAGCGGCGCGTGCCGGATCGGCGAGGCGCCCTGGTGGAACACGATCGGCAGCCCTTCGCGCTGGCAGTACCCGTAGAACGCGGTGGCGCGCGGCGACAGCGGGTCGAAGTCCTGGTAGTTCGGCCCCAGCTTGACGCCGACGAGGCCCAGGTCGCGGCAGTGCTCGGCCTGCTCGACGGCGTCGGCGCGGGTCGGGTCGACCGACATGAAGCCGATCCGCCGGGCCGGGTCGGCCGCGACGAACGCGGCGGTCGACGTGTTGGTGTCCTCGGGGCGGTACGGCAGCCCGGTGGCGGCCTCGGGGTCGTCGACGGCGATGTTGAAGACGATCGAGACGTCGGCGGCGGCCATCGCCTCGTCGTAGTCGGCCCACGAGTTCGTCGTGGTGACCGGGCGGTCGGTGCGCCAGCCGGTGTAGACGCGCCGCTCGTCGTCCGGCACGGCGTCACGGTGCGTGGGCGTGTGCGCGTGGACGTCGACGATCATCGGAACTCCCGCAGCAGGTCGGCTCGGAGGGTGACGCCCAGGCCCGGCTCCGGCCTGAGGCGGACGATCGTCCCGTCGCCGGCCAGCGGCTCGGCCAGGATGTCCTCGGCGTAGTAGTGCGCGCCGATGATGTCCGACGGGATCGCCGACAGCCGCGGCAGCGCGGCCGCGACGTGCAGCTGGGCGGCCGCGCCCAGGCCCAGCTCGCCGTTGGACCCGATCAGCACGTCCAGCCCGGACGCATCGGCCAGCCCGGCCATCGCGACCGCCCGGCCCGGCCCGCCGCTCTTGCCGACGTAGAGGCTGACGACGTCGGCGGCCCCGGCGTCGATGACGCGGGCGAGGTCCGTGGTGCCGAAGACGGACTCGTCGGCCACCACCGGCAGCCCGAGGTCGCGCAGCGATCGCATGCCGGCGAGGTCGTCCGGCCGCACCGGCTGCTCGGCGAACGCCGGCTCGTAGGGCGCCAGCGCCCTGATCGCCCGGGCCGCCTCGGACCGCGACCAGCCGCCGTTGGCGTCCATGCCGAGGAACGCCTTGTCGCCGACGAGGGACCGGGCGTGCGCGAACCGCTCGACGTCGCCGTCGACGCCGAGCCCGACTTTCACCTTGAAGGCGCCGAACCCGGCGGCGACGGCGGCCGCGTGTGCCCGTTCCAGCTGCTCGCCGTCGCCGGACAGCGACAGCTTGATCGGCACCTCGGTGCGGTACGGCCCGCCCAGCGCGACCGCCAGCGGGACGCCGAGTGTGCGCGCCCACGCGTCCCACAGCGCGATCGAGACGCCGGCCTTGGTGAACGGGTTCTGCGCGAGCACGGTGTCCATCAGCGCCTCGAGCCCGCGGACCGGCGTCAGCGGCCGGCCGACCAGCGCAGGCGCGAGGATCGTCTCGATGAAATGCCGCGCGCTGACGCCGTCCTCGCCGCTCCACAGCGGCGTCGCGCTGACCTCGCCGTAGCCTTCGACGTCGTCGCTGGTGACGACGCGGACCAGCAGGAAGTCGGAGCGGTCGTGCGCGCCGCGGGCGCCGCGGACCACCAGGTCGGGATGGGCGGCCAGGCTGACCGCGGCGGTGTGCACGGCCGCGACGGTGACCGCCGTCATGCCGCGTCCAGCAGCCGCGCGGGGTTCTCGACCAGCATCGCCCGCCGCTGCGCGTCCGTGATGCCCCAGCCGTCGATCTCGCGTACCCGCGCCACCGCGTAGTCCTGGCTGGCCTGGTCGGACAGCCCGGCGTCGGTGCCGAACAGCACCTTGTGCGGCGGCGCCTCGGCGAGGATCGTCCGCGCGGCGTACGGCGGGGTGCCGCAGATGCACAGGTAGAGGTTCTCCGTCTCCTGGATCATCGCCAGCGCCTCGCGCCACAGGTCGTGCAGTCCGCCGTGGCCGAGCACGACGGGCAGCCGCGGGTGCCGCCGGGCCAGCGCGGCGATCTGCGACGGCGTCGAGTACGGCGGGGTGCCGTCGTGGCTGAGCAGGATGCCGCCGGCCCCCGCGATGACCTCGCAGATCGGGTCCAGCGCGGGCTCGTGCATGCTGAACCCCTGCAGCCACGGGTGCAGCTTCATCCCCTTGAGCCCGAGGGCGCCGAACATCCGCTCGGTCTCGGCGACGGCGTTCCGGTCGCGCGGCGTGACGGTGCCGAACCCGGCCAGCCGGTCGGGGAACGCGCGGACGAAGGCCGCGAGGTCGTCGTTGGCCTCCGGCCGGGCGTCGAACAGGCCGTCGTGGCTGAGGACGACGGCGCGGTCGATGCCGATGGCGTCCATGAACCCGACGAACTCCTCCGCGCCGAACGTCGCGCCGCCCAGCCAGCTGGTGGTGCGCCACAGCGGCGTGTGGGTGTGGAAGTCGATCACACGGTCCTCACAGGGTCTCGGTCAGCTCGGCGAAGCAGGCGGCCAGGCCGGCGACGACGGTGTCCAGCCGGGCGGCGCCGTCGGCGGCGGTGGCCCGCTCGGGGTGGTCGGTGTAGCCGTCGATGGACGTCCACAGCGCGGCGTCGTGGACGGTGACGCCCTTCGGCTTTGCCGTGGCCGGCTCGGGCAGCGGGCGCGCACGCGGCGGGACGGGGCCGGCGGCGTCCGGGCGGACGGCGGCGACCAGCGACGTCTCGAACTCGCCGGCGTGACCGGGCACGCCGCCCGCGGGGTCGTCGGCGGCGAAGCGCCAGTAGTCGACGTGCGCGACGGCCAGCCGGTGCCGGGTCGAGGCGGCGGCCGCGGCGGCGTGGCAGACGCCGACGTTGCCGCCGTGCCCGTTGACCAGCACCACGCGAGCGCCGCCGTCCTCGGCGACGGAGCGGAGCAGGTCCAGCAGCACCGCGAGCAGCGTCTCCGGCGTCAGCGACAGCGTGCCGCCGAACGGCAGGTGGTGGTCGGACGCGCCGAACGGCAGCGCCGGCGCCAGGACCTGGGGCCGGGCGGCGGTCTCGGCGGCGAGCGTCGCGGCCCGCTCGGCCGCGGTCGCCGCCAGCAGCGCGTCGGTGCCGGTGGCGAGGTGCCGGCCGTGCTGCTCGGTGGCGCCGATCGGCAGCACGACCAGTGCCTCCGGCAGCACCTCGTTCAGCGTCTCGCGCGACGCGTCGGCCCAGCGCAGCAACGTCATGTGGTGACTCCGTCCATGGCAAGGGTCGCGACCTGCTCGGCGAGGGCGAGCGCCGCCAGTCCGGCCGCGAGGTCGGGGTCGGGCGCCGCCACTTCGCCGCGGACGAGCGCGGCGAACCGGGCCAGCTGCAGGTCGAAGTCGCGCGGCACCCGCTCGCCGGGGAACTCGACGGTCTCCTCGCCGGCGGCCGTGGCCAGCCGCAGCGCGAACGTCACGCCGTCCAGCGTGGCCAGCCCGCGCGGGCCGAGGAAGGTCAGCTCGCAGCGGGGCAGCGCGTCGGTGAGCCAGCCGAACTCCGCCAGCACCCGGTGCCCCGCCGGATGGTGCAGCCGGGCGCCGGTGAGGTTCGGCGCGGGCAGGTCCGTGTCGGTGCGCAGCGCCCACGCGTCGTCGACGACCAGCCCGCCGGGACCGAGCAGGTGCGCGAGCCAGTCGAAGACGTGCGCGCCCTCGTGCACCACCGGCATGCCGTGCTCGAGGGTGCGCCGCATCCGGGCCAGGTGCGCGGGGTCGGCGGCGTCGCGCCGCTCGTCGTAGATGTGCGCCCGGACCAGCAGCGGCCCGCCGAGCACGCCGTCGTCGATCCAGGTCTTGAGCCGGCCGATCGCGGGGTCGTGCCGGTAGGTGAGGCCGATCTGCAGCCGGGCCCGCTCGGCGGCGGTGAGGCCGGTGTAGACCGAGGCCGCCGCGACCGACGTGGCGACCGGCTTCTCGGCGAGGACGAACCGGCCGGCCCGCAGCGCGGCGATGGCCAGCTCGGGGGTGGCCCACGGCGGTGTGGCCAGCACGACGCCGTCGGGGGCGGCGGCCAGCGCGTCGTCGAGGCTCGCGCCGACGGTGACACCGTCGCCCACCAGCGGCGTCACGGCCTCGCGGTGTGCGGCGACCGGGTCGGCGACGGCGACCAGGCGCACGTCGGGGGAGCGCAGCAGCGCAGGCAGGTGCGCGCCGAGGCCGATGTCACCGAGGCCGACCAGCGCGACCGCGACCATCGTCCCTCCCGTCAAGGTTTCGCTATATCGAAACTATAAACGCGAATACGAAGATAGGGCACCGCATCGCACCCGGGCAAGAGGACG
This sequence comes from Jiangella alkaliphila, assembly GCF_900105925.1. NCBI lineage: Bacteria > Bacillati > Actinomycetota > Actinomycetes > Jiangellales > Jiangellaceae > Jiangella > Jiangella alkaliphila. Next base: position 6,791,606 of record NZ_LT629791.1, on the reverse strand, counting down.
CGACGTCAGCGCAGGTCGTCGAAGCCGAGCTTGCGCGAGACCGTCCGGCCGATCTCGACGACGCCGGCGATGGCCTCTTTGCGGCGCTGGCCGGCGAGGTCGCGGGAGAACCCGGTGACGCCGACCGCGCCGCCGACCAGCCCGCCGGCGTCGAAGAACGGCGCGGCGACGCAGGCGATCTCGGCCTGCTCCTCCTCGTCCTCGACGGCATAGCCGCGCTTGCGGACCCCGGCCAGCTCGGAGAGGAACGCCTCGCGGGTCGGCTCGGCGGCGCGCGGGCCGCGGCCGGGCGTCAGCTGGGTCAGCAGCGGCTCGAGGTCGCGCTCGGGCAGGTGGGCGGCGATCGCCTTGCCCAGCGCGGTGAGGTTGAACGGCGCGACCTTGCCCGGGTAGGTGTCGAACTGGATGAACCCGGGCGTGGCCGCCTTGGCGACGTAGACCACCGAGGCGCCGGTCAGGACGCCGATGTGCACCGGCATGCCGACGACGTCGGCCAGCTCGCGCAGCTCGCGCTGCGCCACCGACGACAGGTCGACCTTGCGGACCAGTTGCGTCGCCAGGCCGTACAGCCGCAGCGTCGGGCGCCAGAAGTGGCTGCGTCCGACCACCCGGCGCTGCGCGTAGCCGCGCTGTTCGAGCGTGTAGACGATGGAGGCGCAGGTGGCCAGCGGGATGTTCGTGCGCTTGGCCAGGGCGGTGAGGGTCATGCCCTCGTCGGACTCGACCAGCGTCTCGAGCACGGTCAACGCCCGTGCGACCGCCGGCGACGGTGCGCGGTCCTGGCCCGCGGTGCCCTCGTTGACGTCATTGCCCGGCATTCGTGCTCCCTGCGTCCGAGGCCCCGAGCCTACGGGATCTGCCCCGTGTCACTCTATCTTCTGTTTGCCGTAGTCAAGTTCGACAGTCTGAAGGAGCCGTCTACGTGACCAGCGACTACCGCCACGCGTCCGCACCCGCCACCCCGCCGCCGGCCGGCCCGCAGCGCCCGTCCATCGCGGCGACCCGCCGGCTCGGTGACCTGCTGGTGACGTCCGGCAAGACCGCCAACGGGCCGGACGGCGCGCTGATCGCGTCCGGCCGGGTCGGCGACCAGGTCGATCTCGAGACCGCACGGCAGTGCGCCTGGCAGTGCGCCGCCAACGTGCTCGAGACCGTCCGCGCCGAACTGGGCAGCTTGGAGCAGGTGGCGGAGGTCGTCAAGCTGACCGTCTACGTCGCCAGCGCGCCCGGCTTCATCGAGCAGCACCTGGTCGCCGACGCCGCCACCGCCTACGTCCAGCACGTGCTCGGCGCGGAGGCCGGGCAGCACGCGCGCGCGGCCATCGGCGTCGCCGAACTGCCCACCGGCAGCCCCGTCGAGGTGGAGGCGCTGATCCGCGTGCGCTGACCCGCCGACCCCTTGTCGGGTCCGTCGTTCGTCGCTATTGTCTCGGTTATTCAGAAGATAACTTCGATATTTGGAAAGATCGATTCGACTTCTGAGGAGACGCCGTGGCGCCACACGTGACCCGAAGGACGGCTCTGACGCTCGGCGGTGCTCTCGCCGGCGGCCTGATCGCGAACCCGGGGGTGGCCACGGCCGCCCCTGGCCCGGCCCCGGCGACCGCCGCCGGGCCGCACGGCTCCGGCGAGCCGACCGCCGCGGAGGCGAGGACCTGGTGGACGCCGCAGCGCCAGGTCTGGACCCCGATCGGCTGGAAGGGACACCTCTTCCGGTTCGACGTGTTCTACAACGGCACGACGGTGTGCCAACCGGCCATCGCGCTGCCGCCGAGTGGGGCACCGACGCTGAAGCCGTACCTCGCCCAGTACCGCGGCAAGGACTTCCAGGTGACGCCGGTGCTGCCGTCCGGCGGCGGCATCCCGCCGCTGGCCGACGAGCCGTCCTACCTGCACCGCTCCGACTTCGGCGTCGGCATCCAGGGCTGGCGCGAGGACACCGAGACGCCGGTCCTGTGGACCGAGTGGCGCCGCCAGGAGGGCCTGGTGCTGCGCCAGTACGCGTTCGCGCACGTGCCGGGCGGGCAGCCGATCGACGAGCCCGGCGGCCCGATCCACGCCTGGCAGCGCTACGCCGTCGAGTGGGTCGACGCGCACGACCGGCCGGACACCTTCGAGTTCGCGCTGCGCCTGAGCCGGGTCTACCTGCAGCACTTCATCGGCCCGCCGGAGCAGCAGGAGGCGTTCGTCACCATCCAGGCGACACCCGCCGCGGCGCCGCTGGCCGGCCCGCTGCGCACCGACCGCATCTGGAACCCGGACGGCCGGCCGCTCACCGTCCGCGTCTACGACGACACCGGCGCCGTGCGGATGGTCGTCGAGACGCCGGCCGGCGCCACCATCGCGCTGGTCGAGGCCGATGGCCACCCCGGCGTCTACGACCTGCGGCTGTCCGTCCCGGCCGTCGAGGGGACGCATCTCGACGTGCTGCTGCCGATGCTGGCCCAGCCGGTCGCCGACGCCGACGCCGAGTGGGCGCTGGGCTGGGACGGCGCGCTGGCCGAGTGCGAGGCGTTCTGGTCGCCGCGGCCGCCGACGGCGTCGGCCATCTCGACGGGGGAGCACCAGGTCGACCAGTTCTTCCGGCGCAGCGTCCAGCTGGCCGAGATCATCGCGGAGAAGAGCCCGGACACCGGGCAGTTCACCTTCCTCACCGGGTCGTTCGGCTACGACCTGCTGTGGAGCACGCCGACGTCGATGGTCAGCCACATGTTCCTCGACCTGCTCGGCCGGCACGAGGTGGTCGACCGGCACACCGACCTGTTCCGTGCGGTGCAGGGCGTGCGGCAGCCGCCCGGCGCGGCCTACCGCGAGCTGCCCACCGACGGGTTCTTCGCGACGCCGCTGTCGCTGCAGTCGTTCGACTGGCTCGGCGATCACGGCGCGATCCTCGAGGGCGCCGCCCGGCACGCGCTGCTCAGCCACGACGACGCGTTCCTGGAGCGCTGGCTGGACCCGATCGTCGCCGCCTGCGACTTCATCAAGCGTGCCTGCGAGCACACCGGGCACGACGGCGTCCACGGCCTGATGCCCGCGGCGGCGTCCAACGACACCGGCGTCGAGCAGCAGTCGATCTGGATCCAGGCGTGGAACTACAAGGGCCTGGCCAGCTCCGTCCGGCTGCTGCGCCGGCTCGGCCACCCCCGGGCGGACGAGTTCGCCGCCGTCGCCGACCGGTTCCGGACGGCGTTCGGCGACGCTCTGCGGGCCGCCGCCGCTGACGCGCCGACCTGGACCGATCCCGGCGGCGCCGAGCACCCGATCCTGCCGACGAAGTTCACCGGGCCGGACAGCCCGTGGCCGTTCCTGGAAGCGTTCGACACCGGCGCGCTGACGGCGGTCTGGGCCGGCCTGCTGCCCGCCGCCGACCCGCTGATGCGCTCGTATGTCGAGTTCTTCCGGGTCGGCCCGAACACCCGCGTCTTCGACCCGCACCACCACACCGCGCTGGACCGCGTCGTCCTCGACCACGAGCAGAGCAGCGGCGAGCCCTGCTACAGCTGGAACCTGTTCCACACCTGGCAGCTCGGCGACCGCGACCGGTTCCTCGAGGGCATGTACGGCCTGATCAGCGGCGCCGTCTCGCCGGACACGTACATCTCCGGCGAGCACCGCAACGCGATGTACGGGTCGCTGTTCGTGCAGCCGCTGATCACCTGGGCCGCCCGGCACGCCGTCATCGACGACAGCCTCGTCGACGACGAGATCCAGCTGCTCCGGCTCTGCCCGCTGGCCTGGGTGAGTGCCGACCACGAGACGACGTTCGAGCGGATGCCGACGCTGCACGGCCCGGTGTCGCTGCGGTTCAGGCTGTCCGCGGACGGCCAGTCGTTCACCGTCTCCTACGAAGGCGACTGGGTCGACCGTGGCCCGCGCCGCACGCTGCTGCACCCGCCGGCGCTGCCCGGCCTGAAGTGGGTCCTGGTCAACCGGCAGCGCTACGCCGCCGATGACGTCATCGTCCTCAAGCCCGGCCGTTAGGGGTTCCTCATGAGACGTTCCCTCCCGCTGGCGCTCGCCGCGGTGCTGATGCTCGGCGCCGCCGCCGTGCCGTCGTCCGCCGCGCCCCGGCTGCGCCCGCACCGGGTCGCCGACCTCGACGTCGCCTGGTCGGCCTCGGCGCGACCCCAGGCGGCGCGGGCGCTCGCCGTCCCCGCGCCCGGCGACGTCACCGGCGACGGGCTGGCCGACGCCGTCGTCCGCGACCCCGGCCCGGACAGCGGCAGCCTGCGCGTCTACGCCCACGACGGCAGCCCGGCCGGCGCCAACCCGTGGCCGTCGTTCGACGTCACCAGCGGCGACTGGGACTACGCCGACGTCCTGCAGCTGGCGGACGTCACCGGCGACGGCCTGCCCGACGTCGTCGCCCGCGACCCCGACGCCGGCAACGGCACGCTGTGGATCTACCCGAACGACGGCTCCGGCGGGTCCGACCCGTGGCCGTCGCGCGTCTCGGCCGGGACGAACTGGAACACCTACGACCAGATCCAGCTCGGCGACGTCACCGGCGACGGCCGGCCGGACCTGCTGACCCGCGAGCCCGGCGCCGCCGCGGGGACGCTGTGGATCCACCCGCACAACGGCACGACCGCCGGGAACCCGTGGACCCGGCCGCGGTACTGGGCCGGCACCGGCTGGAACCTCGCCACCGTCATGACCCCGGCCGACGTCACCGGCGACGGCCACGCGGACATGGTGGTGCGCGACGGCGGCGGCGCGCTGTGGGTCTACCCGCACAACGGCACCACCACCGCCAACCCGTACACGTCGCGCTACGGCGCCGGCACCGGCTGGAACCTGGCGACGATCCTGCTCACCGCCGACGCGACCGGCGACGGCCGGCCCGACGTCGTGATCCGTGACGGGTCCGGCGCGCTGTGGGTGTACCCGCACAGCGGGGCGGCCGCCGGGACCAACCCGTACACCGTCCCCCGCTACGCCGCCGGGACCGGCTGGGACGCGTCCGACGCGCTGCTGGCCGGCGACGTCACCGGCGACGGCCGCGCCGACCTGCTCGGGCGGGCACACGCCGGCGACCTGTGGGTGTACCCGACCGACGCCGACGCCCCCGGCGGGCCGTGGCCGGAGCGGTTCGCCGCCGGCACGCGGTGGGCGTTCGAGAACGCGCTGCTGCTCGGCGACCTGACCGGCGACGGCCGGCCGGACCTGCTCGCGCGGGACCGGGCCGCGACCAACGGGACGCTCTGGATCTACCCGAACACCGGCGCCACCGACGCCGACCCGTGGACGGCGCCCCGGTACTTCGCCGGCACCGGCTGGAACACCGTCACCGAGCTGGTCCTGGGCGACCTCACCGGCGACGGACGCCCCGACGTCCTGGCCCGCGACCGGCGCGGCGAACTGTGGATCTACCCGCACAACGGCTCGACGTCGTCGAACCCGTGGACCGTCACCCGGCGCTGGGCCGGCAGCGGCTGGTCCACCGCGGCGACGCTGAAGCTGGCCGACGTCGACGGCGACGGCCGCCCCGACCTCGTCGACCACGAGCGGGACGGCACGCTGTGGGTCTACCCGACCAGCGGCGCCGCGCCGGTCCGGATCGGCGGCGACTGGTCGGACACCGACGTGCTGGCCGCCGGCGACGTCACCGGCGACGGCCGGCCCGACCTCGTCAGCCGCGACGCCGCCGGCGACCTGTGGCTGCACCCGCACGACGGCGCCACGGCCACCGACCCGTGGACCGCTCGCGAACCGGCCGGCTCCGGCTGGGAGTTCGCCTCCGCCTTCCTCCTCTGACCACCCCCGCCCCGGAGGGAGAGTGCCAGGAGTTGTAGCGGGGGAGACTGCCGAGTTGGCCGTCCCCCTGCTGCCCATGGTCTTAGCCTCGATCCACCGACCAGCTTGGTGACGTCGTCTGGTTTCAGGCGAGGTGGTTGTGATCACGTTGGGTGTGAGTGAGTTGCCGGTCTGCCCGGCTTTCCACTGGGGTTCCTTCTCGTGCCGGCGGGGGCTGGTGGTCAGGTGTGTGTCGTGGCGGGCCGGGGGAAGAGGGCGTTGTAGAGCGTGGACCACGCGGTCTGCCAGGGCCAGTTGGTCGGCAGGTGCAGGGTCAGACGCCGGGCGGAGGTGGCGATCCGGGCGGGGACGGTGATGAGTTTGCGGCGGATCGTCGCGGTGGTCGCCCTGGTCAGAGTGGGGGTCTTGGTCAGGGTCGCGGCGGCGCGGGTGAGGTTGAACGCCATGACCGCGCAGACGAGCCAGGCCGCGTTGGCGTTGAACACCCCGGAGGGCAGGTGGGCCAGCGCGGAGGCCTTGAGGTCGGCGTGGACGTTCTCGATGACCGCGTGGGCCCGGTGGGTCTGGTCCGCGGCGACGGTGTCCATCTCGGTGGTGTCGGTGGTGGTGAAGAAGGCGTGGAAGCGCCAGGAATCGAACAACGTGTCCTGGCCTTCGCTGTTGCGGGGGTTGAGATCGGGGATACGGCGGACCACGAGCCGGCCGGGGATCTGGTCGGTCTTGTTCTTGGAGGTGAACGCGGTGAAGGGAACCTCGGCGACCTCGGCACGAGAGTTCCATGTTCTGGTGGTCTCGTCGTAGACGGCGTCGGTGTATTTGATCGTGGTCCAGGCGGTCTCGGCGATGCCGGCGATGGCGCGTTTGACCGCCGGGTCCATCCGCACGGTGATCGAGACGTTCGCGCCGGCCTTCAACGCTGCGGTGACCAGGGCGTGGGAGTAGAACGCCGAGTCCGCCCGGACCAGCACGTCTCGGCCGGCCAGGTGGGTGCGGCGGATCAGGGCGAGGGCGTCGGTGGCCAGACGCGTCGCCCCGCGTGGGGACCCGGCCGAGCCGTTGCGCAGGCGCTGGGCGGCGATCACCGGCGCGAAGGTCTGGCTGGAAACGGTGGCCAGCACGGCGTTCAGGCCCCGCACCCCGGAGTACCCGAACCCCGCGCCCTGCTTCTGATAGCCGTGTACCTCCACGATGGTGTCGTCGATGTCGACCATCACCGTCGCGGTGTCTGCGGTCTCGCCCAGCAGGGCCGTGCGCTGGGTCAGGTTGATCAGAAACCGAGAGGCGATCGCGTCGGCTTGGCGGACATGGCCGAAGGTGAAGGCGCGCAGGAACGAGCCAAGTGTGGAGGGGGCGTAGATGCCGGCGAAGACCTTCCCCATCGCGCCGTGGCGTAGCAGGGCCATGTCGTCGATGCTGTCCGCGCCGGCGGTCATGCCGGCGACCAGGCCCGACAGCTTCAGCCCGGCGTTGGCGCCCTTGTCCGTCGGCACGCTCAGGTGCTCATCGCCCAGCTCGCGCAGCCGTGCCTCGCCGGCCAGGGCCATCGCCGGGACCAGGCCCGCCGACGACACGAGGTTGGGCTCATCGAAGGCCGCCGAGACGACCGGTCGGGTGTGAGAGAGTTGCATCTACGAGATGCCCTTCTTGAGCTGGCGATACGTGCCTTAGACAAGTCGTATCCTCCCAGCTCAGAAGCGCATTCTCACGCTCCCACGCCCTACCACGACACTCCACCTGTCGGTGGATCGAGGCTTAGCCGCGAGGGCCCGCCTCAAGTCCGCGCCTCTGCTGTTCATTGTTCGCTGTGCTTCCGGGCTTGGACTTGACCCGGACCCTCGCGGTCTAAGTACTGGCAGCTATCAGGGTGACGGGGGAAGAGCGGGCACGGTCCGCGTGGGGGATGAGTCGACGTCGATGGCGCCGGCCGTCTTCGATGTCGGTGACCGTCTTGGATGGGGTGCGAGGACGGTTTCTGCCATCGAGGACGGCGGTGCGGGTCCTGGTCTGGTGTGACGTCGTGGTCTGCGGTTACGCGAAATGGCGGATTCGGGGCTGGCGGCGTGACGGGGGACCAGGACGTGACGGCAGACCAGGACCCGGCGCTTACCAACCTGGTGTGAGGCGCGTCCTGGGTGTGAGGCGCGTTTCCGGGCCCGTTTCGCCGTTTCGGCGCGCGTGAGACCCAGGACGCGCCTCACACCCAGGAAGCCAACGCCGCAAATCGGGCGAACGGCGCGAACGGTCCGGGCTGTGCCCGGTTCTTCCCCGTCCCCCTGATAGCGCCCTTGGGCCGGGGGCGGACCCGCGGGTCAAGCGGTCATCGACGGCGCGAAGCGCCCATCAGTCCGCTTGAGGCGCGCGTGCGCGGCTAAGAGAATGGGCAGCGGGGGGACGCCCAACTCGGCGAAACCCCCGACCAACGCAGCACGACGGCCGGTCGCGTCCTGCCTCGAAAGAGGACGCGCCCGGCCGTCGGTGGTCGTTCTGGTTACTTGTCCCCAGCGGGGTCGTCGACCAGTTCGGCGTCGACGACGTCGTCGGACTTGGTGGAGCCGCCGACCGCGGGGGTCGGGTCGACCGGCGCCAGGCCGCCCAGCAGGCTGCGCAGCTGGCTGAGGTGCGCGGTGATGCTGTCGCGCTGCCGGTTGAGCTCGGCGACCTCGCGCTTGGCGGCGGTCAGCGTGGACGTCGCCTCGGACTTGGCCTCGGAGACCGTGTTGTCGGCGTGTGCCTTGGCCTCGCCGACCAGCTGCTCGGCGTTGCGCTTGGCGCCGGCCACCAGGGCCTTGGCCTGCTCGTCGGCCTCGCGGCGGACCTTCTCGGCGCGATCGTGCGCAGCGGCCGCACGGGCCTCGGCGTCGGTGGCGCGGTTCTCGGCGTCGTGCACCAGCTTCTGCGTCTCGGCCACGGAGGCCTCGTAGCGCTCGTTGATCTCGCGCTCGAGCTCTTCGCGCTTGGCGACCAGGCGCAGCTCGTGCTCGGTGTTCTCCTTCTCGGCCTTCAGCTGCGTCTCGTCGAGGATCGCCTGGGCCTTGGCGCGCATGGTCTCGGCCTCGCGCTTGGCGGTGGTGCGCTGGTCGTCGACCTCGCGCTTCGCCGTGGCGCGCATCTCGGTGACCTCGCGCTCGGCGACGGCACGGAGCCGGCTGAGCTCGCGCTCGGCCTGCGCCCGGCGCTCGCTGGTCTCGTGGTCGATGGCCGAGCGGACCTTGGCGGCCTCGCGCTTGGCGGTCTCGACGAGGTTCGACGCCTCGCGGTTGGCCGCCGAGCGGACCTCTTCGGCCTCGATGCGCGCCTCGTCGATGAGCTCGTCGGCGCCGCGCTTGGCGTTCGCCTGCAGCTCGCTCGCCTCGTTCTCGGCGGCGGTGCGCAGCTCGGTGGCGATGACCTGCGCCTCGGCGCGGGTCTCGCTGGCCTCGGCGTCGGCCTGGGCGATCAGCTCGCTGGCCTGCTCCTCGGCCAGACGGAGCAGCTGCTCGATCCTGGCCCCGAGTCCGGAGTAGGTCGGACGTTCGACCTCGCGGAGCTCGGTGCTGGCCTCGGCCAGCTCCTGACGGAGCCGGACGACCTGCTTGTCGAGCTCGTTGGCGCGGCCGCGCGTCTGCGCGAGCGTCGCCTCAAGTTGCCGTACGTGCTGTTCGACCTGGACCCGGTCGTAGCCACGCATCGCGATGGTGAACCCGCCCGTCGGCGAGCCGTCGAAGATCGACAGGCCGTCCGCGCCCGTCTCCCTGACCGCCACTTCCCTAACCTCGCTCATGTTCTCCCTCATAGGGGGTGCCACCCCGAGGGGCAGGCACACGTCACTGGTTGTCGAAATCCGTCGAGGTGCTTGCCCGGGTCTTCCCCGTCACGGACGCCGAGCCCCTCGGATAGCAACGCAGAGTACTCCGAAACTGCGTCAGTGCCGATGGCGGTGGACGTCCGCACACCGCGGGCTGACGGCTCTAAGGGGTTCGGTGGGGTAGTCGGGCTGGGGCATCCCTCCGGAGGTCGACCTCTGGCCTCCAAGGAGCACACGTTAGTTGTCCAAATGCGAACTCACCACCGGTTGGGACAGATCCGCCGAATTCTCGTCCGGACGGCCGTCGCCGTAACCTTCTGGACATGGCGCTGTTCACGACGATCGACCACGTCGGGGTGGCCGTCGCCGACCTCGACGCCGCAGTCGAGTGGTACCGCGAGCACTTCGGCATGGAGCTCGAGCACGAGGAGCGCAACGAGGAACAAGGTGTGCGCGAGGCCATGCTGCGGGTGTCCGGCGGCGACGACGGACCACGGCTGCAGCTGCTCGCGCCGCTGCGTCCCGACTCCGCCATCGCGAAGTTCCTCGACACCCGCGGACCGGGCATCCAGCAGCTGGCCTACCGCGTCGACGACGTCGAGGCCGCGGCCGCGACGCTGCGCGCCCAGGGGCTGCGGCTGCTCTACGACACCGCCCGCCGCGGCACCGCCGGCTCGCTGGTGAACTTCGTGCACCCGAAGGACGCCGGCGGCGTACTGGTCGAACTGGTCCAGCCGGTCCAGCCGGTCCGGGGATAATCGAGAGCAACGACGTCGAGGAGGACGCATGGCCGTCATCGCCGGTGGGGCACGCACCCCGATCGGGAAGCTGCTGGGATCGCTGTCCGGGTTCTCGGCCACCGACCTCGGGGGGTTCGCCATCGAGGCCGCGCTGGCGCGCTCCGGCGTCGCGCCCGGCCAGGTCGACTACGTCATCATGGGCCAGGTGCTGCAGGCCGGCGGCGGCCAGATCACCGCGCGCCAGGCGGCGGTCAAGGCCGGCATCCCGATGACCGTGCCCGCGCTCACCATCAACAAGGTGTGCCTGTCCGGGCTCGACGCCATCGCGCTGGCCGCGCAGCTGATCCGGGCCGGCGAGTTCGACGTCGTCGTCGCCGGCGGCATGGAGTCGATGACGAACGCGCCGCACCTGCTGCCCAAGTCGCGGCAGGGCTTCAAGTTCGGCGACGTCACGCTGCTCGACCACATGGCCTACGACGGCCTGTACGACGTCTTCACCGACCAGGCGATGGGCGCGCTGACGGAGTCGGCGAACCGCACGCTGACGCGTGAGGAGCAGGACGAGTTCTCGGCCGCGTCGCACCAGCGCGCGGCCGCCGCGTGGAAGAACGGCCTGTTCGCCGACGAGGTCGTCGCGGTCGAGGTGCCGCAGCGCAAGGGCGACCCGCTGGTCGTCGATCGTGACGAGGGCATCCGCGCCGACACCACCGCCGAGACGCTGGCCCGGCTCAAGCCGAGCTTCCGGCCCGACGGCACCATCACCGCCGGCTCGGCGTCGCAGCTGTCCGACGGCGCCGCCGCTGTCGTCGTCATGAGTGAGGCGAAGGCGGCCGAGCTGGGCGTCACACCCATCGCGCACGTCGGCGCGCACGGTGTCGTCGCCGGCCCCGACTCCACCCTGCAGAGCCAGCCGGCCAACGCCATCCGGGTCGCGTGCGCCAAGGAGGGCATCGACCCGAAGGACCTCGACCTCGTCGAGATCAACGAGGCGTTCGCGGCGGTCGGCATCGCCAGCACCCACGAGCTGGGCATCGACCCTGGCAGGGTCAACGTCAACGGCGGCGCCATCGCGCTCGGCCACCCCATCGGCATGTCCGGCGCGCGGCTGGTGCTGCACCTGGCGCTGGAGCTGGGCCGCCGCGGCGGCGGGGTCGGCGCCGCGGGGCTGTGCGGAGGCGGCGGCCAGGGCGACGCGCTGGTGCTGCGGGTGCCGTGACGGGCTCGGCGGCGGTGTCCGCGTCCGGCCTGGTCGAGCGGGCGGTGAACGGCGACCCGCGCGCCGTCGCCCGGCTGGTCACGCTGGTCGAGAACGGCGCGTCCGACCTGCGCGAGCTGACCGCCGAGCTGGTCGCGCACGCCGGCTCGGCGGCCGTCGTCGGCATCACCGGAGCGCCCGGCGTCGGCAAGTCCACCATCACGTCGGCGCTCGTCGGCGCGTACCGCGCGCAGGGCCTGCGCGTCGGCGTGCTGGCCGTCGACCCGTCCTCGCCGTTCACCGGCGGTGCCCTGCTGGGCGACCGCGTCCGCATGCAGGACCACGCGACCGACCGCGGCGTGTTCATCCGGTCCATGGCCACGCGCGGGCACCTCGGCGGGCTCGCGTGGGCGACGCCGCAGGCGGTGCGGGTGCTCGACGCCGCCGGCTGCGACGTCGTGCTGGTCGAGACCGTCGGCGTCGGGCAGTCCGAGGTCGAGGTCGCCGCGCTCGCCGACACCACGCTGGTGCTGCTCGCGCCCGGCATGGGCGACGGCGTCCAGGCGGCCAAGGCGGGCATCCTCGAGGTCGGCGACGTGTTCGTGGTCAACAAGGCCGACCGCGACGGCGCCGACCAGGTCGTCCGCGATCTGCGCAGCACCGTGCGGCTGGCCCAGCGGGCGCCGGGGGACTGGCGCGAGCCGATCCTCAGCACCGTCGCCGCCCGCGGTGAGGGCATCGACGAGCTGGTCGAGGCCATCGCCACGCACCGCGACTGGGCCCGCGAGAGCGGCGAGGCGCAGCGCCGCCGGGTGCGCCGCGCCCGCGACGAGATCGAGGCGATCGCCGTCACCGACCTGCGCCGCCGGTTCGCCGGGCTGCACGGCGACGAACGGCTCGACGACCTCGCCCGCGGGGTCCTGGCCGGCGAACTGGACCCGTACGCCGCGGCGGAGAAGATCGTCGCGGCCGTGTCATGATCCGGCGTGGCGCTGGGGTCTTTGGGGCAAGGTGAGGTACAAAGTCAGGAAGCAGCGCGTGGCGGGCCTCGTCCGCGCGCCCCGGTTTGAAAGGATGATGCAGTGAGGAAAGCGCTCATCATCCTGGGTATCGCGTTCTTGGTGTACTTCGTGCTCACCGAGCCCGAGGGTCTCGCCGACCTGCTCAGTGAGCTCGGCGGCGGCATCGCCGACTTCTTCGACGGCGTCATGACGTTCTTCACCGAGCTGTTCTGAGTCCTGGGCCATGTGGACCCCCAGGAGGTCGGTCGACGGGCTCACCGACGGGTTCGTCCGCTGGCTCGACCGCGTCGCCGAGGACGGCCTACTGCGGCTGTTCTGGCGCAACTTCACCTCGTGGTTCGGGCACCGGCTGGTCAAGCGCAAGCTGGTGGCCGGCGAAGAGATCGTCGCCGAGTGCAAGCACAGCGCGATCCTGTACGCGTTGCCCGCGGCGGCCGCGCTGGGCGGCATCCTCATGCTCGTCGTCGCGCCGTTCATGCAGGCCCGCACGGCCTGGCTGCCGCTGGCCGCCGCCGCCGGGCTGCTCGGCTGGGCGCTGATCAAGTCGCTGTACGTCGCCCGCGACCGGTTCGTCGTCACCGACTCCCGGGTGTTCCGCGTGTGGGGGCTGTTCTCCCTCAACGAGGCCGAGATGGAGATCGTCCGGCTGCTCGACATCACCGTCGTGCGCCCGTGGTGGCTGCGGCCGTTTCGCTCCGGCCACCTGGTGCTCGAGAACGCCGCGCAGGAGCAGGGCGTCCGCGACATCCACTACATCCCGCGGCCCAACGACGTCGCCCGCGTCATCCACGCGCTGCGCCGCGAGGCCACCGGCGCGTCGGCGCCGGCGGCCGAGGAGCCCAAGAAGAAGAACCCGCGACGTCCGGACCATCCGCGCAGCCCGGGACCGGCCAGCGCTCGCCGCCGCCAGGGCGTCTACTAGGTTGGGTGCCCATGGCGGAGCCATTGGACCTGGACTTCGACCCGATCGACCGCGCCGCGTCGATCTGGCGGGAGCGGTTCGGCCCGTCCGAGGCCATGGCCGCGGCCACCTCGATCATGCGCGTGCAGCAGCTGCTGATCGGTGAGTTCGACCGCATCTGCCGGCCCTACGGCCTCACCTTCGCCCGCTACGAGGCGCTGGTGCTGCTCAGCTTCAGCCGCACCGGCGCGCTGCCGATGGCCAAGATCGGCGAGCGGCTCATGGTGCACCCGACCAGCGTCACCAACACCATCCAGCGGCTCGAGGGCGCCGGCTTCGTCACCCGCGAGCCCAACCCGCGCGACGGCCGCGGCACGCTGGCCCGCATCACGCAGTCCGGCCGCGACGCAGTCGGCCGGGTCACCACCGAGCTGATGGAGGCCGAGTTCGGCCTGCGCGCGCTCGGCGGCGACGACCGCAAGCAGGTGTTCGACATCCTGCGCGGGCTGCGGGTGGCCGCGGGCGACTTCAGCGACTGAGGACCGGCGGCCTGGTGAGTGCGGCGAACCCGTCGAGGTAGTCGTCGATGCCGAGGCCGATCATGTGCCGCTGCGCGACGAAGCCGATCATGACGCCGTACATCGTGCGGGCGACCTGCCGGGTGTCGGCGTCGGCGGGGAGGTAGCCGGCGTCGCGCCAGCGCTGGGCCAGCTGTGCCCACCGGTCGGCGATGCGGTCGGCGACGATCGTCACGATGCCGCGGATCTCCGGGTCGCGGACCGCCTCGGACCACACGTGCAGCGCGATCTTCGTGCGGTCGAGCTCATGCGACGTGGTGAGTTGCGTGACGTGGAGGAGGACGCGGCGCAGCGACTCGTCCGGCCGGGGCACCGGGTCCTCGGCCAGCAGCTCCTGGAACGCGTCCTCGGCGATGCCTGCGATGCCCTCGGCGGTCGTGCGGACGAGGTCGGCCTTGCTGGGGAAATACCGGTAGACCGCGCCGGCCGACATGCCCGACTCCGCGAAGACGTCCTGCATGGAGGTGGCGTGGAAGCCCTGGCGGCTGAAGCAGCGCCAGGCGGCCTCGAGGATCTGCTGGCGCCGAGCGGCGAGGTGGGCTTCGGAGACACGGGGCACGAACTCATCATAAAACGAACGGTCGTTCTTGACACGCGGGCGCGTCGTCGGCACAGTGGAGGTGTAGGAGAACGGTCGTTCGTTTTACAGTGGAGGAAAGCCATGCGCAGGGTCATCGGCATCGCGCTGGGCCTGTCCGTCGTCCTCGGGGTCCTGGTCACCGCATTCGTGTGGCCGAGCTCCGAGATCGCGCCCCGCGACGTCCCCGTCGCCGTCGCCGGACCGCCCGAGGCCGTCGCCCAGGTGTCCGACCAGCTCGACCAGGCCGTGCCCGGCGGCTTCTCCGTCGAGGCCGTGGCGTCCGAGCAGGAGGCGCGCGACGCGATCGCCGACCGCGACGTCTACGGCGCCGTGGTCCTGGCGCCGTCCGGCCCGCCGTCCGTGCTGACGGCGTCGGCCGCCGGCCCCTTGGTGGCGCAGCTGCTGCAGGGCGTGGCGACGTCGATGGCGGCCGGCTCGTCGGGCACCGAGCCCGCCGGACCGGTCGTCGAGGACGTCGCACCGCTGCCCTCCGGCGACCCACGGGGCAGCGGGTTCAGCTCCGGCGCGCTGCCGATGGTGATGGGCGGCCTCGCGGTCGGTGTCGCGATGACGCTCCTCGTGACCGGCGTCTGGCGGCGGGTGCTCGGCGCCCTGCTGGCCGCCGCCGGTGGCGCCACGGCGGCGATGCTGGTGATGCAGACGTGGCTCGGCGTGCTGGAGGGCGACTGGGTGGCCAACGCCGGCGCGTTCGCCCTGACCATCGCGGCGGTGTCGCTCACGATCATCGGGCTGCACTCGCTGATCGGCACGGCCGCGGTCGGCTTGGGTGCGCTGCTGTTCCTGATCGTCGGCAACCCGCTGTCCGGCGTGACGTCGGCGCCGGAGCTGCTGCCGTCCGGCTGGGGGACGTTCGGCCAGTACCTGCCGCCCGGCGCGGGCGGGACGCTGCTGCGGTCGACGTCGTTCTTCGACGGGGCGGCCGCGGCCCAGCCGCTGCTCGTCCTGACCGGGTGGGTGCTGCTGGGCCTGCTGCTCGCAGCCGCCGGCTCGCGGCGCGCCCAGGCGCGTACGGCCGGCGGCGGTGACGCCGACGTCGTGGAGCAGGTGTCGTTCGCCCCCGCTCGCTGACACCTGATCATCGGAGGCTCTCGGACCGGATCCGTGGGTCGTCCGCGTCTGGTTCGCCGCGTTGGCTCGGCTGCCCCGCTCCATGATCATCAACCTTCCGTGTCGTGATGGCAGCCAGAAAGGTTGATGATCATGGGAATGGGGTTGGCGCCCTGGGTGTCAGGCGCGTCCTGGGTCTGTGTCGCGCGAAACGCCGGATTCCGGCCCGCGAACGTGACAAGAGACCAGGACGTGACACCAGACCAGCAGGCCAACAGCACAGTGAGGCGAACCAGTTCGCCGAGCGACCCGACCCGGCTCCACGGATCGATCGACGAGTCTCGGTGGAAGGGTGTCAGCGGCGGGTCCAGGAGTCGGGGCGCTTCTGGAGTTCCACGACGTTGTCGGGAAGGTGGTCGGCGATGACGTCGGCCACCGTGGTCTGCTCGAGGACCTCGCGCAGGCTGGCCCGGACGGCGACCCAGACGCGGGTGAGCGGCTGGGCCGGGCCCGGGTAGATGGTGTCCTCGGGCGGCATGCCGCGCACGGCGGCCAGCGGGCCCTCGGTGGCCCGGACGATGTCGGCGAGGGTGATCTCGGCCGCGGGTCTGGTGAGGCGGTAGCCGCCGGTCGCGCCGCGCTGGGCGTCGAGGATGCCGGCCCGGCGCAGGTCGCCGAGGATGGTCTCGAGGAACTTGCCGGGGATGTCCTGCGCCTCGGCCAGCTGCTGCCGGGTGGCCGACGCCGGCTGCAGTGAGGCCAGCTGGACCACCGCCCGGACGGCGTAGTCGGCGCGCGCTGTGATGTGCACGAGCCCGATCATCCCACTGCGGGTACGATGGAGCCAGTTACTAGGACGTCCAACTAAATGGAGATCCCATCATGGATGCCTCCCAGATCGCCGAGGGCCGTCAGCGCTGGCAGGCCCGCCTCGACGCCGCCATCGCGGCCGGCAAGGTGCGCGACGCCGACTTCACCACGCTGTCCGGCACCGAGGTCGACCCCGTCTACGGGCCGCCCGAGGGCGCCGACGACCCGCGGTTCGAGCGCATCGGCTGGCCGGGCGAGTACCCGTTCACCCGCGGCCTCTACTCGACGGGGTACCGCGGGCGGACGTGGACCATCCGCCAGTTCGCCGGGTTCGGCAACGCCCGCCAGACCAACGAGCGCTACAAGATGATCCTGCGCTCCGGCGGCGGCGGGCTGTCCGTCGCGTTCGACATGCCGACGCTGATGGGCCGCGACTCCGACGACGCGCGCAGCCTCGGGGAGGTGGGCCACTGCGGCGTCGCCATCGACTCCGCGGCCGACATGGACGAGCTGTTCGACGGCATCCCGCTGGGCGACGTCACCACGTCGATGACGATCAGCGGGCCGGCGGTGCCGATCTTCTGCATGTACGTCGTTGCGGCCGAGCGGCAGGGCGTCGCCGTCGGCGACCTCAACGGGACGCTGCAGACGGACATCTTCAAGGAGTACATCGCGCAGAAGGAGTGGCTGTTCGAGCCCGAGCCGCACCTGCGCCTGATCGGCGACCTGATGGAGTACAGCGCGGCGAACGTGCCCGACTACAAGCCGCTGTCGGTGTCGGGCTACCACATCCGCGAGGCGGGGTCGACGGCCGCGCAGGAGCTGGCCTTCACGCTGGCCGACGGGTTCGGCTACGTCGAGCTGGGGCTGTCGCGCGGCCTCGACGTCGACGTGTTCGCACCCGGGCTGTCGTTCTTCTTCGACGCGCACGTCGACTTCTTCGAGGAGATCGCCAAGTTCCGCGCGGCGCGCCGCATCTGGGCCCGTTGGCTGCGCGACGTCTACGGCGCGAAGACCGAGAAGGCGCAGTGGCTGCGCTTCCACACCCAGACCGCCGGCGTCTCGCTGACCGGGCAGCAGCCGTACAACAACGTCGTCCGCACGGCGGTCGAGGCGCTCGCCGCGGTGCTCGGCGGCACGAACTCGCTGCACACCAACGCCCTCGACGAGGTGCTGGCGCTGCCGACGGAGTCCTCGGCCGAGATCGCGCTGCGCACCCAGCAGGTGCTGATGGAGGAGACCGGCGTCGCCAACGTCGCCGACCCGCTCGGCGGCTCGTGGTACGTCGAGGCGCTCACCGACCGGCTCGAGGCCGAGGCCGAGGAGATCTTCGACCGCATCCGCACCATGGGCGAGCGGGACCGCCGCTGGCACGACGCCTACGGCCCGATGACGGCGGGCATCCTGCGCGGCATCGAGGACGGCTGGTTCACCGGCGAGACCGCCGAGTCGGCATTCCAGCACCAGCAGCGGGTCGAGAAGGGCGACAAGCGCGTCGTCGGCGTCAACGTCCACACCGACACCGTCACCGGCGCGCTGGACATCCTGCGGGTGTCGCACGAGGTCGAGGACGCCCAGCGCGACGTGCTGGCCCAGCGGCGCGCCGCGCGCGACGACGCCGCCGTCCGGGCCGCGCTGGCCGCCATGGTCGAGGTCGCGCGCTCCGACGAGAACATCATCCCGGCCATACTCGACGCGGTCCGGGTCGAGGCGACGCTGGGCGAGATCTGCGACGTCCTGCGCGCGGAATGGGGGGTCTACTCCGAACCCGCCCGGTTCTGAGGTGGGGTGGACGGCCCGCCGGTGATCTGTCACCATGCGGGCAACAGCGCTCCGACCAGGGAGGCCGCATGTTGGTGCCGATCCTGCTGGCCGCCATGATCGCCGTCCTGCTGGCGCTCGGATGGTTGCTGCGTCGCCGGGCCGGTGCCGACGAGCCCGCCCGGCCGGCGGCGTCCGCACCGCTCGTCCCGCTGCCCCGCACGCACGCCGTCGACGCGCGGCACTGGAACAGCGCCTACTGGGACTGAGCCACCCGTGTGGCACGTGCGCGGATGATCGGGGGAGGATAGGGGCATGAGCTCGCAGAGTTTCAGCCGCCCCGGCGCCATCGACCTGTCCGCGCTGAACGGCGGCGGGCAGCCGCAGGCCGCGCCGGGCGCCGCCGGCGGCGGCTTCGTCATCGACGTCAGCGAGGCGACGTTCCAGTCCGAGGTGCTCACCCGGTCCATGTCGGTGCCCGTGGTCATCGACTTCTGGGCCACCTGGTGCGAGCCCTGCAAGACGCTCTCGCCCATCCTCGAGCGCATGGCCACGCAGTACGACGGCCGGTTCGTCCTCGCCAAGATCGACGTCGACGCCAACCAGGCCATCGCGCAGGCCGCGCAGGTGCAGAGCATCCCCACCGTCGTCGCCGTGCTGCGCGGGCAGCTCGTCCCGATGTTCCAGGGCGCCATCCCCGAGGCGCAGGTCAAGCAGGTCCTCGACCAGCTGCTCGAGATGGCCGTCGCCAACGGCGTGGCCGGCCGGTCCGACCCGATACCGGGCGCAACGCAGCAGGCTGAAGGGGCGCCAGAAGCTGAAGTCGAGGAAGAGCCGATCGACCCGCGGTTCGAGGCCGCCTACGACGCCATCAACGCCGGCGACTTCGACAAGGCCGCCGCGGCCTATCAGCAGGTGCTGGCCGAGGCCCCGGCCGACGCCGAGGCGAAGGCCGGGCTGGCCCAGGTCGAGCTGCTGCGCCGCACGTCGGGCAGCGACCCCGGCGCCGCCGTCGCGGCCGCCGACGCCGACCCCGCCGACCTCGACGCCCAGCTGCTGGCCGCCGACATCGAGGTGGTGTCGGGCCGGGTCGACCAGGCGTTCAACCGGCTCATCGGCACCGTGCGCCGGGTGTTCGGCGACGACCGCGAGCGGGTCCGCGCCCGCGTGGTCGAGCTGTTCGACATCGTCGGCGGCGCCGACCCGCGCGTCGTCAAGGCGCGGTCGGCGCTGGCCAGCGCGCTGTTCTAGCTGACTGGCGGAAGCGGGCCGGTGAACACGTCACCGAGCCCGCGGCCGCCGCCGAACGTCAGGCCGGTGATCAGCAGGCCGCCCGCGCCGTCGCCGCCGAGGTAGAGGTTCGACTCGTCCCACTCGTCGGCGCCGTCGCGTTCCGGCGTGCCGAACTGGGTCCGGTCGCGCACCTGGCCGCGGCTGCCCAGTGTGCTGACGACGACGTCCACGCCGCCGGCGCTCACTCCGACACGGCCGTCGGTGTGCCCGGCGACGGTGATCGTGCCGTCGTCGGCGACATGTACGGCGGCGGCGCGGTCGTCGCCGTCGGTGCCGTCCTGGGTGAGCCAGCGGGCCCGGCCGCTCGACGTCACCGCCACGGCCAGCTGGTCGTTGCCGCCGGCGCTCGCCACGCCGAGGGTCCCGCCGGTGTGGCCGGCCGCGACCACGCCCTGGGTCGGGAGCGGCGCGAGCGCGGTGAACTGGTCGGACTCGGTGGTGCCGAACTGGCTCAGCCAGTCCTGCCTGCCGTCGGCGCCGAACCGGGCCACCCACGCGTCCAGCCCGCCGTTGGCCGTCCCGCCCGGCATCGCCTGTGAGGTGACGCCGGCGACGTAGACGCGGCGGTCGGCGCCGATCGTGACCGCCAGTGCCTTGTCCTCGCCGGCGCCGCCGAGTTGGCGGGTCCACAGCAGCTCGCCGTCCGGGCCGAGCCGGGCCAGCAGGGCGTCCTTGTCGCCGGCGTTCGCGGTGCCGCCGACGCTGCCGCTGGTGTAGCCGGCGACGTACAGGCCGCCATCGGGTGCGGGGACGCTCGCGTAGGCGCGATCGGCCGCTGCCGGGTCGCCGAACTGTGTCAGCCAGACTCGTTCGCCGGTGCTGGTGACGCGGGCGGTGAAGGCGTCGTCACGGGCGTTGCCGGGGTGCTGTCCGTCGAGGTCGCCGCGGGTGTAGCCGGCCGTATAGAGGTCGCCGTCCGGGCCGGTGTGCAGGCCGTAGACGCGGTCGGCGGCGGGGCTCGCGAGCGGCAGCGTCCAGCCCTGCTCTCCGTCCGCCGTGAGCACGGCGTCGGCGCCTTGGTTGACCGCCGTCACGGTGCTGGTGCCGGTCACCGCGACGCCGCCGGCGCGGTCGTCCGCCTCGGTGCCGGTGACGTCGCCGGGCAGGGGGAGCGGGTCGGTGGTGCGCAGGTGGCCGGCGAGGTCGGTCAGGCCGTCGCGGAACGCCGGGCGCCAGACGTCCCAGTCGTGCCCGCCGTCGAGGATCCGCAGCTCCGCGGTGACGCCGTCGACGCGGCGGGCGGCGTTGTAGAGGCGGGCGGACTCGAAGTCGATGTCGTGGTCGGCGTCCTCGGGCGCGGGGTTGGCCCACTCGTCGTCGCCGACCGCGATGAACAGGTGCGTCGGCAACTCCGGGTCGGCGGCGTCCAGCAGCGCCGGGTAGTTGAGCTGCGTGTACCTGGCGTCGTCGAACAGCGCGTCGCCGACGCCGAAGCCGCCGAACTCCCGCGTCGACGAGTCGGCCGGCGGCAGCGGCACGTACACCGCGGGGCTGAGCACCATGCCGGCGGCGAAGACGTCCTGGTGGGCCAGGGCGTACCGCAGCGCGCCGTAGCCGCCCATCGAGTAGCCGCCGACCGCCCGCGCGTCCCGGTCCGCGACCGTCCGGTAGGTCGCGTCGACATGGGCGACGAGGTCGGTGGCGAGCGCCGTCTCGACAGCCGCGCCGTCGACGTGCTGGGAGTCGACGTACCAGTTGCCGCGCTCGCTCCACGGCGCGTCCGGCATGACCGCGATGACCGGCGGCACGTCGCCGTCGGCGATCAGCTGGTCGAGGTCGGCCGTCACCTGCTGCCAGGCGGCCATCGTGTCGCCGCGGCCGTGCAGCAGGTAGATCGTCGCGTACTCCTCCGTGCCGTCGTCGTAGCCGGCGGGCAGGTAGGCGGCGTACTCGACCGGCACGCCCGCCGCCCCCGCCGGCGCCGTCCCCGTGACGACGGTCCCTCGGGCCGGCTCGGCGGCCGGCGTGGTGGCTCTGGCGGCATCGTCAGGCTCCGGAGCGGAGCCCGATCCGGCGACGTGCACCGCCGCGAGCAGCAACGATGCCGCCGCCACCGTGCCGGCCCGATTCCATCCCGCCATCTGCCGCTCCTTTGCGCCCGTGGACCTCGGAAACGTTTCCGCGTCGTGCCGAGAACGGCCCGCGGTCGCGATCCGGGAATCGGCGCTACTCCAGCACGCCCCCCGACACCCCGTCAAGACCGCCCGCGCACCCCTCCGAAGTTGATCTTGGAGTTGTTCGGCCATCTATCGGGCGAAGCGGACGGCAATTGCCGCACAACTCCAAGATCAACGCGGGCGGGGGTGCGGGGCCGGTGGGGTCACGGGTTCGTATCGGTACTTGACGCGACCGGGGCGGGCGCGGTCCAATGTCACCCATCCCGGAAACGTTTCCCTCTCTATCACGATGTCACTCGGAAACGGTTCCGACCCCGATGCCACAAGGAGGTGGACACACCGTGACGATGCGCCGCCGGCCGACCATTCACGAGGTCGCCAGGGTTGCCGGGGTCTCGATCTCCTCGGTGTCGCGGGCGCTCAACGGCAACACCTCCAACGCGGACATGGTTGCCCGGGTCAACGCGGCCGTGCGGGAGGTCGGCTACGTCCCGAGCGTGGTCGCGCAGTCGCTGAAGACGCGGCACACCGGGCAGGTCGCGTTCGCCATGGAGGACATCGGCAACGCCGCCTACCTGGAGATGGTGCGCCGCATCCAGCCGACGCTGCGCGAGGAGGGCTACCGGCTGCTGCTGCACAGCACCGGCGCCGACGTCGAGGACGAGCTCGGCGTGCTCGCCAGCCTCAGCCAGAACTACGTCGACGGGCTGATCCTGTGCCCGCTGCGGGTCACCGACCGGCACGTCGAGGCGCTGCGGCAGACCGCCGTCCCGGTCGTGGTCATCGGCCTGCTGCCGGACGACGTCCCGGTCGACAACGTGCGGGCCGACTCGCGGGTCGGGGCGCGGCTGGCGGTCGAGCACCTCGCCGAGGCCGGCGCACGCCGCATCGCGTTCATCGACGGCCCGCTCGACACCGTCCCCGGCCGGGCCCGCTACGACGGCTATCGCCGCGGACTGGCCGCCGCCGGCCTCCCGGAGGACGACGCACTGGTCCGGTTCACCGACTTCCAGTTCGACGCCGGCCGCAAGGCCGCGCGCGAACTGCTGACCGTGCACCCCGGCATCGACGCCGTGCTGGGCGCGAACGACCTCATCGCGATGGGCGTCCTGCACGCGCTGCGCGAGCTGGGCCGCGACGTCCCCGGCGACGTGCGGGTGGTCGGCATGGACGACACCCCGCTGGCCGCGACCAGCTTCCCGCCGCTGTCCAGCGTCTCGCTCGGCTCGGCCGACCGCGGCCGCATCGCCGCGGAGCTATTGTTGCGCCGCCTCGAGGGCGACGACGCGCCGGCCGAGCGGGTCACCGTCCCGCCGTCGCTGACCGTCCGGGAGAGCAGCCGATGAGCGCCACGACGTTGACCGAGCGGCCGCAGCCGACCCGCCCGGCCCGCAAGCCGCGCCGCGTCCTCGGCCTGGACCGCGACGGCCTGATGCTCGCGGTCCCCGCGCTGATCCCGGTCGTGCTCTTCAGCGTCTACCCGCTGCTGCGCGGCATCTACCTGGGCTTCACCGACGCGCAGGCCGGGGCGAACGCCGAGGTCAGCTTCACCGGCTTCGAGAACTACCAGAACCTGCTCGACGACTCGTACTTCTGGGACTCGTTCCGCATCGGCCTGATCTGGGCGTTCTCCGTCACGATCCTGCAGTTCTTCGCCAGCCTCGGCCTTGCGCTGCTGCTCAACCAGAAGCTCCGGCTGCGCTGGCTGGCGCGGACGCTGGCGCTGGTGCCGTGGGCGATGCCGCCGGTCGTCATCGGCATCATGTGGCGGCTGGTGTACCACCCGAACGCCGGCATCCTCAACGACGTCCTGCTGGACCTGCGCATCATCGACGAGAACGTCGACTGGCTGTCGTCGTTCTCGGTGGCGCTGCCCGCGGTGATCGTGGTCGGCGTCTGGGCGGGCATGCCGCAGACGACGGTGGTGCTGCTGGCCGGTCTGCAGAGCGTCCCGAAGGAGCTGCACGAGGCGGCCGCGATGGACGGCGCCAACGTCTGGCAGCGCTTCCGCAGCGTGACGTGGCCGGCGATCAAGCCGGTGGTCATCGCGATGACGACGCTCGACTTCATCTGGAACTTCAACTCGTTCAGCCTGGTCTACGTCCTGACCGAGGGCGGGCCGGGCGGCGAGACGCGGCTGCCGCTGCTGTTCGCCTACGAGGAGGCGTTCCGGTACGGCAACTACGGCTACGCGGCGGCGCTGGGCAACGCGATGGTCGTCGTGATCGCGGTGTTCGTCGTCTTCTATCTGCGCCAGCGGGTCCGGGAGGCGAACGCCTGATGAACCGCTCCACGCCCGTCGCGACGACGTTGAAGTACCTCGCGCTCACTGCCTACCTGGTGTTCCTGGCGTTCCCGCTGTTCTGGCTGGTCTCGACGGCGCTGAAGACGCCGCAGGAGCTGGCGCTGATCGAGCCGACATGGATCCCGAACGACATCACGTTCGAGAACTTCCGGGCCGCGTTCGACGAGCAGCCGATCGTCCGGTCGATCTTCAACACGCTGCTGGTCGCCGGGGTGTCGTGCCTGGTGACGGTGGTGCTGTCGATCCCGGCGGCGTACGTGATGGCCCGGTACCGGTCGGTGCTGAGCCGGCTGACGCTGGTCTGGGTGCTGCTCAGCCAGATCTTCCCGTTCATCCTGGTGATCATCCCGCTGTTCCTGCTGCTCCGCGACCTCGGCCTGTACGACACCTACATCGGGCTGATCGCCGTCTACGTCGTCTGGAGCATGCCGTTCGCACTCTGGATGCTGCGCAGCTACGTCGAGACGATCCCGATCGAGCTCGAGGAGGCCGCGTCCATGGACGGGGCGTCGAAGGTGCGGACGCTGCGCAGCGTCATCGCGCCGCTGCTGGCGCCGGGCGTCGTCGCGGCCGGGCTGTTCGCGTTCGTATCGGCCTGGAACGAGTTCCTGTTCGCGCTCGTGCTGATCCGCGACCCGGAGCTGCAGACGCTGTCCCTGACGCTGGTGAAGTTCATCGGCGCCGAGGGCGTGGCCCGGCTGGGCCCGCTGGCGGCGGCGTCGCTGGTCGCGACCATCCCCAGCCTGATCTTCTTCGCCTTCATGCAGCGCCGGCTCACCGGCGGGCTGCTCGGCGGAGCCGTCAAGTCCTGAATCAAGGACCTCGAGGAGGAGGAACCCCATGCGTTCGATGCGAATCGTCGCCCTCGCGGCGGCCGCGGGCCTGGTGCTCGCGGCGTGCGGCGGCGGTGACGACGAGACCGGCGGCGACGGCGGCAGCGGGAGCGGCGGCGAGCCGGTCGAGCTGACCTTCCAGACGCTGGCCTGGCAGACCGCGAGCGTCGAGGCCAACGAGGCCATCGTCGCCGCCTGGAACGAGGCGAACCCGGACATCCAGGTCGAGCTGCTGCAGGGCGACTGGAACAACGTCCAGGACCAGCTGATGACGTCGTTCGAGGGCGGCACCGCGCCGGACGTATTCCATTACGAGTCCACGGTGCTGCAGGACTTCGGCGACCGCGGCAACGTCCTGGACCTGTCGGAGTACCTGTCCGACGAGATCCGCGACGACATCCGCGCAGGCGCCTGGGACACCGCGACGTTCGGCGACGCCGTCTACGGCGTGCCGTTCCTGCAGGAGTCGCAGGTCGTGTTCGCCAACCGGACGCTGCTCGACGCGGCCGGCGTCACGCTGCCGACCGTCGACGACCCGTGGACGTGGGACGAGTTCGCCGACGTCGCCGCGCAGCTCACCACCGAGGGCCAGTTCGGCGCCGTCGTCCCGCTGAACGCGCCGGCCAACCGCATCCTCAACCTGGCCCGCAACTTCGGCGGCGACTACTTCACCGACCCGACGGGCGAGGTGCAGGCGGTCTTCGACGAGGCCGACCAGGAGGTGCCGCGGCGCATCCACGAGATGCTCTACACCGAGAACACCGCCGCGCCGGACGGCGTCGGCATGTCGTCGGCCGACGCGCTGCCCGGCTTCTTCGCCGGCCAGTACGCGATGCTGCCGGGCGCGATCTGGCTGCGCCAGCAGATCATCGAGCAGGCGCCGGACGGGTTCGACTGGGTGACGCTGCCCGCGCTCGAGGGCGACAGCAGCGCGCAGGGCGCCGTCAGCCAGACCCTCTCCGTGTCGGCCGAGACCGAGCACCCGGAGGAGGCCGTCCAGTTCATCGAGTACTTCCTCAATGCCGAGAACCAGGTCCAGCTGGCCGCCGGCGACTGGCTGCTGCCGACCAGCCAGGAGGCGGCGCAGAGCCCGGAGCTGAACGACCCGGCCACCGGCTGGGACGTCGCGACGGCCACCGCCGCCGACCTGGAGATGGCGCCGTTCCAGCAGGTCAAGGGGTTCGAGGAATGGAAGTCGCGGATCGCCAACCCGGCGTTCCAGGAGTACTTCAGCGACCAGATCTCGCTGGAGGAGCTGGGCGCGAAGCTGGTCGACGAGGGCAACGCGGTCCTCGAGCGCTACCAGCGCTGATGAGGGACCGCGCGCGGGGGTGCCTGCTCGGGCTCGCCATCGGCGACGCCATGGGCGCCCCCGCGGAGAACCTGACGGCCGAGCAGATCGCCGCCCGCTGGGGCACGGTCTCCGGGTTCCTCACCGACCGGCCGTCGGGTACCGACGACACCGAGTACGCGGCGTTCAGCGCGCTGCTGCTGCTCTCGCACGGCGCCTCGCTGACCAGCGACGACGTGGCCGACGCGTGGATCGCTGAGTTGGCCGGGCGTGAAGGCGGCTTCCCGGGCGCCGGGTTCAGCGAGCTCGGCACCATCGAGAACCTGCGCGCCGGGCTGCGGCCGCCGGCCAGCGGGCGGCACCTGCACTCGTGGAGCGACGGGCTGGCCATGCGGTCCGCGGTGCACGGGGTGTACGCGGCGGGCGACCCGGCGCTGGCGGCGCGGCTGGCGGCCGTCGACGGCGCGGTCAGCCACTCCGGTGAGGGCGTGCACGCCGGTGTCGCGGTGGCCGCCGCGGTCGCCGTCGCGATGACGGGGACGGCTTCGGTGGGTGAGATCGCGGCCGCCGCGCTGGCCGCCGTCCCTCCTGATTCGTGGACGGCGCGGTCGTTGCGGTCGGCGCTGGTGCACGCCGGGGACGTGCCCGCGCTGCTGGACGCGGTCGTCGTCCGTGCGTATCCGTGGACGGACCTGGCGCCGGAGGCGGTCGCGCTGGCGTTCGGCGCCTTCCTGGCCGCGTCCGGCTCGTTCGCGGACGCTGTGACGGGCGCGGTGTCGATGGGGCGCGACGCCGACACGACGGCCGCGATCGCCGGTGCGCTCGCGGGCGCCTTCGGTGGCCTCGGCGCCGTCCCGGCGGACTGGCAGGACCAGATCGGGCCGGTCACCGGCCGCTGCCTGGGCGAGGTGGTCGCTGGCCTGCACCCGCTCGATCTCGCCGACCGGCTGGCCGACCACCTGGAGACGGCGACGTGAACGAACGGCAGAACCGTGCGGCCGGGGCGCTGCTCGGGTTGGCCATCGGCGACGCCGCGGGATGGCCCGCCGCCCGGCACCGCGCCCGGCTGTTGCCGCCGTGGACCCGCCGGCTGCACCGCGAACTGGACGCGTTCGCCGAGAACGAGCAGGTGACGACGCTGCCGGTGCCGTTCGCGCTGAACCAGCCAACGGCGGCGCTGCGGCTCGGTCCGAGCGACGACGCGGAGTGGGCGGCGTGGACGCTGCGGTGGCTCGGCGCCGCCGCGCCCGGCCGGCTCACCCGCGAGGACGTGCACGCGCACTGGCGGACGGCGGCCGCCGAGGGCGCCATGCCGCTCGGCCGGATCAGCGTCGCCACCGCGGCCGACGCGCTGCGGCGGGACGTCGACCCGCCGGTCACCGGGCACGACAACCCGCACCACTTCGACGACGCCGCCGCGGTGCGCGCAGTCGCGATCGGGCTGGTCGCCGCCGACCCCGCGCAGGCCGCCACGCTGGCCGGCTGGGACGCCGAGGTGACGAACGCCGGCGACGGCGTGGCCGCGGCGCAGGTCGTCGCCGAGACGATCGCCCGGCTGGTCCGCGGCGAGCCACTGGCCGCCGCCTGGGCCGCGGCCGCCGCGCACCTCCCGGAGGACGGGCTGCTGACCGACGCCATCGCACGCGCCCTGATCGCGACGAAGGACGCGGGCGGCGCCGCCGACGCCGTCCCGCTGCTGGACGAGCCGGCCGGCCACGTCTACAGCTACGGCGTCGCCGCCGCGCAGACCCTGCCGGTCGCCGTCGCGCTCGCGCACGCCGCCGGCCGCGCGGCCGAACCGCCCATCGCCGCGATCACCGCCGCCGCGTGCCTGCCCACCCTGGCCGACAGCGCGCCCGCGCTGACCGGCGCGCTCACCGGTGCGGCGCACGGGCTGAACGCGCTCCCCACGACCTGGGTCGAGCGGTGCCGGCGGCTCGCCGGCTGCTGCGCGCCCGATCTGGCCGGCATCGACCTGGTCGAGCTGGCAGGCTCCATCGAGGAATGGGACCGCCAAATCCGACCGCGAGGTTCCAGGCGGCGGCGAGTCCAACGAGGGAAAGGAAAAACAGCGTGACGGGTGACGCACTCATCGATACCGCGGTCGGGTGCCTGACGGGAGCCGCCGTCGGCGACGCGCTCGGTGGTGCGACGGAGGGCTGGTCGCCGCAGCAGATCCGGGAACGGTGGGGCGGCTGGGTCGAGGGCATCGTGCCGCCGTACTACGAGGACTGGCGCACCGCGCGGCCCATCGCGCCGTACCACAAGGGCGACGGCCACATCACCGACGACACCCTGATGACGCACCTCATGGTCGACGTGTACGAGCAGGCCGGCGCCCACCTGACCGCGTACGACGTGGCCGAGCGGCTGGTGCCGCTGATGATCGGCCGGCAGGTCTGGATCCCCGAGCTGGAGGCCGAGGCGCTGCCGCTGCAGCGGGTCTTCCTGGCGGAGAAGTTCATGGCGCTGCGGCTGCACTGGGGGCACGCCGACCCACGCGAGGCGGGCGTCGGCAACGCGGTGAACTGCGGCGCGGCGATGTACATCGCGCCGGTCGGCGTCGTCAACGCGGCCGACCCCGACGCCGCCTACGCCGAGGCCGTCGACGTCGCCGGCGCGCACCAGTCGTCCTACGGGCGCGAGGCGGCCGGCGTCATGGCCGCCTGCGTGGCCGCGGCGGCGGCTCCTGGAGCGATGGTCGACGACGTGCTGGCCGCGGCCGTCCGGCTGGCCAAGGACGGGACGAAGGCCGGCATCGAGGCCGTGCTAGACACCGCGAGCTCGATCGGGCACTGGACCGAGGCGGTCGAGTCGGGCAAGCTGCGCGCCGCCGTCGCGCCGTACGACACCGTCGGCGAGGACTACCGCAACCAGGGCCTCGGCGCCCGGCGGCCGAGCCGGCTGCACACCATCGAGGAACTGCCGGTCGCGCTCGGCTTCCTGGCCATCGCCGGCGGGGACTGGCGCGACGCCGTCATCGGCGGCGTCAACTACGGCCGCGACTCCGACTCGATCGCGTCGATGGCCGGGGCGATCGCCGGCGCGCTCGGCGGGCGCGCGGCGGTGCCGGCCGACCTGGTGACGACGGTGGCGGCGGCGAGCAAGGTGGACATCGTCGGGCCGGCCGAGCGGCTGGCGGCGGTGACGGCGCAGGTGCGGGCGGCCGACGCCGCCCGGCGAGCGGCTGTTGACACGGCGTTCGGAGGGCTGGCCTGATGCGGCTCACCTGGGTGCAGCCGGAGGACCTGGTCGGGCACGCGTTCGCCCAGGCGGCCGAGGACGGGGTGGACGTCGCCGACCTGCGCTCGCGCTGGACCGCGGCCGGCGGCGACGACGCACCGGTGCGCACCGGTGCGTCGGACGTCCCGGCGCCGGAACTGCGGGCGCTGGCCGCCGAGTTGCTGGACGAGGTCGACGCGCGGCCGTCGCCGTTCGACGCGTCTGAGCCGACGGCGCTGGACGAGCTGCGGGCGGCGTGGCCGGCGGGCGGGCGCGCCGCCGGGCACGTCGCCGGCTCGCCGTCGTTCGACCGCGTGCACGGCGCCTGGCTGGGCCGGGCGGCCGGCTGCCTGCTCGGCAAGCCGGTGGAGAAGGTGTCGCGCGCCGGGATCCGGGAGATCCTCGAGGCGACCGGCCGCTGGCCCCTCGACGACTGGTTCACGGCGAAGGGGCTGACGGACGACGTCGCCGCCCGCTGGCCGTGGAACCGGCGCAGCGCGACGACCAGCCTGGCCGAGAACATCGACGGCATGCCCGAGGACGACGACCTCAACTTCCCGATGCTCAACCTCGCGCTGCTGGAGACCCGCGGCGCCGACTTCACCACCGAGGACGTCGCCGAGGCCTGGCTGGCGTCGCTGCCGGCCGGCCGGGTGTTCACCGCCGAGCGGGTCGCGTACCGCAACCTGCTGCTCGGCCACCTGCCGCCGGCCACCGCGACGGTGCGCAACCCGTTCCGTGACTGGATCGGCGCGCAGATCCGCGGCGACGTGTTCGGCTGGGCCCGTCCAGGCGACCCCGCCGGCGCGGCCGCGCTGGCCTGGCGCGACGCCGTCCTCAGCCACACCCGCAACGGCGTGTACGGCGAGCTGTTCGCGGCTGCCGCCTGCGCCGCCGCGCTGGTCGCGTCGTCTGTCGACGAGGTGCTCGACGCCGGGCTGTCGGTCGTCCCGGCGTCGTCGCGGTACGCCGAGGCGGTGCGGTTCGCGCGGTCGGCGGCCGCGGCCGAACCCGACTGGGAGGCCGTCGTCGACGCCGTCGAGGCGCGGTACGGCCACCTGCACTGGGTGCACGTGCTGAACAACGCCGCGCTGGTCGTCGCGGCGCTGGTGCACGGCGGCGGCGACTACGAGCGCTCGATCACCGCCGTGGTCAGCGGCGGCTGGGACACCGACTCCAACGGCGCCACCGTCGGCTCGATCGCCGGCGCGCTGACCGGCGCCGCCGCCCTGCCGTCGCGGTGGATCGCGCCGCTGCGCAACCGGGTGAGCACGACACTGGCCGGGTTCGACGGCATCGGCTTCGACGCGCTCGCGGCCCGCACGATGACGGTGAGCGTGCCGTGATCGCCGTCCTG
The DNA here is from genome assembly GCF_900105925.1 of Jiangella alkaliphila. Classification (NCBI taxonomy): domain Bacteria; kingdom Bacillati; phylum Actinomycetota; class Actinomycetes; order Jiangellales; family Jiangellaceae; genus Jiangella; species Jiangella alkaliphila. The sequence continues at coordinate 6,760,992 of NZ_LT629791.1, read as the reverse complement.
GGCAGCGCCAACCTGGACCTGGTCGTCACCGTCGACCGCGCGCCCGGACGCGGCGAGACCGTCACCGGCCGCACGTTCACCACCGTCCCCGGCGGCAAAGGCGCCAACCAGGCGCTCGCGGCCGCCCGGGCCGGCGGCGACGTCACCCTCCTCGGCGCCGTGGGCGACGACGAGTTCGGCCGCCGCATCGCCGCGCTGCTGACGGCGTCCGGCGTCGACGTGTCCGGGCTGGCCGTCAACGAGCTGCCGACCGGGACCGCGCACATCACCGTCGACGGGACCGGCGACAACTCGATCGTCGTCGTGCCGGGTGCCAACGGGACGGTCGCGAGGCTGACGGACGCGCACCGGACGGCGATCGACGCGGCCGAGGTCGTGCTGCTGCAGCTGGAGCTGCCGCTGCCGCTGGTCGAGGAGGCGGCGGCCTACGCCCGGTCGCGTGGCGTGCGGGTGATGCTCACCCCGGCGCCGGCCGTGCCGCTGCCGCCGTCGCTGCTCGCCGCGGTGGACGTCCTGGTGCCGAACGAGCACGAGGCGGTGCTGCTGGCCGGCGTCGCCGACCCGGTGGCGGCGGCCCGCGCGCTGGCCGCGAGCGGCGACGTCGTCGTCACGCTGGGTGCCCGCGGGGCGCTCCGGGTGAACGGGGCAACGACCACGGACGTGCCGGCGTTCGCCGTCGAGGCGGTCGACACGACGGCCGCCGGCGACACGTTCGCCGGGGTGCTCGCGGTCGGCCTCGCGGCGGGCCTGGAGTGGCCGGACGCGCTGCGACGGGCGTCGGCGGCGGCCGCGCTGTCCGTGCAGCGGCCGGGCGCGTCGTCGTCGATGCCTGACCGCGGCGAGATCGATGCGTTCCTGGCGGAGGCGTGATGCTCAACCCGTATGTGCCGCGCCCGATCGACCGGCCGGCGGCGGTGCCGCTGGACCCGTCCGCCGACCTCTCGGTGCTGGACGAAGCGAAGATCTTCGCCGCGCCGGACGACCCGGCGGACTGGCCGGCCTGGCGGGCGGCGCTGACGCGCTGGCGCGACGGCGCCCGCGCCGGCTACGACGGCTCGCGCTACGACGCCGAGCGGACCGACGGGTTCGTCGTCGCGCTGGCCTGGCTCTGGGACGAGCTGCTGTACGACCACGCGACCGGCCGGTTCGACGTCGACGGCTACCTGGCCGCGGCCACGCGCGAGTTCGGCGGCTTCGACGGGGTCGTGCTCTGGCACGCGTACCCGAACGAGGGCATCGACGAGCGGGACCAGTTCGCGTTCTTCGACGTGCCCGAGCTGCCTGACGTCGTCGCCGCCTTCCAGGCCGCCGGCGTGCGGGTGTTCGTGTCGTACTACCCGTGGGAGGCTTCCGCCCCCGCGTCGGTCGTCGCGCTGGTGGAGCGGCTGGGCGCGGACGGCGTCTTCCTGGACAGCTCGAAGGAGGGCAGCGCCGAGGTCCGGGCCGGGCTGGACGCGCTGCGGCCGGGGCTGTCGATGGAGGGCGAGTCGCGGTTGCCGCTGGCCCGCGTGCACGACCACACGATGTCCTGGGCGCAGTGGTTCGCCGACTCGCCGGTGCCGGGCGTCCTCCGTGGCACCTGGTTCGAGCGCCGGCACGTCCTGCACCACACCCGCCGCTGGAACCACAGTCATCTGGAGGAGCTGCAGTCGGCCTGGCTGAACGGCTCCGGCGTCCTGGTGTGGGAGACGGTGTTCGGCGTCTGGGTGGGCTGGAGCGCGCGGGACCGGTCGCTGCTGCGCTCGATGCGCCGGGTGCAGCGCGAATACCGCGCCTGGCTGCAGAGCGAGGACTGGACGCCGCTGGCCGACCATCCGGGCGGTGGTGCGCCGGTGTACGCGTCGCGGTGGGTCCATGACGGCGTGGCCTTGTGGACCGTGGTGAACCGGAGCGACGCGGAGTGGTCCGGGCCGTGGCTGGTCGTCGACGCGCCGGGCGCGTTCACCGAGCTCACCACCGGTGCCGAGCTGTCGGTGGGCAAGGACGACGACGGGCGGACGGTGATCGGCGGCCGGTTGCCCGCGGGCGGGGTCGCGGCGGTGCTGGCCGCTTCGGTTGCCGCGGGGGACACCGTCGTCGACCCCGACTCGACGTTCCCGCGCCGGCCGGCCGCGCGCGTGCGTCCCGCCGAGGCCGAAGCCGACACCGTCCCTCCGGGGATGGTGCGGGTCGACGGCGGCCGGTACGACCTGGTGGTCCGGTACCGCGTCCGCGAGACCGGCCTGTACGACGAGGCGCCGTACGTCGACGAGTGGAAGCCGCTGCCGCGCCGGCTGCACGCCGACGGCACCGCGCACCGCCGGGCCGAGCTGACGCCGTTCGGCATCGGCCGGACCGAGGTGACCAACGACGAGTTCGCCGCGTTCCTCGCCGCGACCGGCTACCGGCCGGTGCGGCCGGAGCGGTTCCTGGCGCACTGGCGCGACGGCGAGCCGCGCGGCGCGGACCCCGTCACGTACGTCGACCTCGCCGACGCCCGCGCCTACGCCGCATGGGCCGGGCTGCGGCTGCCGACGGAGGACGAGTGGCAGGTCGCCGGCGAGGCCGGGCTGCTGGAGCGCGGCGCGCCCGCCGTCTGGAACCTGACCGAGAGCGAGCACACCGACGGCCGGACCCGGTTCCTGATCCTCAAGGGCGGGTCGGCGTTCGTGCCGACGGGGTCGGACTGGTACTTCGACGGCGGCGAGCGGGCGCCGTCGTTCTCGGCGAAGTACCTGCTGATGGGTGCTGGGCTGGACCGGTCGCCGTCGATCGGCTTCCGTTGTGCCGTGGGGGTGAAGACGTGAGCGGGCCGCTGGCCGGTCTGCGGGTCGTCGACGCCGCGACGCTGTTCGCGGGGCCGATCGCCGCGATGCACCTCGGTGACATGGGCGCCGACGTCGTCAAGGTCGAGCACCCGCGCCGGCCGGACCCGTCTCGCGGGCACGGGCCGGCGAAGGACGGGCAGAACCTGTGGTGGAAGACGCTCGGCCGGAACAAGCGGACGATGACGCTGGACCTGTCGCACGAGCGTGGCCAGGAGGTGTTCCGGCGGCTGGCGCGCGAGTCAGACGTCGTCATCGAGAACTTCCGGCCGGACACGCTGGAGCGGTGGAACCTCGGGTACTCCGTTCTCTCGGCCGACAATCCGGGGCTGATCCTCGCGCGGGTGACCGGGTTCGGGCAGGTCGGCCCGTACCGGCGGCGGCCCGGGTTCGGCACGCTGGCCGAGGCGATGAGCGGGTTCGCCGCGCTGACCGGCGAGCCCGACGGCCCGCCGACACTGCCGCCGTTCGGGCTCGCCGACGGCATCACGGCGCTGGCGACGGCGTTCGGCGTCACCGCCGCGTTGCACGCGCGGTCGGTGAGCGGGCGGGGGCAGGTGGTCGACCTCGCGATCGTCGAGCCGATGCTGTCCGTGCTCGGGCCGCAGCTGACCCGGTGGGACCAGCTCGGGACGATGCAGCCGCGGACCGGCAACCGGTCGGCCAACAACGCGCCGCGCAACACCTATCTGTGCGCCGACGGCCGATGGGTCGCGGTGTCGACCAGCTCGCAGAGCATCGCCGAGCGGGTCATGCGGCTGGTCGGCCGGCCCGACGTCGTCGACGAGCCGTGGTTCGCGACCGGTGCCGGCCGGGCCGCGCATGTCGAGGAGCTGGACGCGGCGGTTGCGGCGTGGGTGTCTTTGCGGTCGCGGGACGAGGTGGTCGCGGAGTTCGAGAAGGCGGAGGCCGCCGTCGCGCCCGTCTACGACGCGTCGGACCTGGTCGCGGACCCGCAGCTGGCCGCGTTGGGGACGGTGCTGCGGGCGGCCGATCCGGATCTCGGCGAGGTGGCGATGCAGAACGTGCTGTTCCGGCTCTCCGAGACGCCGGGCGCGGTGCGGTGGACCGGGCGGGCGCACGGCGCCGACACTGATAGTTTGCTGGGCGAACTGGGCTATTCGGTGGCCGACATCGGTGAGCTGCGCTCCGAGGGAGTCGTATGAGCCTGGTCCTGACCCTGTTGTACGTGCCCGCCGACCGGCCGGACCGCGCCGAGAAGGCGCTGGCGTCGTCCGCCGACGTCGTGATCCTCGACCTGGAGGACGCGGTGGCGCCGTCGGCGAAGGCCGCGGCCCGGGACGGAGCGGCGTCGGTATTGGCCGCCGACCCGGGCCGGGACGTGCAGGTGCGGGTGAACGCCCCGTCGACGCCGTGGGGCGCCGACGACCTCGCGCTGGTCGCCGGGCTGCCGCCGTCGGTGTCGGTGCGGGTGCCGAAGGTGTCCTCGCTGTCCGACGTCGCGGCCGTGCGGTCGGTGCTTGGGGGCCGGCCGGTGCACGTGCTGCTGGAGACGGCCGCCGGGGTCGAGGCGGCCTATGCGATCGCGTTGGCTCCGGGCGTGGCGTCGGTCGCGTTGGGCGAGGCCGACCTCGCGTCCGACCTGGGCTTGTCCGGCGACGGCGTCGAGGCCGGGCTGACGTGGTGCCGGCAGCGACTCGTCGTCGCCGCGCGGGCGGCCGGGCTGCCGCCGCCGGCCATGGCCGTCTGGACCGACCTCGCCGACCTGGACGGCCTGGCCGAGTCGTCCCGGGCCGGGCGGGCGCTGGGCTTCGTGGGGCGCGCCGCGATCCACCCGAAGCAGCTTCCGGTCATCGAGGCCGCCTTCCGCCCGTCGCCGGACGAGGTCGCCCACGCCACCGAGGTGATCGCCGCTGTCGGGGCCGGCGGCGTCGCCGTCCTCCCCGGCGGCCGCTTCGTCGACGTCGCGATGGTCGAGCAGGCCCGCCGGGTGCTCGCCCTCGCCGCCCGGGTGCCCCTCTAGAGTCGCAGTGTGGTGGACCAGGGGGTCGTCGCGCGGTTGCGGGTGGCGGGGTGTGTGTTCGCGGAGGACGAGGCGCGGCTGATCGGGGAGACCGCGCGTAGCCCGGCCGAGGCCGAGACGATGATCGTCCGCCGGGTCGCCGGTGAGCCGCTCGAGCATGTCCTGGGCTGGGCGGAGTTCGCCGGGCTGCGGGTCGAGGTCGGCCCCGGGGTGTTCGTCCCGCGGCACCGCAGCGAGCTGCTCGTCGACCTCGCCCGGCGGTGGGTGCGGCCTGGCGCCGTGGTCGTCGACCTGTGTTGTGGGACGGGGGCGCTCGGCCTCGCCGTCGTGCGCCGCCTGGACGGCGTCGAGCTGCACGCCGCCGACGTCGACCCGGCGGCGGTCGCGTGCGCGCGCCGCAACGTCGAGCCGGCCGGGCGCGTCCACCAGGGCGACCTGTACGCCGCGCTGCCGGCCGGGCTGCGCGGGCGGGTCGACGTGCTGCTGGCGAGTCCGCCGTACGTGCCGACCGCGGCCATCGCGCTGATGCCGCCCGAGGCCCGCGACCACGAGCCGCGCACCGCCCTCGACGGCGGCGGCGACGGGCTGGGTCTCGTGCGACGGATCGCCGCCGGCGCGCCCGGCTGGCTGGCCACCGGCGGCGTGGTGCTGCTGGAGCTGAGCGCCGCCCAGGCCGCGGCCGCCGTCGACGCGGTGAAGGACGCCGGCCTGGCCGACGAGGAACACCACGACGACGACGGCGAGTCGACCGTCGTGACGGGTCAGCGCGGCTAGCTCGGGCCTACCCGAACGCCGGGCCGGGGCCGCGGGGGCAAGCGGCCTTTGCAATGAGTACCGATACGCACCACCTGGCGAACGGGTGAGATCGGCGCGCCGAACGGTGTGAGTTCGCTGCTGTCTGGACCACAGCGGAGCCGCACCGTTTGCGCAGCGATCTCACCCCGGAAGGTCACTGCCCAGCCCGGCCGTTGGCGTCCCCTTGCAGAGCCGGAAGAAACGGGGAGTCGTCACCTCCGCAGTGGATGACGACTCCCCGCCGGAGCAGGTCGCTACTGCCAGAGGGCGTTCGCAACCTGCGGGAACAGGCCTTCCGGATGAGATCGGTAGAGCGGTTCGGTGGCGAACAGCGTGACGTCGGCGCCGCCGGCCACGCCGCTGACGACGACCGGCTGACCGGCTGCCGCCTCCTGCCCGATCCAGTGGCCGGCCAGGAAGAAGTCCCCACCGCCCAGTCGCTGGTCGACGCGGACGCCGGCGCCCGGGGTGGTGAAGTGCTGCGGGTTGCTGACGAACGACGACGGCGACGCGCCGCCGGTCACCGGCGAGGCCGGGTCGTTGTCGACCGCGACGATGCCGTTGGCCATGTTCCAGTCGGTCGGGTTCACCAGCCCGACGTCCAGCAGGTCGGCCCGGTCGCTGAACGTCCAGCCGCTGGCGCCGCGCCCGACGATCGTCCCGCCGGCCGCCCGCCACGCCGTGAACGCCGCCTGCTGGGTGGCGTTCAGCTGCTGCGGGTTGAACCCGGTGGTCGAGACGTAGAAGGCGTCGAAGTCGGCGAAGGCGTACGTCCCGGCGTTGAACCCGGCCGCGTTGACGTTCGTGGTCGCGAAGCCCATGCGGGCCAGCGCGTGCAGCTCGTCGGCGGGTGCGCTGGTACCGACCCGGCCGATGCCGACGGGGACGGCGCCGCGCACCGCCGCGCCCGTCAAGGCCGAGAACTCCAGCCCGTACGTCGCCGCCGCGTCCTCGACCAGCGCCCGGGCCGAGCCCGGCACCGTGAAGACGCCGGCGGCGGTCCGCCGCACCGGCACACCGGCCGCGACGAACGCGTTCACCGCCTGGATACCGGCCAGCGTGGCGGCGTCGAAGCCGTAGTGCGCGGGCCGCCCCGGCGCCACCCAGCCCGTCGGCGCCACCGCGTCCAGCTCGGACAGCGCCCGGGTCTCCAGCGAACCCCCGGCGGCCACCGTCTCCACCGTCGCGCCCCAGAGACTGCCCTGGCTCCACGCGGAGATGTCGTACATGGTCGGGAAGGTCGTCGTGACGTCGGCGCCGACGTCGAGGATGGTGTTCGCGAGGCCGCGCTTGGCCTGGAACATGTCGACGACGTACGAGCCGGCCGGGTACCGCTCGCCACCGGCGGTGAACGGCCGCCGCGCCTGGTGCACCTCGACGTCGTTGTCGAGGAGGAACTGCGCCAGTCGCGCGGCGGCCGAGTCTCCGCGCCGCTCGGCCGGGATGACGTAGGCCCGCGGGTAGTCCTGCAGGAGCGTCTTCCCGTTCTCGCCGAGCGCGAGCGACAGGGCGAGCTCGTCGTCGATCGGCCGGGACGACTCGCCGGCCTCACCGCGCCGGAAGATCTCCAGCTGGTCGGCGAGCAGGCTCAGCCGGTTCTCGTGCGCCCACGCGAAGTTGGCCTCGATGCTGGCCCGGGACACGGCGGTGTTGATGCGGGTCAGCTCGTGCCGCTGCGCCGGCGTCAGCCTGGGGTCGCGCGGGTCGTGCGGGATCTCGACGGTGTGCCCGACGGCGCCGTGGTACATCGCGTACATCGGGGTGAAGATCGGCGGCCAGTCGTCCCAGCCGCTCTCGAAGTCACGCCATGGGATGTCGACCTCGGTGACGCTCGGCTCGCCGAGCGCGAGCACTGCCTGCTCCATCGCCAGGCCGTTGCGGATCGCCTGGCGGATGTAGAGGTCGTACTCGTAGTTCTCGCCGTGCGGGCCGGTGGTCGGCTCGATCAGGGTGACCTCGGTGTAGCCGTGCTCGTCCAGCATGGTCAGCGGCTCGTACCGGATCAGCTGGGACCGGACGGCGCGCGACTCGGGCTGCGAGGTGGTGATGTAGTCGCGGTTGATGTCGAACCCGTTGCCGTTGGCGCGAGTGCCGGCGATGCGGCCGTCGGGGTTGTTCGTGACGACCATCGCGACGACGTGCTGGTCGAGCAGCTCCACGGTCTCGGGGTCGTCCGAGAACGCGAGGTCGTCGAGCACCTGCAGCGACGCGTCGGTGCCCTCCCACTCGTTGCCGTGGATGTTGTTGTTGACGAACAGCGGCGACTTCCAGTCGTCGTACTCGCCGGCCTCGAGCGCGGCGAGCGCGGCGTCGGGGTCCTCGGTGCGCAGGTCGGACAGCCGCTGCCACTCGGCCCACTCGGCGTCGGTCATCGGCGACGTGACGACGACGAGGTGCAGGTCGCGGCCGCCGGCGGACTGGCCGATGATCTCGACGCTGACCCGGTCGCTCTCCTGCAGCGCGCGCAGCGCCGGCGCGATCGCGTGGTACGGCGTCAGGTTCATCGGGATCGACGCGTCGTTCGGGTTCACCGGGACGTCGACGATGACGTCGTCGCGCGGCTTGCCGGGCAGGTCGGCGGTCGTGACGGAGAACGGCGACAGCAGCGCCCCGGCGCCGGGCGCGTCGACCGACGGCGTCAGCGAGGACGCCTGCGTGCGGTCCTCGGGTTCGCGCAGCACCGGGCCGCGCAGGTCGTCAGGCGCCGCCGGCGCGGACAGCGCCATGGACATCGTCAACACGGCTCCGGCGAGACCGGCGGCGGGCAGCGTGCGAGTCCACATACGGCCTCCCGGGGCGTGCGCGGGCTGAGGTGCTGGTCATCCTGTCGTCTCGGGGCGGGCGGTGACAAGAGGTTGCGGGCGGCAAGATCCGTCCGGTATGAGCCGGTCGATCCCGGTGTGATTTCTCCCGATTCACGGTGACTCGCCCGGCCGACTTGCCGTCAAGTCTTCCAATCGAGGCGAAAACGGCCATAGGTTACGGGTCTACCCCGTCTGACCGGCGGGGTCTTGTCATGCCGTACGACTGAACGAGGAGCCCCGATGACACGACCATCGAGAGCGCCGGGGAGGCGGGCCGTGACCCGGCGCGCCGGACTCGCCGCCACCGCCGCGGTCGCCCTGGCCGCCGGGACGCTCGGCACCGTCGCCGCGGGCTCCGCCGCACCCGCGACGACCGCCGCGGCGGAGGACGGCTACCTGGGCACGCTGTCGGAGCTGGCCGGGCTGCCGGAGCCGTCTGACGAGCTGGTCCACGAGCCCACCGGTGCGTGGTTCGTCGAGCTGACCGCGAAGCCGGTCGCCGACGGCGGCACCAGCGCGGCCGCCCGGCGCCAGCAGGACCGCGTGCTCGCGGAGGCAGACGCGCTCGGCGCCGACCTGGACGTCCGCTACACCTACGACCGGCTGTGGAACGGCTTCTCGGTGTCCGCGTCCGAGACCGACATCAGCAGCCTGGCCGGCTCGGCCGACGTCGCCGCGGTGTACCCCGTCGTGACCATCGACGCGCCCGACCCGGCGACGTCTGAGCCCGCGATGGACTCCGCGCTCGGCATGACCGGCGCCGACATCGCGCAGAGCGAGCTCGGCTTCACCGGCGACGGCCTCAAGGTCGGCATCGTCGACAGCGGCATCGACATCGACCACCCCGACCTCGGTGGCGGCGGCACGCCCGGCGGGACGGCGTTCCCGACCGAGCGGGTCGTGGCCGGGTACGACTTCGTCGGCGACGACTACAACGCCGACGACAGCTCGGCCGGCTACCAGCCCACGCCGCACCCCGACGACAATCCGGACGACTGCTATGGACACGGCAGTCACGTGGCCGGGATCGTCGGAGCGGACGGCGACAGCGCGGCCGGCGGCGTGCTCGGTGTGGCGCCTGACGTCGAGTTCGGCGCCTACCGCGTGTTCGGCTGCGCGGGCTCGACGACGTCGGACATCATCCTCGCCGCGCTGGAGCAGGCGCACGCCGACGACATGGACGTCGTCAACATGAGCCTCGGCGCCGGCTTCGTCACCTGGCCGGAGTACCCGACGGCCACGGCCAGCGACGCGCTCGTCGACGACGGCGTCGTCGTGGTCGCCTCGATCGGCAACAACGGCGCCGCCGGCACCTGGTCGGCCGGCGCCCCCGGCGTCGGGGACAAGGTCATCGGCGTCGCGTCGTTCGACAACCTCGAGTACGACGCGCGGATGTTCACCGTCACCCCGGACGGCCGCGAGTTCGGCTACGCCGAGGCGACCGGCGCGCCGAGCGCACCGACGTCAGGCGACCTGCCGCTGTCGCGCACCGGCACACCCGACGCGACCCAGGACGCGTGCACCGCGGCCGGGCCGCTGCCCGACCTGAGCGGCACCGTCGCGCTGATCGAGCGCGGGACCTGCCCGTTCTACGAGAAGGCCCGCAACGCGCAGCAGGCCGGCGCGTCCGCCGTCATCCTCTACAACAACGTGCCCGGCGCGCTCGCGCCGACGGTGGCCCCGCCGTCGCCGGCCGACCCGCCGATCACCATCCCCGTCGTCGCGCTCTCGCAGGGTGACGGCGTCGAGCTGAACAACCGCATCGCGGCCGGCACGACGACGCTGACCTGGACCGACGAGACGACCACCATCGAGAACACGACGGCCGGGCTGATCTCGTCGTTCAGCTCCTACGGCATGGCGTCGGACCTGTCGCTGAAGCCCGATCTCGGCGCACCGGGCGGGCTGATCCGCTCGACCTACCCGCTCGAGGACGACGGGTACGCCGTCGTCTCCGGCACCTCGATGTCGTCGCCGCACGTGGCCGGCGCGGTCGCCCTGCTGCTGCAGGCGCACCCGTCGCTCACTCCGGCGCAGGTTCGCGACCTGCTGCAGAACAGCGCCGACCCGGCCGACTGGTCGCTGATCCCCGACGCCGGGTACGTCGAGCCGGCGCACCGGCAGGGCGCGGGCATGCTCGACATCGACGACGCGATCCTGGCGTCGACGGCGGTGACGCCGGGCAAGCTGTCGCTCGGCGAGAGCGAGGCCGGCCCGTCGACCCGGACGCTGACCCTCACCAACGACGCCGACGCGCCGGTGACGTACGAGCTGTCGCACACCGACGGCATCAGCACCGCGGGCGCGCCGAACAACCCGCAGTTCTTCGAGGGCGGCGCGACGGTGGCGTTCTCGGCGCCGTCGGTGACGGTGCCCGCGGGCGGGTCGGCGACCGTCGACGTGACGGTGACCGCGCCGGCCGAGCCCGCGCTCGGGCAGTACGGCGGCTGGGTCGTCCTGACGCCCGCCGACGGTCAGCCGCTGCGGGTGCCGTTCGCCGGTTTCGCCGGCGACTACCAGCAGCTGCCGATCCTGACGCCGGCCGGGGCCGGGCTGCCGTCCCTGGGCGACGTCACGGCCTGCGGCCGCTACATCGGCGTCAACTGCACCATGGGTGGCGTGTACGATCTGCTGCCCGAGGGTGCGACGTTCTCGATGACCGAGGGCGACTACCCGGTGGTCCTCGCGCACCTGGAGCACGCGCCGCAGAACGTGTCGCTGCAGCTGTTCCACGCCAAGGCCGACGGCACGGCCGGCCGCCCGTACGGCCGGTGGAACACCGTCTTCTCCGAGGACTTCGTCGGCCGGAGCAGCACGGCGACCGCGTTCAACGCCTACACCTGGGACGGCACCCGGCCGCGCGGGTCCGGCACCGACCGCCGGGTCCCCGTGCCCGACGGCCGCTACGTCCTGCGCCTGACGGCCACCAAGCCGCTGGGCGACCCGTCCAACCCGGACCACGTCGAGACCTGGGACTCCCCGGTCGTCGTCGTCGACCGGAACTGACCGGCCGGCACCGAAGGCGTGAGGGGCGGTTTGCTGGGGCTATAGCACAATGCCGTTAAGTTAGGGCGGTTTGTGCTGGTCAGCGGCGTGTCGGTGGGGTTCGTGGGCAGGGCCCTCCGTTAGAACGGTGATTGTCGAAGATCATCGTCTGCCGGAGGGCCCTGTGAGTTCTGAGTCTGCCACGTGGCGATCGGGCGAGGTGAGTCTGGGCGCACTGGAAAGTGATCTTTGTCCGGAGCTGCTGGACGAGGTGATCGAGCAGGCCGGTGTGCGCGAGCAGCGGCGGCGGCTGTTGCCGGCCCGGACGGTGATGGTCTTCGTGCTCGGGTTATGCGTGTTCTGCGGCGCCGACTCGCATTCCCCGCCGGGATACCGCATGGTGATGTGCTGGCTGACCAGCACGTTCGGGTACCTGCGGGGGCTGGTCGTGCCGAGCGCGTCGGCGCTGTGCCAGGCCCGCAAACGCCTGGGCGTCACGCCGCTGCGGCTGCTGTTCGACCGGGTCCGAGGCCCACGCGCGGCGCCCGACGCGGCGGGAGCGTGGCTGTTCGGGCGGCGGCTGGTCGCCTTCGACGGCACCGCCCTGGACCTGGCCGACACCGCGGCCAACGTGGCCGCGTTCGGCCACATCGGCACGCCCTCGGGGTTCGCACAGGTGCGGCTGGTCGCGCTGATCGAATGCGCCACCCACGCGATCATCGACGCGGTGTTCGACGCGTGCCGGCACAGCGAGCAGGAACTGACCCAGCGGCTGATCGGTGCGATGCGTCCGGGGATGCTGGTGCTCGCCGACCGCAACTTCGGTCACCGGTTGTTCGCCCAGATCGCCACCAGCACCGGCGCGGACCTGATCTGGCGGATCAAGGGCAACGCCGACTTCCCCGCCATGAAGATCCTCGACGACGGCTCCTACCTGTCAGTGATCACCGCGCAACGCTACAAGAAGCGCTGGCGCACCGCCGCCCGGCGGGGCTGGCCGGAGCCTCCGATGCCCGGGCACCCGGTGCGTATCGTCGACTACCGAGTCACCACCCACGTCGGCGATACCGTCACCATCAGCGATATCAGGCTCGTCACCACCCTGCTCGACCCGGCCGAGGCGCCCGCCCGAGCCGTCGCCGAGGCCTACCACCAGCGGTGGGAATCGGAGAACAGCTACCAGGAACTCAAGACCCGACTGCGTGGCGCCGGGTTCATCCTGCGCTCGAAGTCACCCGACCTCGTCGATCAGGAGATCTACGCCCTGCTCGTCACCTACCAAGCCCTCTGCACCCTGAGAACCGACGCCGCGGACACCGTCGGCGTGGACCCGCGCCGGATCTCCTTCACCATCACCATCCGCGTCACCCGAGACACCATCACCGCCGGCCGACTCGACCAGAACACGCGCGTCCTGGCCATCGCCGCCATCAGCAGCGACCTCAACCCGCCACGACGAGCCCGCGTCACGCAGCGCGTCAAGAAACCACCCCGGAACACCTTCAAAGCCAAACGACGAGACCAGACCCGCCCACCCAGCCACGCCACCCACAAGATCAAAGTTCGCCGGGCCAGCAAAACCGCCCTAACTTAACGGCATTGGGCTATAGCACCAGCAAACCGCCCCTCACGATCACGCCGGGCGGAGCCAGAGGGTGGCCAGCGGCGGCACCCGCAGCGTGACGGACGCCGGCCGGCCGTGCCAGGGCTCGTCGACGGCGACGACCTCGCCGAGGTTGCCGACCCCGGAGCCGCCGTACACCTCGGCGTCGGTGTTCAGCGCCTCCTGCCAGGGTCCGGCGTGCGGCAGCCCCAGCCGGTAGCCCTCGTGCGGCATCGCGTTGAAGTTCGCGACGCAGGCCAGCAGCTCGCCGTCGGGGCCGTGGCGGAGGAACGAGAACACGTTGCCGGTGGCGTCGTTGGCGTCGATCCACTCGAAGCCGGCCGGGTCGGAGTCGAGCGACCACAGCTCCGGCGCCGACCGGTACACCCGGTTGAGGTCGGTGACCAGCCGCTGCACGCCGGCGTGGCCGGGGCGGTCGAGCAGCCACCACTCGAGCTCGCGCGACTCGGCCCACTCGGACTCCTGGCCGAGCTCGCCGCCCATGAACAGCAGCTGCTTGCCGGGGTGCGCCCACATGTAGGCGTAGAACGCGCGCAGCGTGGCCAGCTGCTGCCAGCGGTCGCCGGGCAGCTTGCCGAGCAGCGAGCCCTTCCCGTGCACGACCTCGTCGTGGGAGAGGGGGAGGACGAAGTTCTCGCTGAACGCGTACATCATCGAGAACGTCATCTGATGGTGGTGGAACTGCCGGTGGATCGGGTCGCGGGACAGGTAGGCCAGCGAGTCGTGCATCCAGCCCATGTTCCACTTCAGCCCGAACCCGAGGCCGCCGAGATGGGTGGGACGGGTGACGCCGGGCCAGGCGGTCGACTCTTCGGCGACGCTGACGATGCCCGGCACCGACCGGTACGACGTGGCGTTGGTCTCCTGGAGGAACGCGATCGCGTCGAGGTTCTCGCGCCCGCCGTGCGAGTTCGGCAGCCACGCGCCCTCGGGCCGGGAGTAGTCGAGGTACAGCATCGACGCGACCGCGTCGACGCGCAGGCCGTCGACGTGGTACTCCGTCAGCCAGTACAGGGCGTTGGCGACCAGGAAGTTGCGCACCTCGGGGCGGCCGAAGTCGAAGACGTACGTGCCCCAGTCGGGGTGCTCGCCGCGGCGCGGGTCGGCGTGCTCGTAGAGCGGGGTGCCGTCGAAGCGGGCCAGCGCCCAGTCGTCGCGCGGGAAGTGCGCGGGCACCCAGTCCAGCAGCACGCCGATGCCGGCCTGGTGCAGGGTGTCGACCAGGAACTTGAAGTCGTCGGGGTGGCCGAACCGGGCCGTCGGCGCGTAGTACGACGTCACCTGGTAGCCCCACGACCCGCCGAACGGGTGCTCGGCGACCGGCAGGAACTCGACGTGGGTGAAGCCCAGCTCGGTGACGTACTCGGCCAGCTCGACGGCCAGCTCGCGGTAGGACCGGCCGCGCCGCCACGACCCCAGGTGCACCTCGTAGACCGACATCGGGTGCGCGTGCAGCGAGTTGGGCCGCTGCGCGAGCCACACCTCGTCGTTCCACTCGTGGCGCGACTGGTGGACGATCGACGCCTGCGCGGGTGGCACCTCGGTGCGGAAGGCCATGGGGTCGGCCTTGTCGCGCCAGTGGCCGTCGGCGCCGTGCACCTTGAACTTGTACACCGCGCCGGCGCCGACACCCTGGGCGAACACCGCCCACACGCCGCCGCCCACCTGGGTCATCGGGTGCCAGCCGCCGTCCCAGCCGTTGAAGTCGCCGGCCACCTGCACGTGCCGCGCGTTGGGCGCCCAGACGGTGAACGCGGTGCCCTCGACGCCGTCGATGGTCGTGACGCGGGCGCCCAGCACGTCCCAGAGCCGCTCGTGCCGGCCCTCACCGATGAGATGCAGGTCGACCTCGCCCAGGAGCCGCTGTGCGTCGATCATCCGCCGAGCCTATCGGGCCGCCGACGCTATAGCGTTGTGTCTCGTGCGTGCTGCGAGAGTGACGGCGGTCATGGCCGCGATCCTGCTGACGGCGACGACGGCAGCATGCGACGGCGGGGGTGACGGCGACGAGCCGAGCCCGACGTCGTCCGGTCTGCCCGAGCCCCAGGAGGGCCGGCTGACCAGGCTCCTCGGCGACGGCACCGGCGAGCCGCTGACCGGCACTCAGCCGGTCCCCGGCGCCCCCGTGGCGCTGCCCGTCTTCCTGACCGTCGAGCCCGGCGGCGACCTGCTGGGCAGCCAGTGGCGCCGCAGCCTGTTCACGCTCGCGCCCGGCGGCACCGCCGAGGCGCTCGGCGACGAGGGCGACCGGCCCTGGCACGCACCGGTCACCGCGCTCGCCGGCGACGAGACCGTCCTGGTGCTCGTCGACGAGACCGACACCGCGACGCTGGGGACCGTCAGCCTCGACGACGGCGGCTTCACCGAGGTCGCCACCCTGACCGACGGCGTCGAGAACGTGCCGGTGTCCGGCCTGCTCGAGCTGCCTGACGCCACCTACATCCAGTGGGCCGGCACCTGGTGGACGATCACCGGCGGCGCCGCCGACCCGACCGGCGCCGAGCCGTCGACGCCGCCGGTCGAGGGCATCGTCGCCAGCGCCCGCACGGACGCCGGCGTCGCCGTGCTCACGGACACCGAGCTGGTGCTGCTCGACGAGTCGCTCCAGGAGACCGGCCGGTCCTCGTGGTCGCTGCCCCCGGAGCTGGACGGCCAGACGCTCACCGCCGTCGTCGGCGACGGCGCCGACGGGCTCTATGCCACCACGGCCACCGCGGCCTCCGACGGCGGCGGGGTCGTGCACATCACGCCCGACGGTGTCGACCTGCTCGCCGCCGGGGCGCGCCCGGACGGCGACGACACGGACTGCGACGACGCCGACACCGAGGCCACGGCCGCGCACCTGGCGCTGCCGATCGCGGTCGCCGTCTGGCAGGAGCGGCTGGTCGTCGCCGACCAGGTCTGCAGCAGCCTGCTCCAGTTGCCGCTGCCCTGACGGCCGGCGTCAGCGGGCGCCCGTGCCCGCGCTCTCCGCCTGCCACTCGGCGGCGTTGTCGCGGCAGGTCTGGATCGCCTCGTCCAGCGGGGTGCCGAGGCTGTTCGTCGCCGGGGTGGCGAAGCCGTCGAACTCGGTCTCCCAGGCGGTGGCCTGGGAGCCGGTCCACGTCTCGGTGCCGAGCAGGTCGCGGACCACCTGGATGGCCTCCTCGATGTCGCCGGCCGCTGTGCGCACGAGGCTCATCGACGTGTTGCACTCTTCGACGTAGGGGACGGGCATGGCGAACTCCTATTTCGGCGGGTCGTCGAAGCGGTCGTCGTTGGGCGCGAACACGTTGGTGGCGTCCTCGAAGCCCTCCTGCGCGTTGTCGGCGGCCGGGAGGTTCTGCGGCCGGTTGTTCCACCAGTCGTCGAACGCGGCCATCTCGGCGTCGCCCTGCGGATCGATGATCCCGTTGGTCGCGAACGACGCGTCCTCCGGCAGCGGGTAGGCGCCGGAGTTGACGTAGCCCTGCGCGACGTAGGTGCGCATCTCGGCGATGTCCGTCAGCATCGTGTGCTGGACCTCGCTCTCGACCTGCTGTGCGCCGTCGGTGGGGAACAGGCTCTCCTTGCTCAGCCCGGCCGAGGCGACGGCGGCCGAGCGGATGAACTCGTAGGACTCCTTGCCCAGCGGCACGGCGTCGAGGATGCCCGACGCGGCGTCGAAGTAGGACTGCGCCTGCTGGTTGGCCGCGTCCTGGGCCTCGGCCTCGGTGAAGTCCTGGTCGGCGAAGGCGATCGACACCATGCCGTTGAGGTAGCCGTAGTCGGTGAGCATGTCGGCGGCCTCGGGGTTGGTGGACTGCAGCTCGGCGGCCGCCGTCATCTGTGCCAGCACCGAGCCGCGGAAGGCGCCCGCCGCCTCGGGGTCGGTCATGAACGTCTTCAGGAAGCCGTTCATGAGGGTCGTGTTGCTCTGCACCACCCAGAAGCCCTGCTCGTTGCGGATGACCTCGTTGATGTCGACGTTGGGCTGCGAGGTCGAGTTCGCCATGTCCGGCGCGTACGCCGTGGCGACCACCGACATCGCCTCGGCCAGCGACGAGGGCAACCCCGGGAGCTGCTCCTTGTCGTAGTCGTCGCGCTCGCGTGTGCTGAGGTCGTAGCCGGCCTGGAAGATGTTCGCGGCGGCGGTCGCGGACTCCTGGCCCTGCTCGTCACCGCGGTCCTGGGTGGCGGCGATCAGCACGCTGGCCGCCGGGCCGCTGTCGTCGTGCGGCACGGCGCCGGGGGACTGCCAGTCGTAGTCGATCAGCCGCTGGGCGTTCTCGAGGCCGTCGGAACCGTTGAGCAGCTGCCGGCTCGCCTCGGGGTTCTGCCCGGTGCGGTTCAGGATCGAGTTGACCGGGTCGAACTGCTGCATCAGCTCCATGCCGTTGGCGGCGTCCTCGATGTTGTTGTCGAGGTAGTCGACGTCGATGCCGATGCGGGTCCACCAGTCGTCGTCGTTCTGGACGTAGCCACCGGGCACGTAGCTGGTGCCGGCCACCATCGGCGCGCTGTAGGACGGCCGCGGCGGGTCGTTGTCCTCGCGCCACTGCAGCGCGTTGTCGGCGACGGTGCGCAGGAACGCCGAGCCGTACTGGTCGCCGCCCGGCCCGTACATCATCATGATGCCGTTCTGGAGGGTGTTGTCGACCGAGCTCAGCGGGTCGAGCGCCCCCTGATTCAGCGTCACCTCGCCGCTCTCGGAGAACCGGCTCACCGCGGCGACACCGGTGGCGAACAGCCGCAGCCGGTTCTGGTTCTGCTCCGACGGCGGCACGCCCTGCTCGGCGATCTGCCGGCTCATCGTCGTGATGACCTCGGCGCCGCCGTTGTTGTAGAACGCCTCCAGGTAGGCGGGGTCGTCGGCGTGTGCCTCCATGGCCTCGGCGGCCTCGCGCTGCGCCTCGTTGCGGATGGCCTCGTCGTCGCTGTTCATCGCCTCGTGCAGGTCGAGGGCGTCTTGGCGGCCCTCTTCGGCGAGGTCCTGCTCGGTGATGTCGAACGGGACGGCGTACATCACGTTGCCGGGCGTCGAGTACGACGGCTGGTTGGCCGCGGTGGTGGCGAGGTCGGCGCGGTCGAACATCGGCTGCCACTGGTCGTCGAGCCAGTCGGCGAGCTCGGTCAGCTTCGCACCGCTGAACGACCCGTCCCAGCCCTCGATGCCGCTGACGATGCCAGGGGCCTTCTCACGTACGGTGCTCGCGGCAGCCTGCAGCTTGCGAGCAAGATCACGTAACCGGTCCGGGTGGACGGACACGTACTCCGTCATCCACTCTCCTTCGAGGTCAGGTGCCCGGAGAAGAGCCTACCTCGACGCTCAGACCGGTCGCGCCAGCCGTTCCACCGCGGCCAGCGGGATGGGCAGCCAGGTGGGCCGCCGGCGCGCCTCGAAGACCACCTCGTACACCGCGGTGTCGGACTCGTACGCCGCCAGCAGCTCCGGCTCGTCGCGGGGGTCCAGCTGCGAGGCCGACGCGTAGCCGTTGCAGAACGCCTCGCTGTTGCGCTGGGTCCACTCCTGGGCGCGATAGGCGAGCTGGTCGTGTGCGGGGTCCTCCGGCGGGTGGTCGGTGATCAGCAGGTGCCTGGCCGCGTAGTCGAACGAGCGGAGCATCTGCGCGGCGTCGCGGACGGGGGAGTGCATGGCCCGCCGCTCGGCGACCGGCGCCATCAGCTCGCCCTCGAAGTCGACCAGCTTCCAGCCCAGGACGGTGCGCAGCACCTGCCCCAGGTGGTAGCTGCCGTGGATGCGCTGGACGGCGACCGGGTCGCGGCGCTCGCGCAGGACGTCGTAGTGCGCCCGCAGCCCGGCCGCGAAGCGCTCCAGTTCGGGGACGACGGCGACGGCGCGCTCCAGCCGCCCGGTCATCGTGTCGGCGAGGGCGTTCAGGTCCGCCGGCGCCATGGTGCCGGTGGGCAGCACCTCGGCCAGCGTCTCGTGCACCCGCGCCGTGGACATGCCCAGGCGGTACGCCTCGGCCGCGAAGTCGCCGCCCACCTCGTCGGCGTGCAGGTCGCCCTCGGCGTAGAGGTCGCGGACGCTCGCCGTGGCCAGCGCCCAGCCGTCGGACGCCGTCGTCAGGTAGCCGCGCAGCATCGCCAGGCTGCCCGTGACGCTGCCGCCGTCGTCGCCGGTCCAGTCGCCGTCGATCCAGCCGAGCAGCGGCGCGACCAGCGTGCAGCCGGCGTCGCTGAGCGCCTCGTGCAGCTCGACGTCGGGGTTCAGGCCGGAGTGCACCCGGCGGAACACCTTGAGCAGCGCGGAGTCGCCGTAGGCCAGGCTGGTGTTGTGGTGCTCGCCGGGCAGCACCAGCGACGACTCGCCGTAGGGCACCTTGACGTCGGGCCGCACATGGAACCGCACGCCCTCGACCGGCGCCGCGTCGTCGGCGAAGTGGTCCAGCAGGACCGCTGTCGCCTCCTTGTCGTGCAGGGCGTCGTACACGTGGCCGTCGGCGGTGTGGCCGAGGTGCACGTGGTCGAGGCGGTCCGAGCGCCGGCTGTGCACCGACAGCGGCACCTGGTAGACGTCGGCGCCGTCGTCGTGCGTGACCTCGGCCAGCAGATGCCACACCCGCGGCTCGCCGTCGTGCAGCAGCGTCGTCGCCACCGGGCGCACGCCCAGCGGCCCGGTGCGCCCGCCGGTGAACCAGTGCTGGTGGCGCAGCCACTCGGGCAGCAGCGCCACCGCCTCGGACAACCGCTGGTCCGGCGTCACGGCATCGACTCCTCCGGCAGCCTGGCCAGCCGGAACCAGTAGAAGCCGTGCGAGCCGAGCGTCAGCAGGTACGGCAGCTCGCCGATGGCGGGGAACCGCACGCTGCCGAGCAGCTCGACCGGCTGCATGCCCTCGTACCGGCGCAGGTCCAGCTCGACCGGCTGCGGGAAGCGGGACAGGTTGTTGACGCACAGCACGATGTCGTCGCCGAACGTGCGCACGTACGTGAGCACCGTCGGGTTGGACCCGCCGAGGTCGACGAAGTCGCCCAGCCCGAACGCCGGGTTCTGCTTGCGCACCTCGATCATCCGCTGGGTCCAGTGCAGCAGCGACGACTTGTTCGCCAGCTGCGCCTCGACGTTGGTGACCTGGTAGCCGTAGACGGCGTCCATGACGACCGGGAGGTCCAGCCGGCCGGGGTCGGCGGTGGAGAATCCGGCGTTGCGGTCGGGCGTCCACTGCATCGGGGTGCGGACGGAGTCGCGGTCGCCCAGCCAGATGTTGTCGCCCATGCCGATCTCGTCGCCGTAGTACAGGACCGGCGAGCCGGGCAGCGACAGCAGCAGCGCGTTGAACAGCTTGATCTGGTTGACGTCGTTCTCGAGCAACGGCGCCAGCCGCCGGCGGATGCCCAGGTTGGCCTTCATGCGCGGGTCCTTGGCGTACTCGGACCACATGTAGTCGCGCTCTTCGTCGGTGACCATCTCGAGCGTCAGCTCGTCGTGGTTGCGCAGGAACACGCCCCACTGGCAGCCGGACGGGATCTGCGGCGTCTGCGCCATGATCTCGCTGATCGGGTAGCGCGACTCGCGCCGCACCGCCATGAAGATGCGCGGCATGACGGGGAAGTTGAACGCCATGTGGCACTCGTCGCCGCCGACGCCGGGGTCGCCGAAGTACTCGACCACCTCGCTGGGCCACTGGTTGGCCTCGCACAGCAGCACGGTGTCGGGGAACTCGTCGTCCATCACCTTGCGCACCTTCTTCAGGAAGGCGTGCGTCTCGGGCAGGCTCTCGCCGTTCGTGCCCTCCTTCTCGTAGAGGTACGTGACGGCGTCGAGCCGGAACCCGTCGACCCCCAGCCGCAGCCAGAACCGGACGACGTCGAGCATCGCCTCGTGCACGGCCGGGTTGTCGAAGTTGAGGTCGGGCTGGTGACCGAAGAACCGGTGCCAGAAGTACTGCCGGCGCACCGGGTCGTACGTCCAGTTCGACGCCTCGGTGTCGCCGAAGATGATGCGGACGTCGGGGTAGCCGGTGTCGTCGTCGGCCCAGACGTAGAAGTCGCCGTAGGGGCCGTCCGGATCCTCGCGGGAGGCCTGGAACCACGGGTGCTGGTCGCTGGTGTGGTTCATCACGAGGTCGGTCATGACCCGCATGCCGCGGCTGTGCGCGGCGGCCACGAACTGCGAGAAGTTCTCGAGCGTGCCGAACTCGGGCGCGACGTCCATGTAGGCGGCCACGTCGTAGCCGCCGTCGCGCAGCGGTGACGGGAAGAACGGCGGCAGCCACAGGCAGTCGACGCCCAGCCACTGCAGGTAGTCCAGCTTGCGGGTGAGGCCCTCGAGGTCGCCGATACCGTCGCCCTGGGAGTCGTAGAACGACCGCACCAGGACCTCGTAGAAGACGGCGCGCTTGAACCACTCGGGGTCGGTGCCCCGGGCGGGCAGCACCCAGCCCTGCCGCTCGGCCTGGACGTCCGGCGGCCGGATCTCGCTCATCGCCGGCACCCTTCGATGGTAAGGGCGGCGCAGACGGCGGCCCCAGCGCTCGGTTCGGTACGCACGATGACCTCTCGTGACGTCGTTGTCGGGGGACGTGGGTGGTGCGAGATGATCAGCCGCGTGAGCCGATGAGTGGTGCGCGCAGGTCGGCGACGCTGCCGTTCCGGGCGGTTCGTCCCATTGTTCCCAGTTGCCGCGCGGCCGTGCAAACCCGTCTCATCCGGGCTGGTCAGAGGCTGTCGAGGAGCTCGCTCATGCGGTCGATCTCGATGCCCTGCGTGACGCTCACATCGGTGGCGAGCTCGAGCGCCGGCTGGTCCATGCCGCCGGTCAGTGCGGCGTCGGCCATCTCGATCGCGCCGGCGTGGTGCTGGCTCATGTAGGTGAGGAACAGCTCGTCGAACTCGGCGCCCTCGGTGTTGCCGAGCTGCTCCAGCTGCAGCGGCGTGATCATGCCGGGCAGGCCGTGGTCGTGCTCGGTGTCGGCCGGCGGCACGGGCAGGTCGCGGTCGGTGAGCCAGGCCTCGAGCGCGGTGATCTCCGGGCCCTGCCCGGCCGCGATGCGGTCCGCCACCAGGATGACCCGCTCGTCCTGGGCACGCTCCTGGGCCAGTTCGGCCATCGCCAGCGCCTGCCGATGGTGCGGGATCATCTGCTCCACGAACCGGACGTCGGTCTCGTTGTAGCCGCCCTCGACGATCTCGATGTCCTCGCCGGGCTCGATGACGGTCGCCGTCTCGCCCGGCCGGCCGGGCTCGATGACGCGGGTGTCCGAGGTGGCCGTCGTCGTGCTGGCCGGGACGCCGCGGCCGGTGCCGCTGTCGCCACCGCAGCCGGCCAGTGCGAGCAGGGCGGCGACCGCTGCGGCCGCCGCCGTGCCGATGGTCACGCGGGGCATCGTTCCTCCTGGTCGCCGGGGTGGATCGGCCCAGCGTACGGCCGGATCACAGGGAGTCGAAAGGGTGTCATCAAACGGACACGTCGATGTTTCGCGGGAATGTGACAAAAGT
This sequence comes from Jiangella alkaliphila, assembly GCF_900105925.1. NCBI lineage: Bacteria > Bacillati > Actinomycetota > Actinomycetes > Jiangellales > Jiangellaceae > Jiangella > Jiangella alkaliphila. The sequence goes on along the minus strand of NZ_LT629791.1, from coordinate 6,738,574 downwards.
ATGGCTAATCATGTTGCTAGTCGTTATTGTCACCCTTGACCATGATCGGGTCATCCTCTCTACCCCCGGTGAGGTGTGCGCATGATCGGACATCGTTGGAGAAGGACGGCGGCCGGCTTGGCCGTGACCGCCCTGGTGAGCAGCGGTCTGGCCCTCGGAGCGATCGGGACCTCCGCCGCGGACGACGCCGACCTGCTGCGTGACTCGTCGGCGGAGGAGTGCGCGAACGCCGAAGCCCTCGAGGGCCTGGGCGACAACTTCGAGGAGAACTGCCTCACCGAGGCCGAGTTGGCGCAGATCACCGAGGCGCCGGCTGCGGCGAGCATCCTGGAGCCGGGCGAGACGGCCGGCTCGCCCAACCTGAGCCTCGTGTCGACGCTGCCCAAGGTGGGTCCGTTCACGCCCGCCAACGCGCTCAACTCCGACCTGGCGTTCCAGGGCAAGTACGCCTTCGCGGGCAACTACAACGGGTTCACGATCTACGACATCTCGAACCCGCGTAAGCCCGAGCAGGTGACCCAGGTGCTCTGCCCGGGCTCGCAGAACGACATCACCGTCTACGGCGACCTGCTCTTCCTGTCCACCGACTCGCGCTGGACCGACGAGTCCTGCAGCGCGACGAACCTGCCCAACATCAGCGACACGGCAGGGCGGGACTACTGGGAGGGCATGAAGATCTTCGACATCAGCGACGTGCGCAACCCGCGCTACATCGCCGCGGTCGAGACCAAGTGCGGTTCGCACACGCACACCCTGGTGCCGGCCGAGGAGAGCGTGTACATCTACGTCTCTTCGTACGGGCCCAACGTGGGGCTGGCCGACTGCCAGCCGCCGCACGACAAGATCTCGATCATCGACGTCCCGCTCGACGAGCCGACGGCGGCGGCCGTCGTCGCCGAGCCGGTGCTCTTCCCCGACGCCGCCAACCAGGGCGGCAACACCGCCGGCTGCCACGACATCACCGCCTACCCGCACCTCGGCCTGGCGGCCGGCGCTTGCATGGGTGACGGCGTCGTCTTCGACATCAGCGACCCGGTGAATCCGGTGATCCTCGACCAGGTGCGCGACCCGAACTTCGCGTTCTGGCACTCGGCGACGTTCAACAACGACGGCACGTCGATCATCTTCACCGACGAGCTGGGCGGCGGCAGCGGCGCGACCTGCAACCCGACGACCGGTCCGAACCGCGGCGCCAACGCCATCTACACGTGGGACGGCGACTCGCTGGAGTTCGCGTCGTACTACAAGATCCCGCGCGAGCAGGCGAGCACGGAGAACTGCGTGGCGCACAACGGCTCGCTGATCCCGGTGCCGGGCAAGGACATCTTCGTCCAGGCGTGGTACCAGGGCGGCATCTCGGTGTTCGACTTCACCGACCCCTACAACCCGACGGAGTTCGCCTGGTTCGACCGGGGTCCGTGGACCGGTCAGTCGATCGCCGGCGCGTGGTCGACGTACTACTACAACGGCTACATCTACTCCAACGAGATCCAGCGCGGCTTCGATGTCTTCAACCTGCGTGATCCGAGGGTCGCGCCGGCCAAGGGCCAGCGCGACGACGAGCTGAACCCGCAGACGCAACCCGTCTACTGACGCGCACGGCAGACGAGCGGACGGCGACCGATCGCCGTCCGCTCGTCGGCTTGGGCGAGCCCCAGGAACGGGCACTCGGGTCCTGCGTCTCGCGCCGACGACTTCGATGGGACCTCCGGCCCCGTCTCGCCGCCGGCCTCGCCCGACCCTCCGGGGTCGCCGTCCGCTCGTCCGTCGGTAAGGCTCGTGTAACAGTCAGGCACTAGCGTGGGGCGCGTGCGTGCGATTCGACGACTCATGGTCCGTACCGTCCTCCCCGAGCCGCTCGCCGCGCTCGGCGATCTCGTCACGAACCTGCGGTGGTCGTGGCATCAGCCGACGCAGGAACTGTTCTCCGCCGTCGAACCGCGGCTGTGGGCCGAGGTCGGACACGACCCCGTCCGGCTGCTCGGCGAGGTGCGGCCCGAACGACTGGCCGAGCTGGCCGCCGACCCCGCCTTCCTGGGCCTGGTCAGGGCGGCCCACGACGACCTCCAGCAGTACCTGACCGAGGCGCGTTGGTACCAGGACCACGACGGACGCGCGCCGCGGGGCGTCGCGTACTTCTCGCCCGAGTTCGGCATCACCCACGTGCTGCCGCAGTACTCCGGCGGCCTCGGCATCCTGGCCGGCGACCACCTGAAGGCGGCCAGCGACCTCGGCGTGCCGATCATCGGCGTCGGGCTGCTCTACCGGCACGGGTACTTCGTGCAGTCGCTGTCGCGCGAGGGCTGGCAGCAGGAGCGCTACCCCGTCGTCGACCCCGACAACCTGCCGCTGGTCAGGCTGCGCGAGCCGGACGGCAAGCCGGCGCACATCACCGTCGGCATGCCCGGCGGGCGGGTGCTCACGGCGGCCGTCTGGGTGGCGCAGGTAGGCCGGGTGCCGCTGCTGCTGCTCGACTCCTACATCGACGACAACGGCCCGGCCGAGCGCGACGTCACCGACCGGCTCTACGGCGGCAGCCGCGAGCACCGGCTGCTGCAGGAGATGCTGCTCGGCGTGGGCGGCGTGCGGGCGGTGCGGGCGTACTGCCGCATCACCGGCGCAGCGGCGCCCGAGGTGTTCCACACCAACGAGGGGCACGCCGGCTTCCTCGGCCTGGAGCGCATCCGTGAGCTGGTCGAGGAGCGCGGGCTGACGTACGAGGCGGCGCTGGAGTTCACCCGCGCCGGCACCGTCTTCACCACGCACACCCCGGTGCCCGCCGGCATCGACCGGTTCCCGCTCGACCTCGTCGAGCAGCACTTCGGCGGCGACAACGCCAGCCCGGGCCTGCCGGTCGAGCAGATCCTCGCGCTCGGCACCGAGGACTACGAGGGCGGCGACCGGTCCGTCTTCAACATGGCCGTCATGGGGCTGCGGCTGGCGTCGCGCGCGAACGGCGTCAGCACGCTGCACGGCGAGGTCAGCCGCGGCATGTTCGCCGGGCTGTGGGCGTCGTTCGACCAGCGCGAGGTGCCGATCGGGTCGATCACCAACGGCGTGCACGCGCCGACGTGGGTGGCGCCGGAGATCCTGCGGCTGGAGGAGAAGGCGATCGCCGGCGGCGGCTGGAAGGCCGCCACGGCCACCGTCTCCGACGCCGACCTGTGGTCGACGAAGCGCGCGCTGCGGGCTCGGCTGGTCGAGTCGGCCCGCACGCGGCTGCGCTACTCCTGGCACGGCCGCGGCGCCGGCGAGGCCGAGCTGGGCTGGATCGACGACGTCCTCGACCCCGGCATCCTCACCATCGGCTTCGCCCGCCGGGTGCCGTCGTACAAGCGGCTCACGCTCATGCTGCGCGACGCCGGCCGGCTGAAGGCGCTGCTGCTGCACCCGGAGCGTCCGGTCCAGTTCGTCATCGCCGGCAAGGCGCACCCGGCCGACGACGGCGGCAAGAGGATGATCCAGGAGATGGTCCGCTTCGCCGACGACCCGGAGATCAGGCACCGCATCGTGTTCCTGCCGGACTACGGCATCGGCATGGCGCAGGCGCTGTACCCCGGCTGCGACGTGTGGTTGAACAACCCGCTGCGCCCGTATGAGGCGTGCGGCACGTCCGGCATGAAGGCGGCGCTCAACGCCGGGCTGAACCTGTCCATCCGCGACGGCTGGTGGGACGAGTGGTCCGACGGCGTCAACGGCTGGGACATCCCCTCGGCCGAGGGCGTCGACGACCCGTCGTACCGCGACGAGCTCGAGGCGACCGCGCTGTACGAGCTGCTCGAGAACGAGATCGGCCCCCGCTTCTACGACGTCGACGGCGACGACATCCCGCGCCGCTGGGTCGAGCAGTTGCGCCACACGCTCACCACGCTCGGCCCGAAGGTGCAGGCCACCCGCATGGTCCGCGACTACGTCGAGCAGCTCTACACCCCGGCCGCCGACTCCAGCCGCTCGCTGAACTCCGACTTCGACGGCGCCGTGTCGCTGGCCGACTGGAAGGAGCAGGTCCGCGCCGCCTGGCCGCTCGTCCGCGTCGACCACGTCGAGACCACCACCGTCGACACCTTCGAGCGCGGCCAGACGCTCCAGGTGCACGCCTTCGTCACCCTGGGCACGCTGACGCCGTCGGACGTTTCCGTCCAGGTCGTCCACGGCCCCGTCGACGACGGCGACAACCTGCGCGAGCCCGCCGTCACCCCGATGACCATGAGCGAGCGCCAGGACGACGGCGGTTACCGCTTCGACGGCGAAGTCCCGCTCGACCGCACCGGCGCCTTCGGCTACACCGTCCGCGTCGTGCCCAAGCACCCGCTCCTCTCGGACGACAGCGAGCTCGGCCTCGCCGCCCTCCCGGAGTGAGAGTGGCGGTTCGGTGGGGTCATGGCACCACCGAACCGCCACTCAGATAGGCCGACTCGATCTCACGCAGCACCTCCTGGGGCTCGCCCCGCAGCCGGGCCGGCGACAGCGGCAGCACCCGCCAGCCGAGAGCGGCATAGCGGGCCCGGCGTTGTTCGGTGCGTTCGGGCGCGTCGCCGAAGCCGTGGAAGCTGCGCGAGTCGACCTCGGCGACCAGGCGCGCTCGTTCCCAGCACGCGTCCGGATAGATGCCACGCTGGCCGGGGAGCGCTTGGTTCCAGCGTGGTTCTGGCAGTACCCGGCTCGTCCGGACGAGGTCGCGCAGCTCGCACTCGGGTGCCGACCGGCAGCCGGCGTCGATGTCGCGCATCGCGTGCCTGACCAGCGCACCGCCGCGATGAGGCGCGGCCGCCACCTCGGTCCGCAGCACCGGCAGGGAGGTGCGGCGCCGCTGGACGACCTCGCACATCAGGGCGCGGACGTTGCGCAGCGCGAGCACGCGGTGCCCCGGCCCGTCCCAGCAGTCGGGGCAGCCGTCCCGGCGGGCGCAGGCCGGCCGCCAGCTCGGCGGGAGGAGCGCCGTCCGGACGACCGTGTCGACGACGGCGTGAGCCGCGGAGACGACCGGGATGACACCCGGCGCCGGGCCGGCGTCCAGCGAGTCCAGGAGGTCGGCGATCGGCCGGCCGGAGTCATCGATCCCCGTGTCGTCGACCCAGTGCTGCGCCTCTGGTCGCCGTCTGGCGCGGTGCACCCGGACGAACCCGAGGCTCCGGCGCCCGGAGGCCCAGCCGACCACCACGTCGACCTCGTCGCCTGCGGGCGGACCGTACCGAAGACCGGCCAGGTCGCAGCCCCAGGCACCCGTGACGAGAGCGTCCTCGCCGGAGTGCAGGACCGCGGCGCGTAGCCGCTGGATCGTCGTGAGCGGCCCGTTCGACGCCGAGTAGAGCCCAGGCAACACCGATGACCACGGTCCGCCGGGCCGGATGGCGTGCCGGATCGCGTCGGGCGAGAGACCGGCCGCCAGCGCCTGCTTGCGGGTGATCAGGCCGTCCTGGCTCTTGGCGACGGCCAGCGCACGTTCACGAGACACCAGGAGATCCTGTGCGAAATTCGGCGCCTCGCCAAAAGCCGCCTGTGGACAACTCCTGAGTGGCGGTTCACTGGCGTCAGGGCACCACCAAACCGCCACTCCGGGATCGGTCAGTAGGTGTAGCCGCCGCCTTGGTCGCTGTCGGACGTCGAGCCGTCGGTGGTGACGGCGTGCCAGACGAAGTGGGTGCCCTGGAAGTCGTCCTCGAAGCCGTCGCCGACGAACGAGCCGGGGCCGGAGTCGTCGGCGAAGGTGTAGAGGGGGCGGCCGTCGAGGGTGAGCTGGTCGGAGCCGTCCGGCCGCGCGATCACGCCGAACTCGCCGTCCACGCCGTCGACGCCGGACGGGACCTCGGAGGCGGTCATCTCGAGGGGCGGCCAGAAGTCCACGCAGCCGTCGACGCACAGGATGGTGCCGTCGGCCTCGGCGTCCGTCGTGTAGAGCGTGTTGCCGTCGGCGTCGGTGAGGACGGTCGCGAAGTCCGGGATCTCCCGGGTGCCGACGATGCCGTCCACCGTCTGCGTGTCGTCGCCGCCGGAATCGGAGGACGACTCGGAGCCGCACGCGCTCAGTGCAAGCAGGGCCACCGCGGCGACGCCGATCAGGCGCGCTCGGCGGGACCCGGTGTGAAACGAAGTGTTCATATCAGTTGGTACGAACAACCACCCCGGAGGGATTCAGTCGATCACGCGCAACAGCAGACAGCTGCGCCCGGCCAGCCGCACCCGGGCGGCTGCGCGGTGCCGCCGGCCGTCCGTCCCGGCGGCCGCGGTGTCCAGCACGACCTCGTACGACGTCGCCCAGAACCGGCCCGGCAGCCGCACGTCGAGGTCGTCGGCGCCGGCGTGGACGTACAGCAGGAACGACTCGTCCAGGATCGGCTCGCCGCGCACCCCGCGGGACCGGATGCCCTCGCCGTTGAGGTACATGCCGAGCGTGCGCAGCGACCCGTCGTGCCACTCGGCCTCGGTCATCTCCGCGCCGGACGGGGCGAACCAGGCGATGTCCTTGCGGCCGCCCTCGACGACCGGGACGCCCTCGAAGAACCGCCGCTGCCGGACGACCGGGTGGGCGCGGCGAAACCTCAGCAGCCGGCGGACGTGCTCGAGCAGCTCCGGGTACTCGGCCGCCAGCGACCAGTCGATCCAGCTGATCTCGTTGTCCTGGCAGTACGCGTTGTTGTTGCCCCGCTGCGTGCGGCCCAGCTCGTCGCCGGAGAGCAGCATCGGCACGCCGGTCGACAGCAGCATCGTCGTCAGCATGTTCTTCACCTGACGCGACCGCAGCTCGCGCAGCGCCCCGTCGGCGTCGCCTTCGACGCCGTGGTTCCACGAGCGGTTGTCGTTCGTCCCGTCGCGGTTCTCCTCGCCGTTGGCCTCGTTGTGCTTGCGGTCGTAGGAGACGACGTCGCGCATGGTGAAGCCGTCGTGCGCGGTGACGTAGTTGATGGACGCGTACGGGCGGCGGCGGTCGTCGGCGTAGAGGTCGGACGAGCCGGACAGCCGGTAGGCGAGGTCGCGGACGCCGGCCGCGGCGCCGCGCCAGTGGTCGCGGACGGAGTCGCGGTAGCGGTCGTTCCACTCGGTCCACAGGTGCGGGAACTCGCCGACCTGGTAGCCGCCGGGGCCGATGTCCCACGGCTCGGCGATCAGCTTCACCTCGCGCAGCACCGGGTCCTGCCCGATGACGGTCATGAACGAGCCGAGCATGTCGACGTCGTGCATCGACCGGGCCAGCGCCGACGCGAGGTCGAAGCGGAACCCGTCGACGTGCATCTCGCCGACCCAGTACCGCAGCGAGTCCATGACCAGGCCGAGCACCTGCGGGTGGGCGACGCGGAAGGTGTTGCCGGTGCCGGTGTAGTCGAGGTAGCGGGACCGGTCGGCGGGGTCGACGTGGTAGTACGCCTCGTTCGCGATGCCGCGGTAGGACAGCGTCGGGCCGCCGTCGCCCTGCTCGGCGGTGTGGTTGTAGACGACGTCGAGGATGACCTCGAGCCCGGCCTCGTGCAGCGCGCGGACCATCGCCTTGAACTCGTCGACCTGCTGGCCGCGCGTGCCCGACGCCGAGTAGGCGTTGTGCGGCGCGAAGAACGCCAGCGTGTTGTAGCCCCAGTAGTTGAGCGAGCCGCGGTGCAGGAAGTCGGGCTCGCTGACGTACTGGTGCACCGGCAGCAGCTCGACGGTGGTGATGCCGAGGCTGGTGAGGTACTCGATGGCGGCCGGGTGGGCGAGGCCGGCGTAGGTGCCGCGCAGTTCCTCGGGCACGTCGGGGTGGCGCATGGTGAAGCCGCGCACGTGCGTCTCGTAGAGGACGGTCTCGGCCCACGGCACCCGCGGGGGAGCGTCGCCGCGCCAGTCGAACGGGTGGACGTCGACGACCACCGACTTCGGGACGTACGGGGCGGAGTCGCGGTCGTCGCGGACACGGTGGTCGCCGCCCTCCTCCATGGACGGGCGGACGTGGCCGTACACCGCCGGGTGCGCGGTGAGCGCGCCGTCGACGGCGCGGGCGTGCGGGTCGGTGAGCAGCTTCGCGGGGTTGAACCGGCGGCCGGTGGCGGGGTCCCACGGGCCGTGCACCCGGAACCCGTACCGCTGGCCGAGGCGCACGCCGGGGACCGCGCCGTGCCAGATGTCGAAGGTGCGGTTGGGCAGCACCAGCCGGGTCTCGGCGCCGTCCTCGTCGAACAGGCAGACCTCGACCTGCTCCGCGTCGGGCGCCCAGAGGGCGAAGTTCGTGGCCGCCACGTCGTAGGTGGCTCCGAGCGGGGTCCAGTGACCGGGCCAAGGCTCCATCGCGACATCCACGCGGGGCATTGTTGCTCATGGTCCCGACAAGTTCCCCTTCGTCCAGCTAGACGCGGGGTCGGGGTACGGTGCCGGGATGAGTGAGAACCTGGTGCGGCTGGAGGTCGCGGACGGCGTCGGGACCATCCGGCTGGACCGGCCGCCGATGAACGCCCTGGACGCCGCCATGCAGGACGGCCTGCTGGCGGCCGCGGCCGAGGTGACCGAGCGGCGCGACGTCCGCGCCGTCGTCGTCTACGGCGGCGAGAAGGTCTTCGCGGCCGGCGCCGACATCAAAGAGATGGCCCGCTGGTCCTACACCGACATGGTCGACCGTTCGGTGGCGCTGCAGGCCGCGTTCACCGCGATCGCCCGCATCCCGAAGCCGACCGTCGCCGCCGTCACAGGCTACGCGCTGGGCGGCGGCTGTGAGCTGACGCTCGCCTGCGACCTGCGCTTCGTCGCCGCCGACGCGAAGCTGGGCCAGCCCGAGATCCTGCTCGGGCTGATCCCCGGCGCCGGCGGCACCCAGCGGCTGGCCCGGCTTGTCGGCCCGTCGAAGGCGAAGGACCTGATCTTCACCGGCCGCATGGTCGGCGCCGACGAGGCGCTGGCGATCGGCCTGGTCGACCGCGTCGTGCCCGCGGGGGAGGACGTCTACGCGGCGGCCGTCGCATGGGCGGCGAAGTTCGCCTCAGGCCCCGCGTACGCGCTGCGGGCGGCCAAGGAGGCCATCGACCGCGGCCTGTCGACCGACCTCGACACCGGCCTGGAGCTGGAGCGCCAGCAGTTCGCCGGGCTGTTCGCCACCGACGACCGCACCACCGGCATGCGCTCGTTCATCGAGAACGGCCCCGGCAAGGCCGCGTTCGAGGGCCGATGATGACGGGGGACGCGCGCGAGCCGGCGTCGGCGGAGGACGTCGAGCGGGCCTGGTCCGACACCAAGCTCGCCCAGGTGCTCTACCACGACTGGGAGGCGCAGACCTATGACGACAAGTGGTCGATCTCGTTCGACGATCGCTGCATCTCCTACGCCCGCGACCGGTTCACCGCCGTCGCCGGCCCGCCGCTCGCGCCGTACGAGCGGGCCCTCGAGATCGGCGCCGGGACCGGGTTCTTCTCGCTGAACCTGCGCCAGGCCGGCGTGCTCGACGACGTCACCGTCACCGACATCTCGCCGGGCATGGTCGAGGCGGCGCAGCG